>CAXTNA010000037.1:8995-17560 GCA_964245535.1 uncultured Acidobacteriaceae bacterium | reverse complement strand
ACCGGATCAGTCAGATTCATCATTTTCCTTTCATCTCCCGTTCGCTCCAGCAACCTCATCACAAGGCACCCGGAGAACCAGCGGCGATGGCTGCGGCGCTTTCTGCTGCGCCTGCTGTATTTGAAAGCGATGCGGGTTCTCTCGCGCCGCCAACCTAACTTCCTACCAGCTCGACTTCACCACGCCCGGAATCTCTCCCTTGAGCGCCAGTCCACGGAAACACAACCGGCAAATGCCAAACTTGCGTAGAAACGCCCGGGGACGTCCGCACAGCTGGCAGCGGTTATGCTGACGGGACTTAAACTTTGGCTTACGAGCGTCTTTGACGCGTTTTGCAGTGGTCGCCATGTTTGTACTCTCTCATTCCTTCTTGTTTGTCATCCCGCGCCCTGAGCTCGCCAAAGGGGGAGCGACCTACTTTTCCATCGATACCGACGAACAACCGGCACACTTGATGCTCACGCGCCCTGACGGAAGGGCATGCCGAACGCACGCAGCAACGCGCGCGCCCCATTATCGTCCTTCGCCGTGGTCACGATCGTCACGTTCATGCCTTTGGTCTTTTCCACCTTGGAGTAATCAATTTCCGGAAAGATCAGCTGGTCCCGCAAGCCAAGGGTGTAGTTGCCGCGGCCGTCGAAGCTCTTGGATGACACCCCGCGGAAATCGCGGACGCGTGGCAAAGCCACAGAGACCAGACGATCGAGGAACTCGTACATCGCGTCGCCACGCAGGGTCACCATTGCACCGATCGGCATACCCTCCCGCAACTTAAACGCCGCAATCGACTTTTTCGCCTTCGTGACGACCGGCTTTTGTCCCGTAATCGCGCCCAGATCCGAAACCAGCGGGTCGACAATCTTGTTGTTTTGTGTGGCCTCGCCGATGCCCATGTTAATCACAATCTTCTCGATCTTCGGCACTGCCATTACGTTGCCGAGGCCAAGCTCCTTCTGAAGCTGGGCCTTGATTCCTTCGGCGTACTTGCTTTTCAGTCGTGCTGCCATGTACTCACTTCCTTCTCCACGGTGCCGGAGTGACTTGATTGCTGTCGTGTACCGCTGCGTGGGATTGCACTTCTCGCGCCGCTTTACCGCCGGTTAGCGCTTTGTCTCTGTTTCCGTGATGTCACTGTTGTTCGACCGCGCAACCCGAACCTTCGTTTCCCCTTCGAACCGAAATCCGACCCGGGTCGGCTTGCCCTCGGAGTCAGCCAACATCACATTCGAAATGTGGATGGGTGCTTCCTGCTGCAAAATACCGCCCGCGATGTTTCGCTGCGGATTGGGCTTCACATGCTTTTTGATCATGTTTACCCCTTCTACCAGTACGCGGTTCTTATCTTTGATCACGCGCAGAACGCGACCCTTGGTGGGCTTGTCCGCTGTTCCCTTGTTCTTGCCCGCTATCACAACAACCATGTCGTTCCGTTTGATCTTGGCCATCACTCCCACTTCCCTCGGCGATCTGTCGGAGCCGGAACCCGCTGCTGCTGAATCTCGTTATGTGGCGTGGGTGCCCTTTAAATCACTTCCGGAGCAAGCGAAACGATCTTCAGGAACTTCTTCTCGCGCAATTCGCGCGCCACCGGGCCAAACACACGCGTGCCTACCGGCTCATTTGCATCATTGATCACGACCGCCGCATTCTCATCAAAGCGGATGTAGGTTCCGTCCCGGCGCCGGTATTCCTTGTGCGTTCGCACGATGACCGCCTTGACCACCTTTCCCTTTTTTACGGTGCCGTCAGGTGAAGCTTCCTTCACCGCCGCCGTGACCACATCGCCTAAACCGGCCTTCTTTCCAAGTCCGCCACCCAAAGGCAGAATGACCTGCAACTTGCGTGCGCCGGAGTTGTCGGCCACCGCAAGGATCGTGCGCATTTGTACTGCCATCGTATCTCTCCTACATAGGTCGAAGCCGACATCGCCCGCAGGCTGCCGCGCTCCCGCACCGGCTTATTTTGCGGCCAAGGCCGGCTTGTCTTCGGTGATCGCCAAGGATGAACGGCGGATGATCTCTTCCAATGACCAGCGTTTCAGCTTGGATAGCGGCCGGGTTTCACGGATGCGCACCACGTCACCCACGCGCGCGGAGTTCTGCTCGTCATGTGCATAAAACTTCTTGTTCGACTTCAACACCCGCTTATACTTCGGGTGCGCCTTGCGCATCTCGATCTCTACCACGATCGTCTTCTGCATCTTTGTCGAAACGACCTGGCCTACCTTCTCACTGCGGCGCTGCGCCGGAGCTTCGGCAGGTGCCGTTGTGTTCACCATTTCATCCGCCATGGTTATGCCTTTCCTGCCGTCGCTGTCGCGGCGCCTGCGAGCGCACGTTCGCGCGTGATCGTTTTTATCCGGGCAATGTCCTGCTTCAGGCCGCGAATTTTGCCCACGCCCTCCTGCTTGCCCAAGCTCTTGGCGAAGCGGATGCGGAAGAGCTGTTCGGCTACCTTCGCCTCTTCACCCTTCAATTCTTCTTCACTCAATCCGCGAATCTTTGCGATATCCATGTCCGTAACTTCCTGAAAACTTCTTGGGGTCTGCCGGTTTCATCCGGGTTCGATCACGTTCTACTTCGCGACAACCTCGGTTGACACGCCGGGGCGCACCACGAACGTGGTTTTGAGCGGCAACTTGTGGCTTGCCAATCGCATGGCCTCTTTCGCCACATCCAGCGGAACGCCTTCCATCTCGAAGAGCAGCTTGCCTGGGCGAACGACCGCTACCCAATGATCCGGGGCGCCCTTGCCCTTGCCCATACGTGTTTCTGCGGGCTTTTTGGTGATCGGCTTGTCCGGGAACAACCGCAGCCAGACCTTGCCGCCACGCTTGATGAAGCGCGTCATTGCGATACGCGAGGCTTCAATCTGACGATCCGTAATATACCCGCACTCGAGCACCTTTAAACCGTAGTCGCCAAACGCAATGTCGGATCCACGCCACGCCTTGCCGCACATGCGGCCGCGCTGCTGTTTGCGGTATTTCACCTTTTTGGGCAGAAGCATGAAAGAAATCCTTATGCGCCCTTGGGGGCGCCTTCGAAGAATCGTCAACGTGGATACAAATCGGGGTGCTGAGTGTCGCGCAGCGGGATTCCAGCGAGGCTGGAGAACGCTGACCGAGGTCTCTGCTACCGAACTCACGGAGCGAGGCGGCAGACTCAGGGCCAAACTAGATAAGTATAGCGAAAGAACAGGCCCAGGGGAAGCCCAGACCCATTCTTCCGTTCTTTCTGCAGGTCTGACTAAAACGCGCCCGTGGTAATAGGGGCGGGCTCACGGCGTTTCCGCTGCTCATAAATGTCGCCGCGGTAAACCCATGTCTTCACACCGATGACGCCATACGTCGTTTTAGCTTCCGAAAAGCCATAATCGATATCGGCGCGCAGCGTGTGCAGGGGCAAACGGCCCTGCAGATACCATTCCGAACGCGCAATCTCATTTCCGTTCAGCCGGCCCGAAACGCGTACCTTGATACCTTTGCACCCAAAACGAAGCGCTGAATCGACACTCTTTCGCATCGCGCGCCGGAAGCTCACGCGCTTCTCCAACTGTAACGCGATGTTTTCCGACACCAATTGCGCATCCAACTCCGGCTTGTTTACCTCGAGGATGTCGATGAACACCTCGCGGTTTGTGCGCTTCTGCAGATCGGCCTTGAGCTTATCGATCTCCGCACCTTTGCGGCCGATAATGATGCCGGGACGCGCGGTACGGATGATCAATCGAAGCTTGTTGCCTGGCCGTTCCACTTCTACCGAGCTCACGCCGGCCTGCTTCAGCTTTTCTCGAAGCTCCGCCTTCAGCTTGACATCTTCCACCAGCAATTTGTCATAGCCGCGCTCCACAAACCAGCGCGACTTCCACGGCTTATTTACGCCGAGGCGGAATCCATACGGATGGACCTTTTGTCCCATGGTACCCTTCTTCTCGCCTACGCCGGTTGAGCCGGCTTGGCGTATGCTTTCTCGTCTATGCCGCGACAGCCTTGGCGGTCTTCCCTGCGGCGATCTTTTTACTTGTGCTTTGCCGTATCTTGGAACGGCGAGATCCAGCGCCTGCCGTTGCCCCTGCTGCGTCACCGGTCTCGTTGCCAGTCGTTTCGGCTGCTTTTTCAGCTACCGTGACAATGATGTGCGTCAGGCGGCGCTGATACCGGAACGCCCGACCCATCGGCGCCGGACGCAGCCGCTTCAGGCGCGGGCCCTCATTGGCCACTGCCGTCTTTACGTAAAGATTGTCCACGTCGACATCCAGACCACGCTCGTCGGAAAGGTACACGGCGTTCTGCACCGCCGAACGCAGCACGCCCTCAATCACCGGCGCGATCCGCTTGTTTGCGAAGGCAACCGTGGTCAGCGCTGCTTCGATGCGCTTGCCTTTGATCAGGTCCAACACCAGCTTCGCCTTCTGCGGGCTTGATCGCTGGAATCGCGCTTCCGCGCGAAATTCCGTACTCGTTACTGTCTTTGCCATTGCTAGATCCTTATGGGCCGTGTCGGCCGTCGTCTGCAGTGTTACTTCGCTTTCGCCGTGTCGCCGCCCTTGGCCGTGTGTCCCTTGAACGTACGGGTTGCCGAGAACTCGCCCAGCTTGTGTCCCACCATATTCTCCGTGCAGTACACCGGAATAAACTTCTTTCCATTGTGCACCGCAATCGTGTGGCCCACCATGTCCGGATGAATGGTCGAGCGGCGAGACCAGGTACGAATCACCTTTTTGTCATTCGCCGCATTCAGCGCATCCACCTTCACCATCAGGTGCGTATCGATGAACGGGCCCTTCTTTGCAGAACGTGCCATTGTGACTCCTATGCTCAAAACAACGAATCGCGTGAAAGGTGTCCGCGACTTGGTTTTGCCCTACCGTCTCCCCGCAATCTTTGCGTGAAACCTTCCCGGGCCCTGCTCTTACCAGCTGCTTGTGTGAGGCAAGAAGCCACTCCCCCTTGCCTACACCCCTGGCTTATTTGCTGCGGCGCTGCACGATGAAGACATCGGTACGCTTGTTATTGCGCGTCTTGTATCCTCGTGTCGGCTGACCCCACGGCGTTACCGGATGCCGTCCGCCCGAGGTCTTTCCTTCACCACCACCGTGCGGGTGATCGACAGGATTCATCGAGACACCGCGGTTGGCGGGACGAATGCCTCGCCACCGGTTTGCACCGGCTTTGCCAATCGTCACATTTTCATGATCGGTATTGCCGACCTGCCCAATCGTGGCCATGCACTCCACCAGCACACGCCGGGTCTCGCCGGACGGCAATTTCAGCAAAGCGTACTCGCCTTCCTTGGCGACGAGCTGTACCTGTGCACCCGCAGAGCGCGCCATCTGTGCACCCTTGCCGGGTCGCAACTCGATGTTGTGCACGGTCGTACCGGCAGGAATATTCTTCAACGGCAACGCATTGCCCACCAGAATATCCGCCTCCGGTCCGCTCATGATCGTCTGGCCCACTTTGAGCCCTACCGGCTGCACGATGTACCGCTTTTCACCATCTTTGTAATGAACCAAGGCGATCCGTGCGGAGCGGTTCGGATCGTACTCGATCGTGGCAACCGTGCCTGGAACGCCATACTTATCCCGCTTGAAGTCGATCAGCCGCAACTGCTTCTTGTGACCTCCGCCCTGGTGGCGGATGCTCAGCAATCCGGCAGAGTTTCGTCCGCCGGTGCGCTGCTTGGGGGCAAGCAGTGGCTTATGCGGCTTGTCGGTCGTGATGTCCTCATTCACCAGCTTTGTTTGAAAGCGAAGTGTCGGGGTGATCGGTCGAAAACTTTTAATCGGCATGTCTTTATCCTTGCCTCGTTGGCCTGCCGTGCTTCGGATCGCCGAAGCACGATACCTGGTTTCTTCCTGCGGAGCTATCGGGAAAACAGCGATCTGACTACTTCGTGGTCGCTGTTCGCTGCTTTAAATCTCGGCGGCGAAGTCGGGCACCTTTTCCCCGCTCTTCAGGCGAACATACGCCTTCTTCCAATCCGCCTTGTATCCGGAGAATTTACCGCGGCGCCGCTCCTTGCCCTCCACGTTCGCGGTGCGGATCGAGGCGACCTTCACATTGAAGAGCCGCTCGACTGCCTGCTTCACTTCGGTCTTGGTCGCCTCTGCGGCGACCTCGAATACGAGAGAACCTTCCGTTTCACGAGTGGTCAACGCCTTTTCCGTGATCAGGGGGCGGCGGATCGTGGTGTACAAAGTCGACATTATGCGGCCTCCGGAAGCTTGGTCTCCGCCGCAGCGGCATGGCGTTTCGGCAAGTTTTTCTTCAGCGTGTCTTGAAGCGCTTCAATCGCCGCCTTGGAAAAAATAGCGTGTTCATAGCGCAGCAGATCGTACGGATGCACCTCGGACGAAAGCACCAACTCCACGCCGTCGAGGTTGCGCGAACCGAGATACAGCTTTTCATTCAGCTGTTGCGAGCTTTCCACCAGAAGGGCAGTCTTCTTCGCATCGAAGCGATCCAGCGCTTGCCGGAACAGCTTTGTCTTCGCTTCCGCGACTTCGAAATTCTCGACGACGGTCAGCTTGCCATCAGCCAATTTCGCCGCCAACGCGGAGCGCAGAGCGCCAAAAAGCTTCTTCTTCGGGAAGGCATAATCATACGACCGGGGCTGCGGTCCATGCACTGTGCCGCCATGTCGCCAGATCGGTGACCGTACACTGCCCACACGAGCGCGCCCGGTCCCCTTCTGCTTCCACAACTTCTTGCCCGAGCCGGAAACCAGCTTTTTGTTCTTGGTCGCCGCTGTGCCCTGTCGCAGAGAAGCCCGATAGTGCTTGACCGCCTCCCAAAGCAGCGCGTCATTGACTTCTCCGGTGAAGATCTCATCGGCAAGCGTTACGCTGCCGACCGTGTCTCCCGCCAGGTTGCGAAGATCGATGTTTGCCATCGTCCCATCCATTCTGCGAGCCATCGATGCGGCCCGCCGTTCGTCTGTTTCTCTGCGTTCCCGGTCTGTTTTCCGCGCAGAGGTTGAATCAGTGGTCAGGGCTCAGTGCCCAGGGTACAAAGCTTTGCTGAATGCTGGACTCTGAACCCTCGACCTTGGACCCTGGAACCTTCCTTACTTCTTCTTGCCTGCGGATGCCTTCTTGCTCGCCTTCAACGGATCGACCGTACCCGCACCCGCAAACCCGCGGCGTTCCCGCGGCGGCGCCTTCGCCTTTGAAATCATGACGTATCCGTCGCGCGGGCCCGGCACGGCGCCCTCCACCATCAGCAGATTCTCTTCCGCATCGATGCCGCGAATGCGCAGATTGCGCACAGTCACCTGATCCGTACCGAAGTGACCCGGCATGCGCTGCCCTGGAAAGACGCGAGAAGGAAAGGACGAGGCGCCGATCGAACCCTGCACCTGGAACATATGTCCGTGCGACTTGGGACCGCCACCAAAGCCATGCCGGCGAACAACGCCTGCAAATCCACGACCCTTTGAGGTCCCAATCACGTCGACAAACTTTTCACCGTCGAAAAGATCGACCAACACGCGGTCACCGGCCTTCACGCCATCGGTTCCGTCCGTCGCCGCTTCAATGGCAAATTCCTTGATGTACTTCACCGGGGGCGTGTCAGCCTTGCCGAAATGCCCCGTCATCGGCTTATTCACCTTCGACGCCTTCACGAACTCCACCAAACCAACCTGGGCGGCATCGTAGCCATCCTTGACTTGCGTCTTCAGTTGCGTCACCACACACGGGCCCACCTTGAGCACCGTGATCGGATGGACCTCACCCTTATCGTCGAAGACCTGGGTCATCCCGATCTTCTTGCCGAGCATTCCATTCACTGGCATTGCTTGTCTCCTCATCATGCGTCACGGTCCCGTGCGCACTGTAGGTGTTGCGTTTATTTCGTGACCGTCTTGATTTCAACGTCGACGCCCGCAGGCAGATCCAGCTTCATCAACGCGTCCACCGTTTGCTGTGTCGGTTCCAGAATGTCGATCAGCCGCTTGTGCGTGCGGATCTCAAAGGCTTCCCGCGATTTCTTGTCCACATGCGGGGAACGCAGAACGCAATATTTGTTCTTCACCGTGGGCAGCGGGATCGGCCCGGCGACCTGCGCGCCTGTGCGCTTGGCGGTGTCGACAATCTCTCCCGTCGAGGTGTCGAGCACACGATAGTCATATGCTTTCAGGCGGATACGGATGCGTTGCTGTGCCATGGTGCTTGCTGCCTTCTGCGCCTTACGCGCGTTCCTCAAAGAACGGTTGGGAGTGGCTGCCGGGCGTCATACCTCTGGACGCACCGGCAGCCCCCACGTGAAGTGGAACTACTTGATGATCTCGGCGATGGTACCCGCGCCGACGGTCCGGCCGCCTTCGCGAATGGCGAAGCGCAAACCCTTCTCCATGGCCACCGGCGTATGCAGCGTGATCTCCAGCGAAATGTTATCGCCAGGCATCACCATCTCCGTGCCTTCGGGCAGCTTCGCCGAGCCGGTTACGTCCGTGGTCCGGAAGTAGAACTGCGGGCGATAGCCGTTAAAGAACGGCGTGTGACGACCGCCTTCCTCTTTTGATAGGACATAGATTTCGCTCTTAAAGACCGTGTGCGGGG
>CAXTNA010000037.1:0-8985 GCA_964245535.1 uncultured Acidobacteriaceae bacterium | reverse complement strand
CGGCATTATCGCCCGCCAAACCTTCATCCAGCTGCTTCTTGAACATTTCCACGCCCGTAACGGTCGTGTTCTGCGTATCGCGGAAGCCGACAATCTGGCAGGCCTCGCCCACCTTCACCTTGCCGCGCTCGATACGGCCCGTCACCACGGTACCGCGACCGGAGATCGAGAAGATGTCTTCGATCGGCATCAGGAAGGGCAGGTCGACCAGGCGATCCGGCTGCGGTACGTTCGAATCCACCGCCGCCATCAGCTCGTCAATCTTGGCCTCCCATTGCGCTTCGCCGTTCAGCGCGCCCAAAGCCGAGCCGCGGATCACGGGAACATCGTCTCCGGGGAAGTTGTACTTCGACAGGAGTTCGCGGACTTCCATCTCCACCAGGTCCGTCAACTCCTCATCTTCCACCGCATCGCACTTATTCAGGAACACGACGATGTAGGGCACGCCGACCTGGCGCGCGAGCAGCACGTGCTCTTTGGTCTGCGGCATCGGGCCGTCCGTCGCCGCAACGACCAGGATCGCGCCATCCATCTGCGCCGCACCGGTGATCATGTTCTTGATGTAATCGGCGTGGCCCGGGCAATCGACGTGAGCATAGTGCCGGTTCGCCGTCTCGTACTCCACATGCGAGGTCGAGATTGTGATACCGCGCTCGCGCTCTTCCGGTGCGTTGTCGATTGTGTCGAACGAGCGGAAGCTGTTCTTCGGGTTGTGCTTAGACAACACCTTTGTAATCGCGGCGGTCAGCGTGGTCTTGCCATGATCGATGTGTCCGATCGTGCCTACGTTGACATGCGGCTTGCTGCGGTCAAATTTTTCCTTCGCCATCGTATCTCTCCGTCTTACGTTGCTACCAAAACCGTTGGTGTTCTGCGCGCGCCGACGTTTCCCATCGGCTCCAGCGCGCGGCTTCTATGCGAAACCTGTACGACCGGCTGTTCACCAGATCAGGGCTAAGGCTCCTGCTCCAGCGCTAGCGATCCTTGCCCTGCACCTTCGCAATGACCTCTTCTGAGACCGAGCGCGGCGCTTCCTCGTACTGTTTAAACTCCATCGAGAAATTCGCCCTGCCCTGCGTGGAGCCGCGCATGGCCGTGGCGTACCCGAACATATTCGACAGCGGCACGGTCGCCTTGATGGCCTGCACACCGCCCACCATCTCCATGCCCTCAATGCGTCCACGCCGTGAATTCAAATCTCCGATGATTGTACCCATATATTCCTCGGGCACAGTCACTTCCACCGCCATCACCGGCTCAAGCAGGACCGGCTTTGCCTTGCGCGCGGCCTCTTTGAAGGCCATGGAACCGGCAATTTTAAACGCCATTTCATTCGAATCGACATCGTGGTAGCTGCCGTCATAGAGCGACACCTTGATATCCACCATCTCATACCCGGCAAGCACGCCCCCGGCCATCGCTTCCTGGATGCCCTGGTCGATCGGCTTGATGTATTCCTTGGGAATCGTGCCACCCTTGGTATCGTTTGAAAACTCATACCCCTTGCCTGGCTCGTTCGGCTCAATGCGAATCTTGGCATGGCCGTAGTTGCCCGAACCACCCGTTTGGCGGATGTACTTGCCCTCAGCCTCGGAGTTCTGCCGAATCGTCTCGCGGTAGTTCACCTGCGGCTTGCCGACATTCGCTTCAACCTTGTACTCGCGCATCATGCGGTCGACGATAATCTCAAGATGCAACTCGCCCATGCCCGCAATGATCGTCTGACCGTTGGTCACATCGGTGCGCACCTTGAAGGTGGGATCTTCCTGCGCAAGCTTTGCCAGTGCGACGCCCATCTTCTCCTGGTCGGCCTTGGTCTTCGGCTCTACCGCCACTTCGATCACCGGTGCCGGAAAGTCGATGGACTCAAGTACGATGGGCGATTTTTCCGTGCAGATCGTGTCACCGGTGACCAGGTTCTTCAGACCGACCGCGGCGCAAATATCGCCTGCAAGAATCTCGGTAATCTCTTCGCGCTTGTTGGCGTGCATCTTCAATAGGCGGCCGATGCGCTCGGTCTTGCGCGTGCGTGGATTCAGCACTGAGTCCCCGGTCTTCAGAGATCCCGAATACACGCGAACAAAGATCAACTGTCCCACAAATGGATCGGTCATGATTTTGAAGCCAAGACCGGCGAACGGCTCCGTATCCTCAGCTTTGCGCACCAGTTTGTGCTCCGGATCTTCCGGCTCGGAGCCTTCAATCGCCGGAACATCAAGCGGGCTGGGCAGGTAATCCACCACCGCATCCAGCAACGTCTGCACGCCCTTGTTCTTGAACGAGGAACCGCACAGCACAGGGAAGATGCTCATCGCAATCGTCGCCTTGCGGATCGCCCGCTTCAGCTCCGGAATGGTGATCTCTTCGCCTTCGAGATACTTATTCATCACCTCATCGTCAGCATCAGCGACGGCTTCGACCAGCTCCAGCCGCATCTTCTCAGCCTGCGCCTGCAGGCCGGCAGGAATGGCTTCGACGTCATACTTGGCGCCCATGGTCTCGTCATGCCACAGAATGCCCTTCATCTCCACCAGATCGACCACGCCGGCAAACTTTGCCTCTTCGCCGATGGGAATCTGGATGGGGATGGCCTTCGCGCCTAGGCGGTTCACAATGGTCGACGTCGCATATTCGAAGTTCGCGCCCGCCTTGTCCATCTTATTGATAAAGCAGATCCGGGGAACCTTGTATTTGTTCGCCTGCCGCCACACCGTCTCCGATTGCGGCTGCACCCCCTGCACGGAATCAAAGCAGGCACACGCGCCGTCAAGCACGCGCAAAGACCGCTCCACCTCGGCCGTGAAATCCACATGGCCCGGTGTATCGATGATGTTAATGCGAATACCGTTCCAGGTGCAGGTGGTCGCCGCGGAGGTGATGGTGATACCGCGCTCCTGCTCCTGCTCCATCCAGTCCATAGTCGCGGTGCCTTCGTGCACCTCACCGATACGGTGATTGACGCCCGTATAAAACAGGATGCGTTCGGTCGTCGTCGTCTTGCCCGCGTCGATGTGCGCCATGATGCCGATGTTGCGACATTTTGCGAGAGGAATTGTGCGTGCCACAGTGTTTCTTTCTGCGGAGCCCGGCTCCGCGGTAAAAACGAGTTCTACGTTATACGTTCTGGGTTGTAAGTCGACGGCCTACGTACCACGTAGAACATACAACCTACAACGGTCTTTACCAGCGATAGTGCGCGAAGGCTTTGTTCGCTTCCGCCATCCGATGGACGTCTTCCTTCTTTTTCATCGCCGCGCCGCGGCCGTTGGCCGCATCCAGCAACTCCGCCGTCAGCTTATCGACCATGCCCTTCTCGCCACGGGCGCGGCCATACGTCACCAACCAGCGAATCGCCAAAGACGTGCGGCGCTCCGGGTTCACCTCGATCGGCACCTGATAGTTCGCACCGCCTACACGACGGCTCTTCACTTCCAGCATCGGCTTCACGTTCTCGACAGCCTTTTTGAAGAGCTTGATAGCCTCGTCGCCACCCTTGGTTTCAAGGTTCGTCATCGCCTCATAGAAGATGCTCTGCGCGGTGGATTTCTTGCCGCCCCACATCATGCTATTCACGAACTTGGTGACCAACGTGGACTGATAAATGGGGTCGGCGGCGACCTCACGCTTTGCGATGTGACCTTTTCTCGGCATGGTGTTCTCTCTTCTTCCCCCGGTGCGGTGAACCTCTCACGCTTTCCGGGCCTGTGTGAACCGTTGTTGGTTGCCAGTTCTTCGTTGCCAGTACCCAGTTGTCAACTACGAAGAACTGGCAACTGAAAGCGTACAACTTTACTTGCCCGCTGCAGCCTTCGGCCGCTTGGCCCCATACTTCGATCGGCTCTGCATACGCTTGGCCACACCGACGGAATCCAGCGTGCCGCGCACCACGTGGTACCGGACGCCGGGCAAATCCTTCACGCGGCCGCCACGAATCAGCACGATCGAGTGCTCCTGCAGGTTGTGGCCGATGCCTGGGATGTAGGTCGTGACCTCGATACCGTTGGTCAGGCGAACGCGCGCCACCTTGCGCAGCGCCGAATTCGGCTTCTTCGGCGTTTGCGTGTACACACGCGTGCACACGCCGCGGCGCTGGGGCGAGCCCTGCAATGCCGGCGAGGCAGTCTTGTAACGGGTGGGCGTACGGCCCTGCTTCACGAGTTGATGAAATGTCGGCACTGCAAACTCCCTGACGCTTCTGCGCCCTTGCTTCTCTGCTACTCGGCTTCTCTGCGATTCGGCTTATTCTGCCATTCAGATGCCGAATACCCGAAAACATCCTTGTTGTTCGGGCTCGGTGCAGGGCAGCACCCTCGCTCTGCTTCCCTTGTGCGCTCATCTGCTCACACGAATGCTCACACGAGAAAGGCGGAGAAGACGGGCAACAAACCCGGCAAACTCCGGCGAGGTTCTGAATCCTGCACGCGGCCGTACTGCTCAACCACGCTTACTGCAACAACGAAACAACCTTGAGATAAGCAGGCGACGGTGATCCATCGTTCCCGAACTACGTCTTCGGAGATAGATTCCGTTTCGCTGCCTCGATCCGCATAGCCCATCCTTTTGCATTGCTTTAAGACCCCGCAAGGCGCCGCGGGAAGGAGGGTGTCGCAGATTCGATGGGAAGACCGTAATCGCCCGCTTGCAGGACGAATCAAGGTAAATTCCCTTCACGATCAACCCCCCAAACGTCAGAGGGAACGTACGCGAAGGACAACGCAACCCTTTGATCGTAACAAGCTGTGGAGAAGCCGTCAAGGATTGCCGGTCACAGGTGCAGTGCAGCCTTTGGCGAGCCGGCCCGGCTCGCCAAAGCGCTGCATCGCTTCTTCCATAGCCTGTTTGTTTCCACGCGGTTGTCGCTTTTTTCGGGGAAACGGTGGTGATACGCTGCGCAGATGACCCCTGCGAAGATCCCTGCGCCGCGCCGTCTCCGCCGTTTTGCCATTCTGCCCCTCGCGTTGGCCCCGACGCTTTTCGCCCAAGCGCCTTCGGCTCAGCCCAAAGATCCAGTTGCTCGCGAGTCTCCGCAAACCCAAGGACAAGCACAGCGCGATCGCAGCGGTGCCGCTTCAGCCCAGGGACAACGCATCGTGCAGCCCGGCAATGTCGCCCTTTCCCCGGACGGTGCCACCGTCGCCTGGACCGTGCGCGGACGCGAAGGCTCGGCCCTGCACCTGTCCTCGGTCGCTCACCCGGACGCAGCAACAGAAAAGCTGGTCACCGTTGCCGGGGCGACCAACTGCGGCTACAACACCCCGATCTGGTCGCCGGATGGCCAAACCCTGGCCTTTCTATCCAATTGCGCCGCCCTCGAAGGCAAGCAGACCGAAGGACAGCTGCAACTCTTTCTTTGGTCGAAGAAGACCGGCGAAGTTCACCAACTCACCCATCTGACCGGCGCTATGCAGCAGCCCGCCTGGTCCCCGGATGGCAAAGCCATCGGCTTTCTCTTCGTCGAAAACGCAAGCCGCTCTGCCGGTGCGCTCGATGCCATGAAGCCCTTTGCGGGCGTAATCGGCGAAGATGGCGTTGAAATCCAGCGCGTCTATGCGGTCAGCACAGAATCCGGCAACGGGCAAGCGCTCACCCCTGCCAGTCTGCATGTTTATGAATTTACCTGGGCGCCCTCAACCAAGCAGATTGCCTTTATCGCTGCTAACCCGCCGGGCGAAAATACATGGTGGGTGGCCAAGCTTTATACCGCGCCTGTGCAAACCCCCTACGAGCAGATGTCCCGTGCTACTGATTCAGTCCGCACACCCGGCAGTCCGCAAATTATCCTTGACCCTTCCAAAGTCACCGGCCCCCTCCACGCTCTCCAAATCGCCGTTCCCCGCTTCTCCCCCGACGGCTCCAGGATCGCCTTCATCGGCGGCCTTATGTCCGACCAGGGCTCCACGGGCGGCGACCTCTATGTCGTCGACGCCAAGGGCGGCGAGCCCACAAATATAACCCCAAACATCGACGGCACGCCCTCCTACGAGCTTTGGGCGAGTAACGATACCCTCGGCTTCGTCGAAGACCGGCGCGGCCACACCGAACTGGTGCACTGGAACGTCGACCGCAAGGCCGCCATTCCCAACAGCACGCTCGATCTCGGCGAAGTGTCCATTGGCGGCGGTCCCATCAAAGACGCCGTTTCCTACACCGTTGCCAACAAGGGCATGCTCGCCTTTACCGAGCAGGGCTTCACCAAAGCGCCCGAAATCTGGACGGTCTCCTCGTCCGGCCCCAAGCAGATCACTCACCTGAACACCGGCGCGCAGCCGTCCGCCCGCACCGAATCGGTCGAATGGACGGACGGCGCCTTCCACGTCCAGGGCTGGCTCACCTTCCCGGCCAACTACGACGCCACTAAGAAGTACCCCATGATTGTTTCCGTGCATGGCGGGCCCTCGGCCTCGGTCACCGCCCGCTGGGGCGGCGGTCAGTGGGCTGAGCGGGGTTACTTCTCGTTCCAGCCCAATCCGCGCGGCTCCTTCGGTCAGGGCGAAGCCTTCACCGCTGCCAACCGCAAGGACTTCGGCTACGGCGACCTCCAGGACATCGAAGCCGGCATGGATTTTGTCGAGTCCAAATACTCCATCGACAAAAATCGCGAAGGCCTCACCGGTTGGAGCTATGGCGGCTTTATGACCATGTTCGGCGTCACGCAAACCCATCGCTTCAAAGCGGCGGTTGCCGGCGCAGGCTTATCGGACTGGCTCAGCTATTACGGCGAAAACTCGATCGACCAATGGATGATCCCGTTCTTCGGCGCCTCGGTGTATGACGATCCGGCGGTCTACGCCAAATCCTCCGCTATCACCTACATTAAAAACGTCACCACACCCACACTCGTCATCGTCGGCGACCGCGACGGTGAGTGCCCCGCTCCGCAAAGCTTCGAGTTCTGGCACGCCCTGCGCGATCTCGGCGTCAAAACGCAGCTGGTCATCTACCCGGATGAGGGCCACGGCTTCCGCAACCCCGACCACATCCGTGATCGCACCGAGCGCACAGCCAAGTGGTTCGCCGACAATATGCCCGCAAGCGGAGAGAACACTGCATCGCAAGCCTCTTCGGGCCGCTGATCCTGTACCCAAATAATGAACGCTACGCAGGAACGGGTGGGCCTTATGGACCACCCGTTCCTGCTCGCCGGCGACGCTTCCACCGCGTGCCGAGTTGCCTCTGCCATCCAGCCGAATCTACACTGAGATGTCGCCACCCCGAGGGTTGGTGGCTGGACCGTCCTGCTCCCCTGTGGGCATGGCGGGGAGGTAGGATGCGGCGGTTCGTTGGTTTTCTGGTACTTGTTTTCTTTGCCCTTCCCTTGGGACTGTCCGTCGTCGGTTGCGGCAAAGGCACGTCGGTTCAATATTGCAATGGCGCGGGCTACGGGCTCACGGCGGGTCAGGTAAAAACCATCACCCTGGCCTCCACTCTCACTGCCACGGGCGTTTCGCTCAACTACGGGCAGATTGGGCCCACATTGTCCGCGACCGCGGTAGACTGCTTCGGCAATGCGGTTTCCGTTTCGAAGTTTACCTACTCCACCACGGACATGGGTATCGCCGACGTGAACCCGAACACCGGCCAACTCTGCGGTGGCACCTGGAACCGCAACACCGGCGGCGGCATTGCCGATTACACCCAATGCATCGCTCCCGTGAACCCGACCAATCACACCGCACAGATTGTCGCTTCGGCCTCCGGCGGCGGCAGCAGCAATCCTATCGACGTGTACACCCACGCCACCGTAACCAGCGTCGTGCTGGGCGGCAAAACCTCCAGTTGTACCAACGCCGCCGACCCGGGCACCGATTGCTGCAACACCAACACCACCGGCGTGATCGCAAGCGGTGCAGCCTACGACGGCACTTCGTGCTTTTCACAAAATCAGACCGGCCAGCTAATCGCCCGCGTTTACGCCAACGGCACCACCAATCCCGCCGATAACATCACCTGCCAGGTCGGCCACGTCGGTTTTGCGCTGCAAGGTGCAACAGGCATCGCCACCATCGACGCCAACGGCATCGTCACCTTCGACCAGCCCGGCTCGGCGCTGGTGACCGCGACCGTGGCCAGTTCCTCTTCCGCCCTCAATGCTGGCTTCGTATCTACCTGTCCTCCCGCCTCCATCGTGCTTTCGCCCGTAAATCAGCCTGCCGGCACCAACAACCTCACTCTTGCCCTCAACAATGCGCAAGGTTTCACGGCAACGGTGCTGGACACCAACAAAACAGCCGCCAACAACTTTCTCGGCAACCCGATCACCGGCATCGCCCTCGAATTCAATTCCACGCTTCCCGTCAATTTCCCCACCAGCGGCAACGCGGTGACGCCGGCATTTCCCGGCTCGGCGACTATCACGGCCGTTTGCCAGCCGCCCACCTGCAATCCTGCCCCCTTCAGCCAGATTGGCTACCTCGGCAACGGCAAGCCGCTGACCTCCAACGGCATCACGGTCACCGCGCCCGGCTCAGCTTCCACGGTGCTTTACATGGGCAGCACCAGCTCGCAATACATCGCCAGTGAGGACTTCACCACCGGCCAGCTCGGCTCGCCTGTCAAGCTGCCCTACACCCCCAACTCCATGGTCATCTCGCAGGATGGCAGCACCATCTATATGGGCAGCACCGGCGGTCTGATGACGTTTCCCACGGGCACCGGCGCGGTTTCCGGCGTTTTTCAGGCAATCCAAGGCAGTGTTCTCGCCGTCGCGCCAAATAACAGCTACGCCGTGATTACGGACCCGACGCGGGACACCGTTTCGCTGGTCACCAGCGGTGGCTCGGTGTTCAGCACCTTCAGCGGCGTCGGCACGCGCGCCCAATGGACTCCGGATAGCAATACGCTCTACGTCACGACCACCTCCAACCAGCTGCTCACCTACTCCACCTTTATCGGCTGGGAAAGCACAAACATTAGCACCGAAACGCAATATAACGACGTGGCCGTGACCGTGCCGAGTTATGGCGCCTATTTTGCAGGCCCTAAAAC
>CAXTNA010000036.1:7425-17850 GCA_964245535.1 uncultured Acidobacteriaceae bacterium | reverse complement strand
GATATTCAACGCCCGTTGGACGATCGACGGTGTACCCGCCGAGCGTTCCCTCTTCGGCATGATCCGCCACACCTACGAACACGCACACGATCCCGATGTACTCTCCGCCTATCGCGACAACGCCGCCGTCATCCGCGGCGGCCCCGGCGGCCGCTACGTCCCCGACCCCGCCCCCGGCGCATACACCGCGCCCCCGGACGCCCTCCACCTCCTGTGCAAGGTGGATACGCCCAACCATCCGACGGCCATCTCTCCCTTTCCCGGCGCGGCCACCGGCGCGGGCGGCGAGATCCGCGACGAGGGCGCCACCGGCCGCGGCGCCAGGCCAAAGGCCGGCCTTACCGGCTGCACCGTGTCTAACCTACAGCTGCCACAGGCCCCCCAGCCCTGGGAAGTCTCAGAAACCCCCTACGGCCGGCCCGCGCACATCGCCAGCCCGCTCGAAATCATGATGGACGGCCCTCTCGGCGCCGCCGCCTTTAACAACGAGTTCGGCCGGCCAAACCTTTGCGGCTATTTCCGCACCTTCGAGCAGACCGGCCCGGACAGCACCCGCTTCGGCTACGACAAACCCATCATGCTCGCCGGAGGCCTCGGCAACATCCGCGCCGCGCACGTCGAGAAGGGTGAAATCCACCCCGGCTACGCACTCATCGCCCTCGGCGGCCCGGCAATGCTGATCGGCCTCGGCGGCGGCGCGGCCTCATCCCAGGCAGGCGGCGAAACCCCCGACGCCCCCCATCCGGCCATGGGTGCCACCCATCAGCAGGACCTCGATTTCGCCAGCGTGCAACGCGACAACCCCGAAATGGAGCGCCGCGCGCAGGAGGTTATCGACCGCTGCTGGCAGCGCGGCAGCGAGAACCCGATCGCCTTCATCCACGACGTAGGCGCAGGTGGCCTGTCAAACGCCTTCCCCGAACTGGTAAAGGACGGCGGCAGAGGTGGCGTTTTCTCGCTCGCTGCCATCCCCCGCGGCGAAGAAGGCTTGAGCCCGCTGGAGGCATGGTGTAACGAAGCGCAGGAGCGCTACGTGCTCGCAGTCGCCCCAGCCGATCTATCGACGTTTGAGAGCATCTGCTTGCGTGAGCGTTGTCCGTTCGCCGTCGTCGGTTATGCAACAGAAGAGAAGCAGCTCGTGCTGCAGAACGGTCCTCTCGACCGGAGTCTCGCAGCTTCATCGCGAGACAGAGTGGAGAGACCTGCAGGTTCGCGCACGGAACCGAAGCCGGAAGACACGCCCATAGACGTACCCATGAGCGTACTCTTCGGCAAACCGCCCAAAACGCAGCGCCGCTTCACGCGCATGCAAATCCCTAAGGACCCCCTGGATCTGCGTGGCGTCACGGTCGCCGAGGCTGTCGAACGCCTCCTGCGCCTGCCCACCATCGCCTCGAAAAACTTCCTGATCACCATCGGTGATCGCTCCGTCGGCGGTCTCGTGGTGCAGGACCAGATGGTCGGCCCGTGGCAGGTGCCGGTAGCCGATTGCGCCGTGACGCTGCGCTCCTTCGATTCTGCCGGTTCTTTCGAACAAGGAGCCGAAGCGCCGGGTGAGGCCATGGCTGTCGGCGAGCGCACGCCATTGGCCGTTACGGACGCTGCCGCATCCGCACGCATGGCCGTCGGTGAGGTCATCACCAACCTCGCCGGTACAGCCATCGAGCGGCTCGCGGACATCAAGCTTTCGGCGAACTGGATGGCCGCAGCCGGCCAAGGGATCGAGGACCAAAAACTCTTCGACGCCGTCCATGCCGTTGGGATGGAATTGTGCCCGGCGCTCGGCATTACCATCCCTGTCGGCAAAGACTCGCTTTCGATGAAGCTGCGTTGGCAGGTGCCTGCTGCGGACGGCACCATGAAAGCGAAGGCCGTCACCTCACCTCTATCGCTGATCGTCTCCGGCTTCGCGCCGGTGCGCGATGTGCGCCGGACGCTCACGCCGGAGTTGAAGACCGGTGAAGACACGGCCTTGCTGCTGCTCGACCTCGGTGAAAACCGCAATCGCCTTGGCGGCTCCTGCTTGGCGCAGGTTTACAACCAAACCGGCTACGAGACGCCGGACACGCCCGCACCCGCGTTGCTCCATGCCTTCTTCGGCGCGGTGCAACAGCTGAATCGGGATGGCAAGCTGCTTGCTTACCATGATCGCTCCGATGGCGGCCTCTTTGTCACGCTGGCCGAGATGGCCTTTACCGGCCGCTGTGGCCTTTCGGTCGACCTGCCGGCAAGCGCGCTTCCTGATCCCTCCCGGCCGCCCGATGTGCTCGGTCTGCTCTTCAGTGAAGAACTTGGCGCTGTCATTCAGGTGCGCGCCCATCAGGCGGAAGACGTTCTCGCGTTTCTTACGCAGGCCGGCGTACCGGCCCGCGTCGTGGGACGTCCCAAGCTTGGAAATGATGTCGTCTTCCATGTTGGCGGACAGGAAATCTACCGCGCTACACGAACGAATTTGCACCAACTCTGGTCGGAAACCAGCTTTCATATCGCAACCCTTCGCGATAACCCGGCCTGTGCCGCTCAGGAGTTCGCCTCCCTTGCGGACGTCGACCGCCCAGGGCTAACCGTGCAGGTGCCGTTCAACCTCACGGAACGTATTTGTGCTCCCTTCTTCAACATCACAAAGCCACGCGTCGCCATCCTGCGCGAGCAGGGCGTGAACGGTCAAAACGAGATGGCCTTTGCCTTTGACCGAGCCGGCTTTACACCCGTGGATGTTCACATGAGCGATCTGCTCGCCGGACGCCGGTCGCTGGCTGAATTTCAAGGTCTCGCAGCTTGCGGTGGCTTCAGCTACGGCGATGTGCTTGGCGCGGGTGCCGGTTGGGCCAAAACCGTGCTTTTTAACGAGGTTCTGCGAACGCAATTCGCCGATTTCTTTGCACGGACAAATACGTTTTCGCTTGGCATCTGCAACGGCTGCCAGATGATGGCGCAGCTGGCCGAAATCATCCCCGGAGCCGAGGGCTGGCCCCGCTTCGAGCGCAATGTGTCCAGCCGTTTCGAAGCTCGGTTATGCATGACGAAGATTCCGGCTACGTCTTCCTTGTTTCTGAAAGGTATGGCCGGTGCGCTCGTGCCCATTGTCGTCGCCCATGGCGAAGGCCATGCCAGCCTCGCCCCGCCCGATGACTTGGTGGCGTTGCGCTACACCGACACCTACGGCCGCGTAACCGAAACCTATCCACTGAACCCAAGCGGCTCGCCCGGAGGTGTCGCCGGGGTCACCAGTGCCGACGGACGCGCGCTCATCCTGATGCCGCACCCGGAGCGCATCGTGTTAGCCGAACAAAACACCTGGACGCGTCGCCTACCGGCCAGCCCCTGGCAGCGTTTGTTTGATAACGCCCGTGCCTGGATCGAGTGACGCCTGAAGTTGGTGACCAAAGATATATTGACAACCCGCCGCCAAACAGCATCAACTAGTGCAAGCAGTAAAGAGCCCTCGCACGGCTGGCACCGTACGAAGGCCCTGTGATCAGAAGTGCAGCTTATGCAGCAACACCTCTAGTAGTCTCACGAGCAAATACACGAACCCTAGTCCGGGCACCTGCAGTGAAAACCGCTTCCAGCGGACCTTAAACGGTCGCATGGACGCATCACCTCCTTTACGAAGAGATCGCCTCGGGGCTGCAACCCCGAGGCGCTTCGCTTTCAGGGCGAAGCTTGTTTTTCCCGGTGATTGCCCTGTGGACGAGCCAGTTCTTCGTAAAGGCAGCGCCAGTGTCTCACTGAAACTGGCCCGCTCCTGTCCCACATGCGTGAGCGGCATCCCTCGAAAGAGGGGGTCGACCTCACCGTCTCGGCTGCTGCGTGTCTCAACAACAGACACGGCGACCAGCGCCAATCGCGTTACCCTAACTGTGTGAGCACGATCGATTACAAATCCGCCGGCGTGGACATCGAGGCCGGCAACGAGGCCGTTCGGCGCATGAAGCGGCACGTCGCCCGCACGCACGGTCCTGCTGTGCTGACGCAACTGGGGGCATTCGGCTCGTTGTACTCGCTAGCGGATGCGATCAAAGGCTTGGCCGAGCCTGTGATGGTGCAAAGCACCGACGGCTGCGGTACCAAGACGCTCGTCACCGTGATGGCTGGTACCGACGAAGCTTACGAAAACCTCGGCCGCGATCTCGTCGCCGCCGTTGCGGGGGATATCGCCGTCATGGGCGCACGCCCGCTTACGTTTCTCGACTATCTAGGCGTCCACAAGGTGGAACCCGCGATTATCGAGGCACTCGTGCGCGGTATGAGCGCCGCTTGTGAAGAAGCGTCCATCGCGTTGGTCGGCGGAGAAACGGCCGAGATGCCCGCCGTGTATGCAGCTGGCGACCTCGACGTGGTCGGCTTCGTCACGGGCGTGGTGGACCGCAGCAAGCTCTTGACGGGAGCGGAGATCAAATCCAGCGATGTGCTCTACGCGGTCAACTCGAGCGGCTTGCATACCAATGGCTACTCGCTGGCACGCAAGCTCTTCTTCGAAGTCGCGCAAATGAAGGTCCACGCTCGACCTGAAGAACTGAAAGGAGCCTTTCTGGCTGAGGTGCTGCTTGCCCCGCACACCAACTATGTGGCCCCTATTCGCACGATTCTCGATGCCGGGGTGCCCGTGAAAGGCATGGCGCATATCACCGGGGGCGGGCTGACCGAAAATGTTCCCCGCATCTTGCCCAAAGGCTTGGGCGCGGTCATCGACCGCAGCACATGGACGCCGCAGCCGGTTTTTACGATGATGCAACGGCTCGGCAACATCCCCGATGCGGAGATGCTGCGGGCCTTCAATATGGGCGTCGGTCTGGTCCTCATCGCGCCCGCCGGCTTGCAAACGCAACTCGCTTCGTTGCTCGCTCCTTTTCCTCACCTGCGCGTTTGGGACTTGGGCCGCGTAGAAGCAAATGCCAACGGCATACGTTATGTGGGTGCGACCGCATGAGCCCGTACCCACGCCCAGAGCTGCTCGCGGCCATTCCAAATTGCCTTACGGGAACGGATTTGCCGTTGCCAAGCGCGCGAAAGTACATGGGCAAAGTTCGCGACACTTACAACCTCACACCGGACAATCCCCATGGCGAGCTCCTGCTCATCACCACCGATCGCCAAAGCGGCTTCGACCGCATGCTCGGCGCAATCCCGTTTAAAGGACAGGTGCTCAACCGCACCTCCCTGTGGTGGTTCGCCCAAACCGCAGCGCTTGTGCCCAACCATGTGATAGCAAGCCCGCATGCGAATGCGCTGCTCGCCCGCAAATGCCGCGTCCTGCCCATAGAATTCGTCGTGCGTGGTTATCTGACCGGCTCAACGGATACTTCTATCTGGACCAAATACCAAGCAGGAGAACGGTACTTTGGCGGAACGACGCTTCCCGAGGGCATGCGCAAAAATAAGCCGTTACCCACGCACCTGATCACGCCCACCACCAAAGAAGCCGCGCACGATCGGCCAATCACGCCGGAGGCCATCGTCGCCGAAGGCTGGCTGACAGCCGAACAATGGGCCTACTGCGCCGAAGCCGCGCTAAAGCTCTTCCGCTTCGGCCAAGAAACCGCTCAGCGCCACGGGCTCCTACTGGTCGACACCAAATACGAGTTTGGCGTCGACAGCGACGGGCAAATCCGCCTTATCGACGAGATCCACACGCCCGACTCCAGCCGCTACTGGCTTGCCGACACCTATGAGCAGCGCCTCGCGGAACGCCGCGAACCCGACATGATCGATAAGGAGTTTTTTCGATTGTGGTTCCGTGAACGCTGCGATCCTTACAAAGATGCCGTGCTGCCCACGCCACCCGCCGAACTCATCGTCGAACTCGCCGCGCGCTACCTTCATCTGTTCGAACGCATCACCGGCGAGGCTTTTACCCCGGACCTGCGCGCGTTGAATGAAACAGTGCTGGCGGCACTAACGCAATCGAATCTGGAAACCGCTGCAGGGCCGAACGCATGAGAGATACCGTACTCATCGTCGGCTCCGGCGCGCGCGAGCACGCCATCGCGGTCACGTTGGCCCGTTCGCCGCAAAACCCTGACCTTACGTGCTTTGCCCAGGTGCGCAATCCCGGCATCGAGCAGCTATGCCGCCGCTACGCGGTTGGTTCGATCACGGACCGTCAAGCCGTTGCTGCTTTTGCTCGTGAACAGGCCGCCACCCTCGCCGTAATCGGCCCCGAGGCCCCACTCGCAGCCGGCGTCGCCGACGCCCTATGGGCAGCCGGTGTGCCGGTCATCGGCCCAAAACAAAGCCTCGCGCGCATCGAATCCAGCAAAAGCTTCGCCCGCGATCTACTTGCTAAACACGATATTCCCGGCAACCCCCATTTTTTCCGGATCGAGTCCAACCCAGCATCCGGCCTTACAGCTTTAGCCCAGGCCGAAGCCGCACTGCGCACGTTAGGCGACCACCATGTGATCAAAGATGATGGTCTTGCCGGTGGTAAAGGCGTCAAGGTCTTTGGCGATCACCTCCACTCGTTCGGAGACTCGCTTAGCTTTTGCCGCGAGCTGCTCAATGCCGGCCATCCTTTCGTGATTGAAGAAAAGCTCGAAGGCGAAGAGTTTTCGCTGCTCAGCTTCACCGACGGCACCACGCTGCGCCATATGCCGCCCGTGCAGGATCACAAGCGCGCCTTCGACGGCGACCGCGGTCCCAACACCGGCGGCATGGGCTCTTACACCGCCGCCGACGGCCTGCTGCCCTTTCTGACCCTGCCCGACGTGCTGGAAGCGCAAGCAATCAACGAACGCACGGTCGCTGCATTACGCGCGGAGTGCGGCGAGCCCTACCGCGGCATCCTGTATGGCGGTTTTATGGCGACCCGCCACGGTGTCCGCCTGATCGAGTACAACGCCCGCTTCGGCGATCCGGAAGCTCTCAACCTCCTCACCCTGCTCAACACCGACCTGCTCAGCATCTTCAAGGCCATCACGGACGGCACACTGCAAAGCCTGCATACGGCATTTCGGTCCGAAGCCAGCGTGTGCAAATATGTCGTGCCGGAAGGCTACCCGGACCACCCGCGCCAGGGCGATCCCGTAAGCTTGCCGGAGAACCTGACGCCCGGCGTTTCCGTGTTTCTTTCTGCGGTGGATGTGCGCGGGGGCAGGCTGATCGCGACCGGCTCGCGCACCGTGGCCGTCGTGGCTTGCGCCTCCACGTTGGCCGAAGCCGAAGATGCCTGCGAGCGCTTCGCCGACACCATTCCAGGCCCATTCTTTCACCGCAAAGACATTGGCACTGCCGCCGCGCTCGCACGAAGGGTGGAGCACATGCGCGTTCTAAGGGCGCAACCGGCATGACTTCTTCCCCACACCCGACACCTCTCCGTGTGGGCGTACTCGGCTCCACGCGCGGCACCGCGCTGCAGGGCGTGCTGGACGCGCTGCGGGCGGGTATGTTGCCCGGCGTGGAACTCGCGCTGGTGATCTCCGACAAACCCGCGGCACCGATACTCGACCGCGCCGCCGGTGCCGGCATCGATACGCTTTTTCTAAATCCCGCCGGGCTCGAGCGCGAGATCTTCGATGCCGAGCTACACCTTGCCTTTGAAGAAGCGCAGGTCGATCTCGTCCTGATGATCGGCTACATGCGCATCGTGTCGCGCGGCTTCATTGAAGACTGGCGTGGCCGTTTACTCAACGTGCATCCCTCCTTGCTGCCGGCCTTTGCGGGCCTGATGAACCGCCGCGTGCATGAGGCCGTGCTCGCGGCCGGCATGCGCGAAACCGGCTGCACCGTGCACCAGGTCACCGAGGAGGTCGATGCCGGAGAGATTGTGCTGCAAAAGCGCTGCCCGGTGCTCGAAGGCGATACAGTAGAAAGCTTGAAGGATCGCGTGCAGGCTTTGGAGCAGCAGGCCTTCGTCGAGGTGCTGCGGGATTGGACCACGCATCCTCAGCCGTAGGCAGCACATTCACAAATCGCAAGCACGCGGCACACAGAGGAGAACGGAACCGGCGATGGCCGTACAGGAAAAGATTGGCATTGTGATGGGTTCGCGTTCCGATTGGGCGACGATGGTATGCGCCGCCGAGGTACTCGACGAGCTCGAGGTGTCCTACAAGGCCGAGGTGGTCAGCGCGCATCGCACCCCGGAAAAGATGTTCCGCTATGCCCAGGAGGCCCAATCCCGCGGCCTACAGGTCATCATCGCCGGCGCGGGAGGCGCGGCGCACCTGCCCGGCATGATCGCTGCACTGACGCCGTTGCCCGTGCTTGGGGTGCCGGTCGAAAGCAAAATGCTGCGCGGGCTCGATTCCCTGCTCTCCATCGCCCAGATGCCCGGAGGCGTGCCCACAGCAACTTTCGCCATCGGTCCGGCAGGCGCGAAGAATGCAGGACTCTTTGCCGTACAGATTTTGGCGCTCGCGGACGCAGCGTTAGCCGCACGCTTTGCGGCGCATCGCCAAGCCCAGACCGAGGCGGTGCTGGCCGAGGCGGACCCGCGCGCATGAGCCTGTCCGCGAACAAACCGGTGCGCGTAGGAATTCTTGGGGCTGGGCAGCTTGCGCTCATGCTGGCCGAAGCCGTCTCTACGCTTGCTTCGAAACTGCCGGAAGCACAGAAGATAGTGGTTCTCTGTGCCGGTTCTCACGGCGACTGTGCCGAGCGCGTGGCTCCCCTGGTCGACACCGATCTCACCGATGCGGAAAGCGTGCGCCGCTTCGCCGCGGAGGTCGATCGGGTCACCGTGGAAAGCGAAAACATCGATGCCGCCGTGCTTGAAAAGCTGAATCTGTTCCCGAATGCACGCGCGATCGGTATCGCGCAGGACCGGTTGCTGGAAAAAGCCTTCTTTCACCAATGTGGCATCGGCACTGCGCCCTACGCACCCATCGACAGCGTTGAAGACCTCGAACGTGCTATCGGTGCGCTCGGTTTACCTGCCATTTTGAAAACGCGGCGCATGGGCTATGACGGCAAAGGCCAGGTGCGGCTCGCGCATGCAAACGAAGCTGCGGCCGCCTGGGTCGAGGTCGGGGAGGTCCCCTGCATTCTCGAAGGCACGGTGCGCTTCCGCGCTGAGGTAAGCTTGATCGCCGCACGGAACGAGGCGGGCGCAATCGTCTTCTATCCGCTGACAGAGAACCATCATCGCGATGGAATTCTCCGCATTTCGCGTGCGCCCTGTGCGCTGCCTTCCGGCGAATGTGCCACAATGCAGCAAGTGGCCGAGAGCTACCTGCGCGCTCTGCTCGAACAGCTGGAGTACATCGGCGTGCTGGCAGTGGAGTTCTTCGTTGTGGATGGCGGCCTGCTTGCCAACGAGATGGCGCCGCGTGTGCACAACTCCGGTCATTGGACCATCGAAGGCAGCCAAACGTCGCAGTTTGAAAATCATCTGCGCGCCCTGCTGAACCTACCCTTGGGTTCCACCGCGAGCGAGCCCACGGTCATGCTGAACTGTATTGGCGCCATGCCCACCGTGGAAGAAACCGCACGCTTCCCAGCCTGCCATCGGCACGACTATGGCAAAGAACCACGGCCCGGCCGCAAGGTCGGCCACCTCACCTTGCCGGCCAGCGAAACAGCGGCCATTGCTTACTGGCAACAGCGGCTCGGCGACGACTAGAGCAGTTTACTCCTCGACACAGTGTCATCCTCGACCGGAGCGCAGAGCACGGAGTGGAGAGACCTGCAGTCCTGCTCAGCGCAGCTCTACCGACAACAGTCATACTCTCGTCCCCTGATGGAACACCATCCGCCAGCGATCCGAAGTTCTCCGCCAAATGGAGCTACGTAGCGACTCTGAAGCCGGAACGCCGTTCTGCCACTTGGTCACACGATAGGTCACGAGGGCGACACCTTCAGCAAGCGGCACGAAACCAAAATCCTGCATCTGGAAGGTGGCTGGCGCTTCATCTCGCAGTGCCTCGATGATTTCAGCTTTGGTAAAGACCCGTCCGGAGCTGCCAAACTCCCGAAAATCCGCGGCAAGCAGACTGGCAACACACGCGCTCCCCTTACGCACAGAGGCCGTCAACAACTCCTGTTCGAGCGCTTGCAAGGCCTCTGCAATAGGCATCTCTACCTCTACATATTTGTCTGTCCGCCGCGCATACTTTCATTGAAGCTCGGCTTCAAAAAATGCATGGCCTCGGCCACCTCAGCCTCGAACGCGGCGCGCTGCTCGACGAGCTTCGATGTCGCCACGGCTCGTTCACCCCTGTCGTCCATTGTCAGCAAACCCTCACCAGCCATCCCCGCCGCTGCCGCTTTTAACTCAGCCGGCGTGGTGTTCAGGTACTGCGCATCACGCGGATCGGCAATCCACACGGGCGCGTCCGCTCCAAGCACGTGACTTAGCCAGAACACCTGTCCGGCAAGAAACTGCTTGCGCTGCTCCGCATTCGTATCGTTAAAGACAAAGCGGCGCTGCTTGGCAGAGTAGTAGCGCGTCGTTACCGGTACGGGCTGACGATTGCCGCTTTT
>CAXTNA010000036.1:0-7415 GCA_964245535.1 uncultured Acidobacteriaceae bacterium | reverse complement strand
GTCTTGCGCACTGCGTTATAGATGAAACTTTCGGTAAAGGGCTGCTCCAGCGCGCTCACGACATCTGCAAAGGTCTGCGTCAGCGATGCTGAAACCTTCGCGTGCAGAATCGCCTCAGCGCCCGTTTCCAGCCGCACCTCGCCATGCACGATAAATGTGTCTGCCCCGGAAGTGGAGGCGTGAAAAGGCCACGCAAACTTCCCAAACGAGAGCGGCAGCCCCAGCAGAGAAAGAAGGCAGTCCGGCCGTGGATTCCTAAGCCGTTCCGCCGTTTCCGCGAAGAAAGTACTCAGTTCGCCCGTGTAGCGCCGATCCGCGGGATCGAACCTTTCGCCCAACTCCAGAAGCAAACCCCTGTCGGGCGATGCCAGCAAAAACATGCTGTAGCGCGCAGTCGGCTCGCCGCTGAAGCTTGTTCCCGCATCCAGCGCACCGAGGGTCAGTCCGGCGGCGTGAGCCAGGAGTTCAAGTTGGGCGAGGGCGTCGATGGTGGACAGGCTCATGATGTGTTCCTTGCGTAAGCTGTCTCCATTCTAACGGTCGCTTATACCGCTTGCTGAACCTCGTTCACCAGGGAGTCCACGGGATTGCTCATCGTTTTTTGTGCGATCGTGCCGACCGATTCGCCCCGTCGGTACATCAGATAAGCCGCAGCCACACCGGCCGCGATGCTCGCCCAGTAAAAGAATCGTTTCATACGAACCTCCTCCAGAGACAATTCGCCTCTGTTTGCAGTCTGATGCGCTTACGCTTTCCGGCGGGCACTCGTGCTGCGCTAATCTCCTTCCAAAGCCGTGAAGGCGGCCCACACGGCCTCATCCACGCCCACGCCGAACTGTAAACTCTCCGCGCGTGCCCGCAGCGTTCCCTCGCCCGGAAAGCGCGGCGCCACGCCCGGGGTCGTCGGGATCGCTGCATGCAGCGCGTCGATGCAGCCCCTCGCTGTGCGCTCCATCTCGGTCCAGGAACCCACCGTTGCTGGACTGGTCGTAAGAAACACTTGGGAAATGCCCACCTCCGCTAGCGGATCGGGTTCAATCTCGTGTGTGGCCTGGCCGCCGGCCAGCATCGCCGCAAGCATATCCAGCACAAACGCCAGCCCCGAGCCCTTCCAAAAGCCAATGGGCAGCGCCCGCTGCGTAGCCTCAATCGCTCCGGGATCGCTCGTCAACTCGCCTGCCGCGCCAAAGCCACCCGGAACAGGCAACGACTCACCAGCCTGACGATACGCAGCTAAAGCCCCATAGGAGAACTGACTCATCGCCATGTCCAACACGACCTGTGGCCCCTCGCTCGCTATGGCTGAGTTGTCCACCTTCGTCCAACTCGAATCACCAGCACCCGTTTCTGCAGCGCCTTGCCGCGGCACCGCAATCACCAGTGGATTATTCCCAAGCGCCGGAGAGCTCCCACCCCATGGAGGCAAGTTCGGCATCGTGTTCGTCCACGCCAGCAGCGCATAGCCGGCCTCGGCTGCCTGCCACCCGTAGCGCCCGCCGCGCAGCCAATGGGTCGTGTCGCGCAGAGCCACCGCGCCGATGCCGTGTACCTTCGCTAGCTCCATCGCGCGGGCCGTCATCGCGTAAGCGGCAAGATTTCCGGGACCGCCATCCCCGGTCCAGCGCTCCAATCCACCAAAAGCCGCCACCCGGTGCGGCGTGGCTGTGGGTACGATGCGGCCCAGACGCACCATCTCAGCGAAGCGCGGCAAGCGGGCGATGCCGTGCGTTCGCACCCCATCGCGATCCGTTTCAGCGATGAGCCGCGCACCCAGCGCCGCGCGCTCCGGCGAAAGCCCGAGCCCCACCAGCACGCGTCCGATGCGGTCCTGCAACTCACTAAAGGAAATTCGAAACATGCCGATACATAGAGTATGTCCTCGATCCGCCCGCACAGCAGCGCAAAAGCGCTCGGCAACACGGTACGACGGAGTGCACTGACGTGCGTTCTACAGCCGCAAATGGTAGCTTTTCGGCGCGTAGACACCGCTACACTGAAAATGCTGATGCTTGCTCGATCTTCCATTCTGCTATTCGCGATGTTTGTGCTCCTGCTGCTATGCGGCCGTGCCGGAGCGCAAACAGCCGTGCCCGCAGTCCTGTTATCGGATATCCACTTCGATCCGTTTCACGAGCCCGGCAAGCTGCCCGAACTGCGCGCCGCTCCGCTGGAGCGCTGGCCCGCAATCCTGAAGGCGGCACCGGCCCTCACGCAAGAGGCAGACCTGGCCGCATTGCAAGTGCAGTGCCACGCCTTGGCGTTCGACACCGCTTGGCCGCTGCTCACAACGGCACTCAGGGCCGCCAAAGAGGCTGAACCACATCCCGCATTCGTCACGCTTTCCGGCGATCTGCTGGCGCATGAGTTCCCGTGCCGCTTCCGCAAGCTCGCCCCCACGGCCACGCCCGAAGAATATGCAGCTTTTGCAGAAAAAGCAGTCGCCTTTGTCATCGCTCAATTGCGGCTCAGTTTTCCGCAGGTTCCCGTTTATGTGGCTCTAGGCAACAACGACTCCGGTTGCGCAGATTACCGCGAAACACCCGGCAGCGCTTTCCTCCAAAACGCCTCCACCGCTATGATGGCCGCAGCACAAATCCCTTTAAACGCAAAGGATGCAGTCCGCACGCAGGAGGACGTGTCTCCAGAGGGCGACTATAGCGTGCGTCTGCCGTCACCGCTCCGGCATGGTCGCCTGCTCGTGCTACAGGATATTTTCGACGCGCGCCAATACAACAGCTGCGCCGACGCGGCTGATCGTGCGCCTGAAAAGTCACAGTTAATTTGGCTTCGAGCGCAGCTCGCACAGGCTCGCGCACATGGAGAACAGGTGTGGGTCATGGCACATATCCCGCCCGGCATCGATGCGTATGCGTCCTTTCATCGCTATGTGTTGCGCCCGGGCGAATTATGCACCGCGCAGCCCCAGCCATTTCTAGCCGATACCGCGCTCGCAGATACCTTGCTCGATTACGCCGACGTCGTCCGGCTTGGTCTTTTCGGACACACGCACATGGACGAGGTGCGCTTACTGCACCGGTCGTTTGCACCCACAAGGCCGGGCACCAACAGCTCACCAAGAGCATCGGCCGAGGAGGCCGCAGTGCCCGTCAAGCTTGTTCCGTCCATCACCCCTTTTTTCGGCAATCATCCGGCGTTCCTCGTTGCTGCGATTGATCCCCAAACTTTAGCGTTGAAAGATTGGCGGACGTTCGTTTCACCAGCTGCCGAAGGCTCCGTAGCACCCTGGACAGAGGCCTATCGTTTCTCGACGGCTTACCATCTGCCCGATCTTTCAGCCAAATCGGCCAGTGAACTTTCCCTTGCATTTACATCTGATCGCGAAGGCAAGGCCCCGCGCTCAGCCGCTTACCGTCAACACTTCTATGCCGGAGACCTCGGTCTTTACGCCTTGGGCTTGGGACAGATTTGGCCCGCCTACGCGTGTGCGGTACGGGAAGACCGTCCCGGACCCTTTCATGACTGCTTATGTCCGACCCAACCCGCAGCGATGCATGTGGTTGGGCCTGTGACAGAGCCCTAAATGTTCAACCGGAATTGATTGATCACAACACCACAAGCGAATAAACCGCCCTCAAAAGCCGAAAGGAAAGTCCTTGAATCAACGCAAACTGACTCTTTTTCTATTACTGGTTTCTACGCCTTTGACCTTGCCCGCGCTTGGTCAGGAGTCATACCAGCGAGCCAAACGCCAGCAACATCACCATGACGCGCGACACCACACAAAGGCGAAGATTGTCGGTGGTTCTGCCGTGGGCGGGGCTGTCGTCGGCGGTCTACTTGGAGGAGGGAAGGGTGCCCTGATTGGTGCCGGCGCAGGCGCGGGTGGCGGTCTGATCGCAAACCATGTGCGCGAAAAGCGCGATGTGCGCAAACGGGAAGAATACGGCAACCCCCGCTAACACAGCACGGATGAGGTGCGCGGATTGCGAACCGAGTGCGTGCACCTTCTTACCCATCCCATTGCGAAAAGGGACGGTACACAGTACCGATTACGGCTGCTGTCTACGAGCGGCTTCTAAAAAAGCCGCAAGACGGACAGGATCTTTCCGTCCCGGAGCGGACTCGACCCCACTCACCACATCGACACCCCACGGAGCCAACACACGAACGGCCTCAGTTACATTGGCCGCATCCAAGCCACCCGCGACTAGGATCCTCGGCGGCGCGTACCCGAGTCGAGCAGCGACGTTTTTCGACGCTTGTTGCGCTGCACGCAGCACCGGACCGACTTGTTCCCAAGGAAATCTGCGCCCAAGCCCGCCGGAAACACCGGCCACTACGGTATCCAGCAACACAATCGAAAGCCGCGGTTCCAGCAGTGCCGTTTGTAAAGCGGCTTCGAGCTTATTCTTGCTTTGGTCGTTATGCACCGCTTGCGAAGACACACCAACCACCTGCCAAAGCTGCACGCGGTCGCAAAAGGTTTCGTGAAGCTGCTTTAGTAACGCACCATTCTGCGGCATGTGCAGCTGCACCGCGGTAAGACCGGCGACTTCCACGGTGCGAGCAATCTCGGTCGCGTCTGGCTCCGTAAAGACACCCACCCGCAGTACCTCCTCAGGCAGGTGCGTCGTTATTGCCGCAACCTGCGCTGCTGTAACTTGCCGTTTGCTGGGCGCGAAGATGAACCCTAAGGCGTCGGCGCCGAGTACCACTGCAAGTTGCGCGTCAGACAGGGTCGTGGTGCCGCAAATCTTCACGAACATCGACGTTCTCCGCTATCAGGCTGTGCCTTACGCCTCGCCGGGATCGCGAGCGAGAAGATGCCGCAGTGCATCACCGGGACGCGGCTGGCGCATGAGTGATTCCCCAATCAGAAATGCTTCAAAGCCGGCAACCCGTAGCCGATGGAGGTCAGCCCGCTCGTGTATACCGCTTTCAGCGATGCGGACAGCGTTCGCAGGCAAATGTTGCGCTAATGTGCATGCGCGCTCTAAAGAGACCTCAAAAGTGCGCAAATCCCGGCTGTTCACGCCAACACACTCGCAATCCAGTGCCAACGCCCGGTCCAGCTCATCGCGATCATGCACCTCACAGAGCACATCCAGCCCGCAGCGCCGGGCCTCCGCGCGCAGTACCTGCAGCTCCCGATCGGTAAGGGCGGCAACGATCAGCAGAATGGCATCAGCCCGGTTCGCGCGCGCTTCCACGATCTGAAACGGATCGACGGTAAAGTCCTTGCGCAGGCAAGGAATCGTCACAGCGGCTGAGGCGCGACGCAAGTTTTCGAGAGAGCCCTGAAAAAACCGTTCTTCCGTGAGTACAGAAAGCACTGCGGCCCCAGCCTCTTCCAACTCCCGTGCAAGCTCGACGACCTCGAACGGCTCGCGAATTAATCCCTTGGAGGGCGATGCTTTTTTTAACTCCGCGATGACAGCAATGCCCGCGAGCCCGTGCTGGGCGCTATGTCGCAACGCCTGCGCGAAGCCACGAGGTGTGTGCTCCGCAGCCTCTCGTTCCAGCACGCGGAGATCGGTCGAGGCTTTCCGGTCAGCCACAACGCCCCGCACATGGGCGAGAATCTCAGGCAGGTACATCGTCGGGCTTTGGGCAGTAGCAATCATCGCTTCCCTTAAGGTACCCGAGTCGGAGCGTCCCGGGGAACGCGGCGTACATGGGCGCGCTGCGGTTTAGAGTTCTCCCTCAGCCCTTTCTGAGAAAGACGTGAGAACCGTAGGTCGTCCCGGCACGAACAGGCTTAATTCCTGAGCAGTTTCTTATCCAGGCTCCCCCTTTCGCGTTATGGAAAAAGCAAAGAACGGCAAACTTTGCCGGTTCTTCTGGCACGCCACTTGCTTATAGCCAAGATGAGGTTTTCATGGATAGTGGACTGTACGCAGCGTGTGCCGGCCTGATGTCGCGAACGACGTCGCTCGACACCATTGCCTCCAATCTGGCGAACGCAAGCAGCGCCGGTTTTCGTGGTCAGAAAAATATCTTCGGCACCGTGCTGGCGCAGGCAGCGCACCATGGCCGCCTGTCGTCGCTCAATCAGGTAACTAACAGCTACGGCGTTCTTTCGAGCACACAGATGGACGCGACCCAGGGCACATTTACCCGCACGGGAAATGACCTCGATATGGCCCTCGAAGGCCAAGGCTACTTCAAAGTGCAAACTGCGAATGGCATGGCATACACGCGCAACGGCAGCTTTCAGCTGTCCTCCACGGGGCAGTTGACCACCGCAGCCGGTGATCCCGTGCTGGGCGAGGGCGGACCGATCTCGTTGGCTCGCGGCGCCGTGGTCGTCAGCCCTGATGGCACCATCTCCTCCGGGGGAGCGATCACCGGCAAATTAAAACTCGTGACTTTTCCGTCAACCACCACGCTGACCAGCCAAGGTAACGGCTACTATGCCGCGCCCGTTAACCAGGAACAGGCCGCCACAGGCACCGGGGTGCGGCAGGGATCGCTGGAAAGCTCCAATGTCAGTCCGGTTGAGGGCGTGGTGCAACTGATCACCGCCCAGCGTCAGGCAGAAGCCATGCGGCATGTGCTTTCCATGCTGGATTCCGAGATGGATAAAACCGCGGCGCAGGATCTGCCACGCGTGAACGCAAGTTAAGTAAGCTAAGGAGCTTTTGTGATTCGTGCTTTGTATACCGCCGCCAGCGGCATGAACGCGCAACAACTGAACCTCGACAATATCGCCAACAATCTGGCGAACTCTTCCACCTCGGGTTTTCAGCAACGGCGCATGCAGTTCACCGATCTGCTTTATCAAAATCAGGTGATGCCAGGGGCTGCTGCCTCGCAGCAGACTACGGTGGCTTCAGGTATGCAGATTGGTCTTGGTGTGCGCGCCGGATCGACCGAAATCCTGCAAACCCAAGGCAGCCTGACCGCCACCGGCAATCCGCTGGATGTCGCAATCGAAGGCGCGGGCTTCTTTCAAATCCTGCTGCCCACGGGGCAAACGGGTTATACGCGTGCAGGCTCGTTTCAGCTGGATGCGCAAGGCAATGTTGTGACTCCGGACGGCAACGCGCTGCAGCCCGGGATCACCGTTCCGCCCAATGCGACGGCTATTTCAATCGGCAGTGACGGAACCGTCAGCGCGACGCTCCCTGGGCAAACGCAGGCGTCCAAGGTGGGCACGATTCAGACCGCCCTGTTCGCGAATCCGGGTGGCCTGAACAGCGTTGGCAATAACATCTATTTGCCCACCACAGCCTCGGGCGACGCGATCGTAGGCACACCTGGCGGCACGGAAGGCCTCGGCACCGTGCAGCAAAACATGGTCGAATCTTCCAACGTCAGCGTTGTCGAGCAATTCGTCGAAATGATCGTGGCGCAGCGCTCCTACGAATCGAACTCGCGCGTTGTGAAGGCTGCCGACGAGATGCTGCAACAACTCAACCAACTCGCGCAATGACGCACAGGACTTCCTTATG
>CAXTNA010000035.1:13015-17874 GCA_964245535.1 uncultured Acidobacteriaceae bacterium | reverse complement strand
ATTCTCAACACCGTCATCGACCTTTGGTTACAACAAAAAGCCCCGGTCCAGCCCATCGAACGCACCGTCTTTCTGGATGTCGGTGCCGGCAAAGGGCGCTCCATGCTGCTCGCCTCGCGCCATCCATTTCTGCGCATCGAGGGTATCGAACTCAATCCGGCGCTTGCCGCCATCGCAGCGCAAAACATCGCGCTCTGGGAAAGAGATCCGCAAGCCCGCGCACTCGCACCGTTGCGCCTGCACCTCGGCGATGCCACGCGACACCCCTTGCCGCCTGAACCTACCCTGGCCTACCTTTTTCACCCTTTTGAGGCCAAACTGCTGCGCCGCTTCCTTCGTCATGTCGAGGCGAGCCTCCGCGCCCATCCACGTCCCTTCGACCTCGTCTATGTGAACGCCGAATTGGACTCGCTGCTTGATCACCAATCGAACCTTCAGCGGCTATGGCTTGGTCGCGTGCCGATGTCACCGGACGACCACGTGGCCGACCTTGCCGCCATCGCGCAGCAGCAGGAATACGGCTCAACGGGCGAAGAATTATGCGCTCTCTATCGCATGGCTGTCAAATGACTACAACAAATTGTGTATTTTGGGAAGAAAACATGAGTCGAAATGAGAATCTTGTAGTCTCATAGGTATGAGAGTTCAGGACACAGACAAGCTGAAAAGACAGCATGTGACCCCGGGCTCGACCCGCAGCGACCGTGACGGCTCAGTCCAGACCTGACCCCCGCCCGCGCTATTCCCCTCATGACCGTAAGCCAATCTGGCTGCCCGCAGCCCTTGCCGTTGCGCGCCTTCCAGAAGGAGTTTTGTATGTATCAGCTACTTGTTGCTACCGCCTTTGCCGCCACCGTTTTTGTTCCCAGCTTCATCGGTATCCGTGCTCAAACCGAGGCGCAGGGGAATCGGGCGCGGCGCTCGCGGTAACGAACGTCGTTCGCAAAAACCGGGCCACGCTCCTTTGAGCGTGGCCCTTGCTGTTGGGCTGGCATGTGGCACCTCAGTCCTCACGCCAACGCACCAGCAGCAAGCGCTCGGTCTCCATTTCACCCTGCGTGATGTTGATCTCTGCATCAGCCCGCGCCGCCAGAGACGGAAAGCGTTCGCCCCACTCCACCAGCACCAGCGCATCACCGGTATCGGCAATCTCCCATACGCCCACCCCTTCCAGCGCGGCCTCTTCCTCCAACCGATACAGATCCAGATGAAAAATCCTCGTTTTGCGGCCCTGATACGCGTGCACCAGCGTGAAGGTTGGGCTGGTGACGCTTTCCGAATCGCCCGCCCCCAGCGCCGCAACGATACCTTTCACCAGCGTCGTTTTACCCGCGCCCAGGTCACCGCGCAGCAGCACCAGCCGGGGCGGTCGCAGCAACTCGGTCAGCAGCTCGCCTAGGGCCAGCGTGCCCGCTGCGCTGCGGGTGCGCAGCCGCTTTTCCCGGTTGAAATCCTGCTTGGAGCCACTCACCGCAAACCTCCCGCACGGGCCGCAAACGCGCCGTTGGTGGCAGTTCCCGCGATCCAGGTGAAACCGTCCTCGTCCTGGACCCGCGCCCGAAACGCTCGTTCAAGGTGCGCGACGGTATCGGTTGCCAGCACGGTGTGCTCGTCCTGTGCCAGACACGCGAAATCCCCCGCCAACCCGTGCAGAAATACGGCAGCCTCAACCGCCTCTGCCACGCGTTCCGGGTATTGCGCCAGCATCGCTGCCACAATGCCCGTCAGGATATCGCCGCTGCCGCCCTTGGCCATGGACGGGTTGCCGGTCGTGTTTACGCCGATTTGCCCGTTCGGATGCGCGATCAGCGTCCGCCAGCCTTTCAGCACCAGCGTCACCCCATGCTCCGTTGCAAACCGCCGCGCCAGCCCAATTCGGTCGGCCTCCACATCCTTCACCGAACCGCCTATCAGTCGCGCCATCTCGCCCGGATGCGGCGTCAGCACCACCGTGCGCGGCTTGCCCCGTGCATCGGTGCCGGCGGCGGCCTGCTTCAGCAGATCGGTATGCCCAGCAAAGGCGTTCAGCGCGTCGGCGTCGATCACCATCGGTAAGCTGACCCGCTCCACAAACCTGTGAACAAACGCCGGCGTCATTCCATCCTGCCCAAGCCCCGGCCCGATGCCCACAACTTTGATCCCCTGCAGCAGCTTCCCGAGCGGCTCCGGCTCGAGCACATCGAGCGTCAAACCGCCATCAGCAGCCTCTTCCAACGGTACCGTCATCAGTTCCGGCGTAATGCCTGCGACCGCAGATAGGATCGAACGCGGGACCGCTGCCGTGACCAACCCTGCGCCCGCCCGCAAGGCCGAAAGGCTCATCATCGAAGGCGCCCCGGACTTCCCAAAGGCGCCGCCCACCAGCAGCACATGCCCGAACTTGCCCTTGTTGCCATCAATGCCGCGCGCTTGCTCGGCGACTGCTTTCGAAGCGCCCGCCCAATGCAGGTTTTCCTCTGATTGCAGCGCCCCGGCCGGGGTACCAATCTCCGCGACCGCAACAGGACCGAAGGTCCGCCCCGGCGTAAGGTGTCCGAAGCTGTGTGCCAGCTTCGGCGCGGCAAAGGTGACCACCGCATCCGCACGAACCGCCTCGCTATTGTTGCGATTCGCTTGCAGTGGCGCATGGATCGCCAAGGAGTCCGCTTCCCAGCCGCTGGGCTGTTCGACGGCAAGCACCGGCACCATGCGTCGTGCCAGCAGATCGCGCGCGGTAGCCGTCAATCCGCGCAAGGGCGGCTTGAACCCGGTGCCAACCATCGCATCGAGCACCAGCGTCGCCCCGTCCAGCGCCTCCCGCAGCCCGGCCTCATCGCTTACTTCAAGTCGCTGGGCTTGAGTCTCACCCGCTCTGCCCCAAGCAGCCATCACGTTCGAGGGCAACTCCGTTGCCGCGCCGAGCAACACAGCCCGCACAGCACGTCCAGCCTGCGCCAGATGTGTTGCCGCGACGATGCCATCCCCGCCATTGTTGCCCTTGCCGCAAAACACCACAATCCATCCCTGGACGGGGCCATGCCGCAGAACAAACCGCGCCACAGCGGCTCCAGCGGCCTCCATCAGCATGGGGATTGACACACCCTGCTCCACGGAACGGCGGTCCGCAGCAGCCATCTCCGCCGCAGTCACGATCAGCATGCCTCACCTCTGCTGGTGAGATGCGTGGACCAGCTGCTCTAACCAACCACCTTCAGCTACGGGGTGTCATCTCCACCGGAGCGAACGGCTTCATCGTTCGCGTAGTGGAGAGACCTGCAGTTTTCACGGGTAAACAGCAGTCTCCTTTGAAGGTGACAGGATGGATTGCAAGAAACAGGTGTGCTTCAAACCATCAGCGACCATTCGTACCCGCAACCGTGGCCATCGCCGGCGCATGCGGTCCAAAGTAATTCCGCTCATACATCGCGCGATAAAACTCCCCGGTCAGCTCGGCGGCCTTGGGCCCAAAGGTAGGTCGTCCGCCCTCCAGGAAGATCACCGTCACAATGCGGCCCGTCGGGGCATCCCCATAGCTGACAAACCACCCAAAACGGGTCCCGTTGTTCGAGCAGGTACCCGTCTTACCAAAAACCGGAAACTGCACGAAATTCGTCTTCAGCGAACGGGCCGTACCGAAGTTGACCGCCCCGCTCATGCCCGGCAGAATCTCCGGAATTACGGATTGAATATCGAGCAATCGCTTTACCTTGGGCTGAAAGGCGCTCACCTGCTCCGGGTTTGTCGGGTGCTGCAGATAGTAGAGCGTGCCACCATTTGCGATCGCCGAAACCAGCGCGCCCAGTTGCAGCGGCGTCATGGAAATGCTTTCGCCGAAGGAGCACATGCGGCCGACGCCGCCCATGGTATGCGGCAACTCCGTGCTGGGGTACACGCCCAGTTGTTCGCCCTCAATGCCATACCCGGCGAGCTCACCCAAGCCAAACTCGTTCGCATAGTGCTTCACACGCTCAAAGCCCATCGCGCGGCCCAGCACTTCGAAATACAGATTCACGCTGCGCGCCAGCGCCGTCGTCAGATCCAGCGAATAATGGCCGCCGAGGTTTACCGGTGTATCCGCTTTAACGATGCCTTCCTTGAGCGCCGCCAGCGCGACCGAGACCTTGATCGTTGAACACGGCTCCGCGCCCGCGCTCAACGCCAGCTTCTGGTTCACCATCGCCAAAATGCGGCCCGACGAAGGATCGATCGCCAGCACCGTGCCGTTCATGTTCCCAAGCGCCTGAATGGCTGCCGCGCGCACGACCGGGTCTTCGCCCGCCGTAACATCGCCGCTTGTCATGCTGTTCGGATCATCGGCGAAGCTGCTGACCGAAAAGCGCTCGCCTGAATAACGAACCGGATAACGAACCGGATAACGAACCGCCACGCGCGAACCGCCGCCGTGCAGGGCCGCCCGTCGCCCTCCCGCACCGCGGCTACGCCCGGATCGCACCAGCCGGCTACTGACCCGTCCCGCGCTCAAACGCACGCCTGCCGCGCCATGGCGGGCCATGTGCCGGGAACGGACTGCCGCCGCATTCACCGAACACAGCAGGGCAACAAGCAAACACGCAAGAACACGATCCACGGCCAAATCCCTTCGCTAGTGGCTGCGACGCAAAAACGCCGGTATGTCGAGCTCGTCTGTTCCCGGCTCTGCGGTTTCGCCCGCATAACCAGCAAACGACGGCACACGGGCCTCAGGCCAGGATGGCGTAGCCGGTCCTTCCAGCGCAATCCCCCCGATGGAGGAACTGAGTGCGTTGTTCGAGGGATTGCCGGAAGAACTGCTGGAAACATGGGGCTCGCTCCCCCAGCCCCGTTGATTGCTGGCGCGCAGCTCGTCATTGCCCTTGCGGAAGAACTCATCATCGAACACC
>CAXTNA010000035.1:11480-13005 GCA_964245535.1 uncultured Acidobacteriaceae bacterium | reverse complement strand
GCCGCCGACGATCCCACCAACTCCATCTGCCCCTGCGTCGTGCCCGGGTACTCCTGGAAGCGCTGCGTGTCCCCGCCCGTCGGCACGAGAAAATTCACCCGTGGCGCACGGTTTGCCTCCTCCCGTGGACTCAAAAAGCCCGCAGCCGTTTCTAGTTCCTGCCCATGCCGCACCACGCGGACCGCCGGTGCCTCCACCTCGCTGGCCGAAGGCGTTCCCGCATCCGTCGACTTCGAAAGGGCGTGGTTTGCCCGTGCCTCGCTCGCAAACGGCGTTTGCGCCACCCGCGGCGCGATCCGCGGCGTGAAACTCGCCGCGTTGTCCTGCATATCTGGCATGGCCACGTTGCCCAGCATCCGCTCGCGCCGCTGCGGCTGAGACTCACGAAATCCCGTCGCGATCACGGTGATCTTCACATCATCACCCATGGTTTCATCCAACACGGCACCGAAGATGATGTTGGCATCCTCATGCGCGGCATTCTGGATAATCGTCGAAGCGTCATTTACCTCATTCAGCTTCAAGCTGCTCGAGCCCGTGATGTTGATCAGAATGCCGCGGGCACCGTCGATCGCCCCCGACTCCAGCAGCGGTGAAGCCATGGCTGCCATGGCCGCTTCGCGGGCGCGGTCCGGCCCCGAGCGCAGCGCCGTTCCCATTACCGAATAGCCCATCCCTGCCATGGTCGTCTTCACATCGGCAAAATCGCGGTTGATCACACCCGGAATCGTGATGATGTCCGAGATGCCCTGCACGCCCTGCCGCAGCACATCGTCGGCGATGCGAAAGCTCTCGAAAAAGCCTGCATCTTTTGCCACCGCCAGCAGTTTTTCATTCGGAATCACGATCAACGTGTCGACCGATTCGAGCAACTCCTGCATGCCGCGCTCGGCTTGCATCATCCGGCGCTTGCCTTCAAACGCAAACGGCCGCGTGACCACCGCCACGGTCAGCGCGCCCATCTCGCTCGCCAGCGAGGCAATCACCGGCGCCGCGCCCGTGCCCGTGCCCCCGCCCAGGCCGGCAGTGACGAATACCATGTCCGCGCCCTCGAGTGCTTCGATAATCTTGTCGGAATCTTCCAACGCCGCCCGCCGCCCCACGTCCGGGTTGGCGCCCGCACCCAGCCCGGCGGTCAGCTTCACGCCCAACTGCAGCTTCACCGGAGCATTCGAGGTTTCGAGCGCCTGCGCATCCGTATTGGCCGCAATGAACTCCACCCCTTCGACCTTGGCCGCGATCATGCGATTGACGGCATTGTTGCCGCCACCGCCGACGCCGATCACCTTGATGCGCGCCGTTCGCTGCGTTTCATCGTGATAGTGAATGCGCAGGGCGTCGTCGGTCGGGCTGGCAGTGGGAACGGCGATCGGAATGGTGGTCTGAAGACCGGTTTGGGGCTGTTGCGACATCGGAAGCTCTCCTTCGAAAGGACGAAACCATTCGAGCGTGCTTTGATTCTGCATGAAAGGGCCGGGGGTGTGCAACGGCTATGGGGCAGGGAGCGGTGCCAATGTATCTAGTT
>CAXTNA010000035.1:0-11401 GCA_964245535.1 uncultured Acidobacteriaceae bacterium | reverse complement strand
ACCATAAGGGCGGAAGAGGTGAATCGGCGTGTTGAAGCTCGCGCGCACGCCGCCCAGCACCGTGTATTGCCGAATAAAATCGCGGCTTGAAGTGTTGTTCACCGTGTTCTTGTTCGTGTTCAACACGCCGCCGCGGAGATCAACCCCTACCCGCGCCGGCCCAAAGTTCCGAAAATCGTAATACGCCCCAAAGTTTGCGCCGTAGGGTTTTTCCGTCGTCGTCGGGGTCACACACGCGCCTACCGCATTGGAACTAAGGTCGGTACACGTAAGGTTATGCACCTGTTCCCCGGTCACCGTGCCATAAAGACCGAATTGTGCATGGGCAACGGCGGAGGGAACTACGGCAAGAGCAAACAACGAAAGCAGCTTACGAAACAACATGAAGGTTATTGTACCCACCACCCGTGCGCTTGCCGCTGAAGCGATCCGCGCGCAATGTCAGCCGTCCTTTGCTGGTTCGCTCTATTGCAATTGGCATCCCGTAGCGCAGTGAGGGATCTGCTTTTTAACGTGCAGCTCCACCCTATTTTTAATAAAGTGTCATCGCCGCCCTAGAAGCTGCCCTTGAACAATCCCTGAATCTTGGACTTCAGCCCCTGCTCCTCATTTGCCTTGCGAATCTGCGTGCGATGCGTATAGAGCAGCATGCCGATCAGCGTCGAAAATTCCGGCCGCGCCAGCTCCGGCGGCATGCCCGGTAACGGCACCGGATACCCGATCCGCGCGGGCACGCGCAGCAGACTTTCCGCATGGTCCAGAAGACCCGGCAAAAGGGCTCCCCCGCCGGTGAACACAATGCCCGTTCCCATGGCTTCCAGCACGCCGCCCGCGCGCAGGTTATCGCGCAGCATGGTCAGTAATTCGCGGGCGCGGGGTTCCAGAATCTCCGCTAAAAATCGCTGCCGCACCGTGTGCGCCGCCTGCCCGCTCACGCTTAAGTCGCCGCCTACCTCGATCTCATTTAACTGCGGCACGGCCGTCACCACGCAATGGCCGTACTGCCGCTTGAGCATCTCGGCCTCGTCCACGCCCACATGCAGCCCCACCGCAAGGTCGTTGGTAAAGTGGTCGCCGCCGATGGGCAGCACTGCCGTGTGTGCCACCGCACTTTCGAAATACACCACCAGTTCGGTCGAGCTCGCGCCGATATCGGCCAAACACACGCCCAACTCGCGCTCATCCGGATGCAGCACCGCCTCCGCCGACGCGATCCCCTCAAAGACCGTATCGATCACCTCAAGCCCTGCCTTGTTCGCGCACGTCACCACGCTTTGCGCGGCCGAACCGGAGCAGGTCGAGAGGTGCAGGTTGACCTCCAACCGGTTGCCCACCATGCCCACAGGATCGTGAATGCCCGCCTGATCGTCCAGAATGAACTGCTGCGGCAGCAGGTGCAGCACCTCGCGATCGGGCGCCAGTCCCACCGAGCGCGCACGGTCGATCGCCGAACGCACATCTTCGCGCGTGATCTCCTTCATACGGCTGCCCATTGAAATGCCGCCCTGCGAGTTCATACCCTTGATGTGCGGTCCGCCGATACCCACCACCGCGGTCTCGATGGGCGCTTTGGTTGCCTTCTCCGCAGCCAGCGCGGCTTTGTCGATCACCTCCGCCGCAGGCGCCAGATCGGCAATCATGCCGCGCCGCATGCCGCGCGAAAGCTCCACCCCATGCCCGCGGTACCGCAGTCCCTCGCCGGCTTCGGCGACCAGCACCGCGCTTTTCGAACTGCCTGCATCCAGCACGGTAATCAGATTGCTCGTCTTCGGGTTCATTTCAGCACCGCCTTCGCACTTCTACCCATCATGCACCGATACCATCATGCGCCGGGTTTTCGGCTCCCGCTATCGTCCCGTCCGGGCTCTGCTCTGCGCCAGCCGATGTGCAGCCGCCAGCTTCGCATAGACTCGCCGGTTCGCCGCCGACCGGCCGGTAGCCTTCGCCGTTTCCGCATGCCGCGTGGCGCTATGTGCCGGTTGCTTCGCCACGGGCACCGCCTTCGGGGCTGCCGCCGTACCCGGCGCACTGAAAATGCCTGCGGGCGCAGCTTCCCCGCTCGCCGCGGCATTGGCACTGCCCTGCATTTCGAGCACCACCTGCCGTTCATAGCGCATATCGGCCGATGCCAGCTTCGGGTACTGCGTGTGCCACTCCGGCAGATGCTGCTCAAAAGCCTTATACCGCTCCAGAAAGGCTTCATCGCCGAAATGCACCAGGATGTCGGCCCCGCCACTGGTAACCAGCGCCTTCACATCCTCCGGGTTGGTAACGTCGACCTCGCTCAGCGATTCAGTCACTTTCGGGCCGGCGCTCGTGAGTTCAGCCATGAACCGCCGGTAGACCTCCATGCGCGCCGCCCGCACCTCCGGCGTGTCGTCCATGGCCAGACCGGTGAGCACCGGAAAGGAGTAATGCGGATCGCCCGCGGACTGCGGCGGCATGTCGAGCAACACGCCTTCCCCATCGACAAGCCCAATCCGCGTGCCCTGCCGCGTAAAGGCCACCGGCGTGCGTTCCGTGATCTCGACCCGCAGATGATTGGGCAACAGGCGCATCACCGTCGCATGCGCCACCCAGGGCAGGCGCTCGAGATCGGCCCGTCGCTCGGCAAGCGGTACCCTAAAGCTGTTGCGTTCCAAATCGGCGCCAAACACGCTCAGCACCTGCGCGCGGGAGATATGTTCATTGCCCGCGATCGCGATCTCCGCTGAAGTCGTAATCAGAAAGCGCGCGTCGTGCAACAGGTAACGATGCACACCCGCAACCACCAGCGTCAACACCGCGATCACGGCAAAAACGCTGCTCCCCAGCAACACACGGCCTGCGACTCCGCGCGGCATACCTCCGCGCAGCCGCATGCCGTACGATCCGCGCTGCGGAACATAAGCATCCGGCTCCGGCGCCATCGCTGCGGCCTGCCCCGGTGGATACACACGATGTAGTGCCCCGGCAGGAGCGGGCTCCGGCGCGCCGGACGTACCAGACACGGAGACAGGGATCTCCTCCGGCTCCGCAAGGGCCGTTGCCAGAGAGCTGCGTTTGTACAACACCTTCATTCCACAGCCCGAGCAAGGCCGCGGAGAACCGCCAATGCGTCCACTATAGCCGTTCCGGCTTCGGTTCCGGCATGCCTTTTTTGTGGTACCGCCCGTTGTACCGCTTCAGGGTCGCGCCCCAATCGTGGACAGCCCAAGCGCGGCAGCGGCCGTTGCAAGCCGGTCATCGTAGGTCGCGAAGGTGTCTGCTCCGTGGTACAGGGCGGTGGCAAGGTGTATCGCGTCTAATGAACGAAGCCGAACGCTATGCCCATGTTGTAAAACAAGCCGCCCAGCAAGTTTGTATGCCTCAACCGGAATCGCTACCTCTCGATACAAGCCGGCCTGCCGGTCACGCGTATAAACCTCAAAGATTTCACGGGCTTCGATCAAAGATAGTTTCCGACGAACGGCAGAGGCGACTTCGACATCAGTAAGAGCGCTGATGATAGGTTTCGCTGGCAAAGACTCCAGAATGCGTGTGACATCGATCGAGTGAACCTCGATCACGTAGGACTTTACCAAGAAACTTGTATCGAGGTAACTAGTAGCCGGCATCCCGGTCTGCACGAATCAACGGCGTTGAATCCTCAAACACCCGATCCCCCCACATCTGCTTCATCCGCGCCATAAAATCGGGCATCTCCGGACGTTCCGCTTGATCCAGCGATTCCGGCTCGCGCGCTCGAATTTCCGCAACTACTTTCCCTTCGCGAAGAATCTCAATGCGCAGAACATTCTTCAGCTCCGCTTCAAGGGTCGGTAGATGCGCCGGTAACTCCTCGACTTGCAAACGCAACACGAGAGGAGAAGGTGTGTAGGTCGGCAGAATCAGCGAGTCCGTGGCGTCCATAAGAAAATTCTACACCTACCCTCCCAACCGCTCCAACAGCATCGGCCCGGCCTGTGACACACTACCGGCCCCCAGCGTCAGCACCATATCCCCTTCCCGGACATCGGCTGTTATCCGCTCCACAGCCTCCCCCATCGAGTGCGCATACATCACGAGTCCGCCACCAGCTTGCCGGATGGCCGCCGCGAGCGACTCCCCCGTGATCCCCTCAATCGGTTGCTCGCTGGCCGCATAGATATCCAGGATCTGCACGGCATCCGCATCCCCAAAGGCCGTTGCAAACTCCGCCATCAGATCCCGCGTGCGCGTATAACGGTGCGGCTGAAAGACCACCAACACCCGTCCATAGCCACATTCCCGCGCCGCTTGCAACGTCGCGCGAATCTCCGTCGGATGGTGGCCGTAATCGTCAATCACCGTCACCCCGCGCGCTTGGCCCTTGGTTTGAAAGCGCCGATCCACACCACGAAAGCTGCCCAACCCTAACGCAATCTTTTCCGGCGGAAGCCCCAGCTGCACGCCGATCGCCACCGCCGCCGTAGCGTTCAAAATGTTGTGCCGCCCCGGCACATGCAAGTGGAAGGGCCCCAGCACCAGACCGCGTGTATTGACCTCAAACATCGCGTGGCACCCAGGCTCGGCCCGCAACACGCGCAGCCGAAAATCCGCATCCGGCGACTCGCCATACGTGTACACCCGTGGCGTCACGCGCGGCAGAATGGCCTTCAGCGCGGGGTTGTCCGCACACGCCGTCACAGCGCCATAAAACGGCACCTCATCCATAAACTCCACAAACGCATCCTCCACGTCGCGCATATCGCGATACGCGTCCATGTGTTCGCGGTCCAGGTTCGTCACCACGGCCATGATTGGCGAAAGCCGCAAAAACGAGCGGTCGCTTTCATCGGCCTCCGCCACCAGATACTGCGAGCGCCCCAAGCGCGCGTTCGACCCAAACGCATCCACACGCCCACCCACGACCACCGTGGGGTCCAGCTCCCCGCCGGCCAGCACCGCGGCGATCATGCTCGTCGTCGTCGTCTTGCCGTGCATGCCCGCCACCGCAATGCCATACTTCAACCGCATGAGCTCCGCGAGCATCTCCGCTCGCGGAATCACCGGCGTCTTGCGCGCGCGCGCCTCCAGCACCTCAGGATTGTCCACCGCCACGGCCGAACTGGTCACCACCACATCGCTCGCCGCCGCATTCTCGGCGGCATGGCCCAGATAAATGCGCGCCCCCAACCGTTCCAGCCGCTCCGTCGTGGCCGAGGCACGCAGGTCGGAGCCCGAAACGGCATAGCCCATCGTCAGCAGAATCTCCGCAATTCCGCTCATCCCGATGCCCCCAATCCCGATAAAGTGAACGCGTTGCGAAGGGGCGAACATGGCATGTTGGAGCGAGGTCATTCTCCCATTGTGCCCTTGGTTTCCCTTGCAACAAACTTTCGCGCTCGGATATGAGAAGCCCTTGCTTTATGATGTTTGGTGCATGATGCGTTTGCATCACGGAGGCTATCTTGAGAACCACCCTTGCCATCGACGACGATGTACTGTCCGCAGCACGTGAACTCGCCACCAGGGAACGACGCAGCGTTGGGGAGGTAGTTTCGAATCTTGCCAGAAAGGCGTTACGCACCCCCTCTTCCGAGATCAAAACTGCAGGTAGCATTCCCATGCTTCCCAACCGCCATAACGCCCCTCCTGTTACCTCGGAGTTGGTGAAGCAGTTGGCGGATGAGCTGCTATAGTGCGATACCTCCTGGACGTCAATGTCTTGATCTCACTCATCGATGCCGCGCATGTGCGGAACCGTGAGGCGCAGACATGGTTCGAAGCGAGGGGACAGAAGGCTTGGGCTACATGTCCGCTCACAGAGAACGGTGTCCTTCGCATCGTGGGACATCCCAATTATCCAAGGTCACCGGGAACGCCCGCAGCCGTGGTGGAAACATTACGACTACTTTGCCAGTGGCCGGGACATGAGTTCTGGCCTGACAGCCTATCTTTGCTGAATACACCGGGAGTGCAGTCGGGCTATCTTTCAAGCCACACCCAGGTCACCGACACCTATCTCCTGGCCCTCGCGCGCGCCTACGAAGGACAGTTGGCGACGTTCGATCGGCAACTCGTTACAAATGCGGTCTCAGGCGGCAAACAGGCTTTGTGCTTGATCGCTTAGGGCTTGCATGCCCAGAGGCTGTTATGAGCTTTATGCTTTAGAAAGCACGCCGAAGCCTTGTCATTCCGTAGCGTAGCGAAGGAATCTGCTGTTTGCTTGAGAGCTGACGCACCCGAGGGAAAGCAGATCCCTCCGCTGCGCTGCGGGATGACAATAAAAGGGCGAAGAGGCGCTACTAGCCCATCACCGTGACTTGAGGTTTAACAATAGCCTCTAGTTCCGGTCCTCATTGATCCCCTTCGATCCATTCGCTTGCGAATATCCCCTCAGGTCTGTAAAGCCATCCGAAGAGTAGAAGTTCTACGCAACTGGCTGCGATGCTCTGAACCCAACCCTTCCATCCGTGAATCCCATTGCCGATATCAGGCAGCAGCAACAGAGTTGTCAGCAGAATGAGTATCGCAATGACTTGGAGAAGAACCCGTAACACCGTCATAGTTTGCCTCCTGCACTGATGGCGACCATGCTATATCTTGCGGATGAAGTTCCACGTCACGTCTTCCCTGGCTGCCCTTGGCACCGCCGCTTTCGCTTTGGCCGGAACGCTTTTCGCGCAAACCACCCACACCCTCCTGGCCACACCCTCCACGGTCGCCTGGGGCTTCTACTCCGCGCATGCAAAACCCGCGCTCACCGTGCACTCGGGCGACACGGTCATCCTGCAGGCCGCCTCCACTTGCGGGCCGCCGCAGCGCCTCGTGGCCGCGGGTGTGAAACCGGCCGACATCCCCGCCTGGCTGCAGCCGCTGTATGACGGCGTGCCGCAGGACCAGCGCGGTCCCGGCGGTCACATCCTCACCGGGCCTGTCGCGGTAGCCGAAGCCGAACCCGGCGATGTGCTCGAGGTGCAGGTCGTCAAGGTCGTCATCGACGTGCCCTGGGCGTGCAACAGCTTCGGTGCGGGCCGCGGCTTTCTGCCGGACGATTTCCCCTACGGCCGCACCAAAATCATCCCGCTTGACCGCACCCGCATGCTCGCCGACTTCGCCCCAGGCATCGCCATCCCCTTGCACCCCTTCTTCGGCTCCATGGGTATCGCGCCGCCGGAGTCAGCCGGTAAGTGGAACTCCGCGCCACCCTGGATGCACGGCGGCAACATGGACAACAAGGAGCTGACCGCAGGCTCGGTCATCTTCTACCCCGTACACACCGCGGGCGCGCTCTTTGAGGCCGGCGACGGCCACGCCGGTCAGGGTAACGGTGAAGTCGACATCACGGCGCTCGAAACCTCGCTCACCGGCACCTTCCAGTTCATCGTCCACAAGGGCGAAGCCGCCCGCGAACACCTGCTTTGGCCGCGCGCCGAAACGCCCACTGCCTACATCAGCATGGGCTTCCACGCCGATCTGAAGACCGCCACCGAGATGGCCGTGCGCAACATGATTCAGTTCCTGTCCGAGGCCAACCCCGACTACCCGCACCTATCCCGCGAGGACGCCTACGCGCTGGTCTCGACCGCCTGCGATGTGGACATCACCCAACTCGTCGATACCAATGATGGCGTTCATGTGATGTGCCCCAAGGCACTCTTCACCGGCACAAAACAGGCGCGATGAGCGTGTCGCCCGCCGCATCCTTGCTCCACCCGAACGTAACCACGTAACCTGGACTATTGCTGGCCGACATTCCCGGAAAGGCGGTTCGTCCGCCTTTCTTCCTCCTTACACAGCCTATTTTGAGGCATTCGGTAGCGTAACGAATGGCGAGGCCGCTTCCCTGTCGAGCCCGTAAAACTGGTCTGCAAGATTTCACCCGGGAACGTAACCTTCCCTCGGCAACTTCGCGTCCCTTGTCCTTAATGCAGCAGTGTGTGCTTAAAATTAAAACAAAATGGGCGTGTTTTGGTGGACACCGGCATCTCACCCTTTGAAGAACGGTTTTTGTAGCGTCGTCTCCGAGATTGTGTCCTTGAGCTCGGAGCCGCGCTTCGTAGCTTGCCGCCGTTTGGCAGATCGGCTCACAGAAAGTACAAGAACGCTGGCAAGCGTTAATGGAAACCTGTTCTGATCCAAAGCGCGCCTTAGCGACGAAAGTTACCTGCCCGGCCTATGGCAATGTGGGCCGGGGAGCGTATGATACGGCGGGCCGCGCTCCATGCCGCCACGCGCACACGAACGTCGGCTCAGAGGAACTGTGCAATGGCATCACAACCCTTGGTCTCGGCGGAGGATCTCCGCCGCTCTCCATCCAATAAAGAAGAGCCCAGCCGCACCGAGGTTCTCAAGCAGCTGGAGCGCATCGCAAATAGTCCACTGTTCCGCAACAGCAAGCGCTATCCGGCGTTTCTGCGGTACACCGTCGAGCAAACGCTTGCCGGCCAAACCGATCTGCTCAAAGAACGTACGCTCGGCATGCAGGTCTTCGGTCGAGTCAGCGATTACGACACCAACGCCGATCCGGTGGTGCGCGTCACGGCAGGGGAAATCCGCAAACGGCTCGCGCAGTACTACCAGGCCGCCGGCCATGAGCACGAACTGCGTTTCGATTTCCCGGTCGGCTCCTATATTCCACACTTTGTGTGGCCGTCGCACGTCTTCCATCCGACGGACGATGGCCATGCGGAGGCGCTTGCCAAACTCGAACAGCTTGCCTTGAACGAACACACGCAGCCCGCGACGACTTCGCTGCACGCAGCGGATGTCGGCTCCCCCTGGGATTCGCAGCCATCGCATTCGCCGGCTTTGCCACATGCCGCGGCTTTGCCACATGCCAATGTAGACCCGCCCGCTCGCTCCCGCCTCTGGTTGCTGTGGGCGCTCTTGCTTGCCAGCGCCGTCTTTTTAGCTGTGGTCAGCGCCGTCCGTTTCGCCTCTGAACAATGGCGCGACCGCTCCAGTGCTTTCTTCTGGAGCCCCATCCTGCATTCTGAAAGCCCCACGCTGGTCGTCATCGGCGTACATTCGCTCGGCTCCGACGGCCGCGACCTTTCCCCGAGCACCTACACGATGATGCATCCCAAGGATCAGGAAAGCATGCTCAATGCCATGACCAGTTCCGACATGGTGCCGGTGAGCGACGTCATCAGCTACAGCGCGCTCATCAACCCCCTCGGGGAGCATGGTCATCCGTTTCGCACCCAAGGCGCGGCGAAGACGACCTTTGAGCAGCTGCAACACAGCCCGCTCATCCTGATCGGTGGTCTGGACAATCCATGGACGCTGCGGCTGACCTCGGCGCTGCGCTTCCGCTTCGGCGCGCAACAGGGTTCGGTGGGCGCTATCGAAGACAGCACCAACCCCCAACAAGTATGGCACTTCGACAACGCCCAACGCTCCTCGGCTAATTCGAAGGACTACGCCATCGTCGCCGGCTTCTTTGAGCCGGGGATTGAACAGCACGTGCTGATTGCGGCAGGCATCGGCAAAAGCGGGACCGCCGTCGCCGCCCAGTTCCTCACCAACCCACGCTACATGCAAGCGTGGCTGTCGCATGCGCATCTGGGCGACCACAAAAATGTAGAGCTGGTGCTTTCGACTGAAATCGTCGAAGGCCAGGAAGGTCCACCGCACGTTGTCGCCGACACGAGCTGGTAGCCTCATCGTTTCGCCCGAATGCTCGCGTTACATGACGGGGAATGGATTGCAAATATCCATTGGAGCACCGCTAAAGCAGAGCACCACGAAAGCGGAGCACCATTAAGCGAGAGTGTGTCCTGAGCGCTGAAGGCGCGTTCCACACCAGCCTAGGCCGCAAGGCCCGGGTATGCGTACCCACGAATGACCCAAGGGCTGAAAGCCCGCTCCCTAGGCGGCCCCAAGCTTCTATGGGTTGCGCCTTCGGCGCTGGGTACATCTGGTGTGCCTCTTTCTTACGATCACCATTTGCTTGTCCTTCCGCACCCTGAGCGGCGCACGGGGAAACAGATCCCTTCGCTGCACTACGAGAGAATCTAAGAGGGCGTAGCATACGGCCCAAATCCCTGCACAACACCCTCGCTACGCCACCCGACCGGTAGCGACGCCCCGCGCTTTACCGTAACGCACTTGTGCACGGTGGCAACCAGCCACTAGGGTCGGAGTCGCTTCCAAAGAAGCCGCTTTCAAATAGCAAGGTGCCGCGGTTTTCCCTTACCCGTCATCTCCTGTCTTCCGTACGCCATCGTTCTCTTCGCGCTGGGCCATGTCTGGGCTGGTTCTGAAGAAAACAAACCTACCCCGGGCAAGCCCTCGGGTCTCGTGTTTCGGAGCGAACCGTTATGACCTTCACCACCGCAGCAAGAGCATTTCCTGCATCGGCAAAACGCCGGGCCCACCTTCGTCATTTTCCAAATCTGACGGCCCTTGCCCGATTCGGCCCCCTCCCCCGCTTCACGCTTCTGCTCCTCAGCGGTGCGGCCTGCACGCTGCCGATGCATGCCCAATGGACGCAAACCTGGGGCGGCAACTTTCCCGGCGCCGCCAACACCACCTACAACCACGCCAACTGGTGGAACAATGTCCAGCCCAACAATCCCTGGGGCGACGGCACGCAGCAAAACACCTCCGACAGCCTCAACAATGTTTACGTCGACGGCAACGGGAATCTCGTCGTCGCGCTCACCTATACGCCGGGCGCGGCGTTCCCGTATACTTCCGCCCGGCTGACCAGCAAGCAGGCCCTTGGGCCTTACGGCCGGATGGACACGCGCATCCAGAACCCCTCCGTGCAGGGCGCGGGCGCTGCGTTCTGGGCGACGGCGCCCAGCACCTCCGCCCCAAGCACCAGCGGCGGCGTACCCTGGCCCTATTGCGGCGAGCTCGACATGATGGAGATCCAGGCCAAGACCGCCGGGCACAACGGGTCTACCGTGCACGGCAGCAACTATGGCAACGACATTTACGTCAGCGCCACCACCGACCTCAGCGCGCCCGCGACCTTTGACAATGCCTTCCATACCTTCACCACGGAGTGGGAGCCCTACCACTTTTTTTTCTATCTCGACGGCGCAACGACCCCTTACGGCGACATCGATATCGCCGACACCGCTTTTAACGACACCTGGGAGCTGAACCAGCCCATCAATGTCATCCTCAGCTCCGGCATCGGCGGCAATGGCGGCACCCCCGCCACCACCGGCTTTCCGTCAAACATGACCGTCAGCTACGTGAACTACTCGCAGTGGTCTGCCGGCGCACCCGCGGCCGTTAGCGGGCTCACCGCGAAAGCCAACTACAGCAACGCGGTCAACCTGTCCTGGGGGGCAAGCAGCACCGCCGGCGTCACCTACGACATCTACGCCAGCACCACGCCCAACACCGCCCCGAGCCAGTTCGATATGGTGGCGCAGAATGTTTCCGGCACCAGCTATGTGCACACGGGCCTGCAACCCAATACGACCTACTACTACAC
>CAXTNA010000034.1:17211-17959 GCA_964245535.1 uncultured Acidobacteriaceae bacterium | reverse complement strand
GCTCATCACAGGAGAACATTCCGTTCGGCATCCCGTGGTACCGGTCGAGCGTCGCCACCTGCCGATCGTAGTTGGCCTTTTCCGCGGCATCGCCGTTCATGCGATAGCGCACAGCAGCTGTCTTCAGCGCCTGGCCGTTGTTCACTCCGTGCGTCTGCATACCTTCAGGCTTGTTGCCACCCGTTGCAGTGGTGCTCAGGAAGGCGCGCGTCGTCGGACCCGTGTAACGAAAATCTTTAAAGCTCTCTACCCAGTCAAAGCCTTGCTGCTCCAGGAGACCGGCTAGCTTCAGGAGCTGGGCGTCTCCCGTTTTCTCGTACAGCCACTCGACGATGAGCACCTCATCCTGCCAGCGATACTTGCCCCAGTCCCGCAGCGGACGCAGAGGCAGCGCAGAGTATTGGTAGTGGAAGTACTTCGTCATGACGGGGATCACACGCGCATCCTGCGTGGCATCGTAGTATTGCGCCAGCACCTTCAGCATGACCATGCGCGGCCACCAGTCATCGTTGCTTGCCGGACCGATCATGCCGTTGGGCTGCGGGTGATCGAGCGTCCAGTTCACAAAGCGCAAGGCTTTGGCTTTCAAAACGTCATCATTGAGTTGCCAGGCGAGCGGCAGCAGGCCATCGATGAAGTACGGTCCACGTTCCCAGCTTTCGCCGGTGCCGCCCAGCCATCCGCTGTTCGGCCCCACATCCGGCCAAAACTCGTCGAGATGGCCTCCCATGCCGTCGGCCTGTATGCG
>CAXTNA010000034.1:366-17201 GCA_964245535.1 uncultured Acidobacteriaceae bacterium | reverse complement strand
ATCTCTCCCAAAAGCAAAGGGCGAAAGGCGAGGGGCGCCAGCGGCTTGCGTGATTCTTTCGGCACAAGCGCCCAAATGGGAGCCACCGCCGCTGCCGCCGCGCTGCCGGCTGCCCATTTCAAAACATCACGACGCGTCCGTGCCATAACCCTCCATGTAGGCGCTTGCATGGGCGTGGAAGCTGCAGGCAGCGCAAAAGCGAGAAACGCAAACCACTGGATTCTAGACCAAGGGAAGAGCCACCGGACAACACGGCTGGAGATCGTCCTTGATGGCGTAGCGCGAGGGCTTCATTTGTATGAATCACGGCGAGGGCCGGGCAGCAGATCGCTTTGCTTCCCTTTCTTGGAATAAGCACGTTGCTGGGTGGTTCCGGCTGCACCGCGGAAGGCAAGCGATAGCCAAAACAAACCTGTAGCGGAACCTCGTTCGCGACACGTATGATGCTCTTCAATCCACACGCATCTGCGTCCGAGATGGTTTTGCCCTAGATGAATGCGCTTACATATATTGTCTCGACTCAACTGACGCACCTGGCGCCGGTAGACATCCTGATCCTGGCGCTTTACTTCGCCGTGGTCATCTTTATCGGCTTTTACGTGAAAGGGTCGACGAACACCAGCGAGGAATTCTTCCTGGCCGGCCGTGAGATGAGCGCCTGGATTGCCGGGTTAAGCTTCGTTTCCGCCAATCTTGGCTCGCTGGAACTGATGGGTTGGGCGGGGTCGGCTTACCAGTACGGCATTCTAGCGATGCATTGGTACTGGCTGGGCGCGATCCCGGCAATGCTGTTTTTGGGCATCGTGATGATGCCGTTTTATTACATCTCCAAGACCCATTCCGTGCCGGGCTATTTGAAGTTGCGTTTCGGCGAAGGCGCGCGCGGACTTTCTGCCCTCAGCTTCGGCCTGATGACCATTCTGATGAGCGGCGTGAATATGTACGCCATGGCCGTCGTCATGCAAACGGTGCTGGGCTGGAACATCACCTTTTCCATTTGGATCGGCGCAGTTACCGTCGCAATCTACGTGATGCTCGGCGGTTTGCGTTCGGCGATCATCAATGAGGTGCTGCAGTTTGTGCTGATCTGGTCCGGCGCCGCGCTCATCCCCATCCTGGGCCTCACCGAGGCTGGCGGTTGGACCAACCTGAAAGCGCAAATCGCGCGCAACGTCGGCTCTACCGATTACACCCACATGTGGTCGACGCTCGGCCACTTCAACACCAATCCCATGGGCGTGAACTGGTTTGGCATGATCTTCGGTTTGGGCGCGGTCGTTTCGTTCGGCTATTGGACTACGGATTTCCTTGTAGTGCAGCGCGTTCTTTCGGCCAACAATCTCCGATCCGCGAAGCTGGCACCGGTGATCGGCGCGGCGTTCAAAATGGCGGTGCCGCTGATCGTGATTTTACCCGGCCTGCTCGCGCTGGGGCTCACGCACAACGGGGAGCAGATCTACCACCTGGTGCCCGGCGACGTGGCCGCTAAAACCGGCCAGCACGCCTACGACCAGGTATTGCCGCTCATGCTGATTCGCTACTGCGGTCCGGGTCTGTTGGGCCTCGGCATCACTGCGCTCGTTGCCGGATTTATGAGCGGCATGGCCGGCAATGTGTCCGCGTTCTCCACGGTGTGGACGTATGACCTGTATGGCGCGTACCTCAACAAGCGCGCGTCCGATAAGCATTACGTCGCCATGGGCCGCTGGTCGACCGTGGTCGGCATGCTGATCTCCATCGCGACAGCCTACCTGGTCGCCCACGCGAGCTCGATCATGGATTACGTGCAGGCGCTGTTTTCTTTCTTTATCGCACCGCTGTTCGGCACGGTCATCCTGGGCATGCTGTGGAGCCGCGCCACCGAAGCCGGCGGCTTTTGGGGTTTGCTTTGCGGTACTGGGAGTTCCATCGCGATGTTTCTCTATACCAGCACCGGCACCGCCGCCCACAAAGCGGAGGCGCTGGCCCGCGTCGCCCTTTCCCGCGACGCCCAGCCTATGGCCGAAAACCTCTTCCGCGCCCTGTGGAGCTGGATCATTTGCGTGCTGGTCACCATCCTTGTGAGCCTGGCCACGAAACCAAAGCCGGCCGTCGCCCTCGAGGGCCTTGTCTACGGCGCAACGCAGATCCCCGACGATGGCAGCCGCACGCTCTGGCAAAAGCCTGTTTTCTGGGCGGCAATCGTGGCCGTCATCTTTGTCGGCCTCAACATCGCCTTCTGGTAAAACCAACTTAGACCTACAACCTAGAACGCAGGAGTATTCTCCATGGCAGAAGGCACCGGCCGCGGCGACGCATTATCGATTTGGTTTTTTGTGGGCGTAATGACACTGCTTTACGGCATCGTGCTGTTGCCCTACGGCGCCTGGGCCTGGCTCGGTGGCCACGAAGCGCCGACAGTCCTCCACGAACTGCACCCAACCTTCTGGTGGGGCCTGCTGCTTACACTGTTCGGCGCCTTCTATAGCCTAAGGTTCAAACCAAAACCGGGAGACGAGCGCAAGGTGTGACACAACGAGCCATGCGCCCAAAAGCGATATATATTTTCCTGAAGACGCGCCCAAGGGGCCTATGAATTGTGGAAGATGAGCGCCTGGAATCGCCAAGAGTCGCGATTTGAAGACCTCTCGTTTTGGCAACTCGCGTGCTTACCCTAAATAAGACCTAATACTTGGAGTCGCCTCTTGAGACTTTCCTCCCGCTCTGCTGCTTTAGCGTGTCTCTGTGTTTCGCTATTGGCTTCCGCGAGTGCTGCTCTTCACCCGGCATTGGGGCAAGCCGTTTCTACCAATGGCGGTTCGATTCAAGGAACGATCACGGACAGTTCCGGCGCAGGTATCCCAGGCGCGACCGTGATTGTCGCAAGTCCCGAGACCGGGTACATCCACACCCTACAAACAGACAAGAGCGGTTTCTACAGCTTGGGCCCTCTTGTGCCTGGTGCCTACACGCTTGATGTCAGCGCTCCCAACTTTCAAAAGCTGCACGTCACGACAGCGATCCTTACGGGAACGGCGACCCCCGGTAGTGAACGATTGACCGTTGGCAGCGAAAGTCAGACGGTGGAGGTGAATGCGGGCACGCTGCAGGTCAACACCGATCAACCCGGGGTCTCCGGTGTCGTTACCCGTGAGCAAATTGAGGCGCTTCCGATCAACGGCCGCAACATTCTCGATATTGCTCAGATCCAGCCAGGAGTGATCCTGCAAAGCGGTCAGAGCTTCGATCCAACCAAAGCCGGGTACTCAGCGATTTCCCTAGATGGTGTGTCTGGCCGTACGACCCGCATCCTGCTGGACGGCCAGGATATTACCGATGAAACGGTGGGCACGACTATCTTCAACACGCCGACCGGTGCCGTTGATGAATTTCAGCTAAATCGTTCAACCCAGGACGTGTCGGGCGAGGTTACTTCCACAGGGCAAGTGTTGGTGGCTACGCGCTCCGGCACAAACACTTTTCACGGCCAGCTTTTTTATGACTTTCAGGATTACCGTACTGGATTTGCGGCAACCACTGGCGGAGCCAATCTACCCTTCCAGCGCAATCAGTTTGGAGGTAGCGTCGGCGGCCCTATCATCAAGGACAAGCTCTTTTTCTTTGCTGATGTAGAACGTATCAAGCAGGATCAGCAGAATTCCGCTACCACCAGCGCAACTTTCGCCTCGATCCAGCAACAATACCCCTTCTACCCTGCTCCATTCCGGGATAATTACAGCACCATCCGTTTGGACTATAACGCTCCGAAGGGCGTTCATCTTTTCGCCCGTGGCGTATACAGCGCGAATGCCGATGCATCGAACTACGCCGACCTTTATTCCCTTTATGAGAACCGCGATAATGTTCCCGCTATTGTGGGTGGCGCCGACTTCACCACCGGCAGGTTCACACATTCTTTTCGTATAGGGTATGAAAAGTTCCATAACCTGCTCGGAGATGGCACAGCAAGCGCCGGCATCTCGATCTATGATCCGTTTTTTGGAAACGCTGCAGGGCAAGTCACCTTACTGGACGCAACGGATAATTTCTATGCCGGGCCAAATTTTTTGGCACCCCAGGGTACATTCCAATCTGATAAGCAATTTCGGTACGATGGTACATGGACTAAAGGAACTCATTCGGTCAAGTTCGGCTATAACTTGAACCGGCTTCTTGGCGGCGGGTTTGCTGCTTTCTATGGTGCGTCTTTGTACACCACCTTTGGACCCTCGAGCGTACTGGCGAACTGCCATGGGACGGCAGGGGCTGCTCCCTGTACAAACGATCCTGTGAACGGCTACGCCGCCCAGTTGTATGTTCTCGGTAATGGCAACGGTTTCTTTACCGAAAAGCCCGGCTTCGGACTGTCAGGCGGTGGCGTAGAAGACTGGCGGGAAGGCGCGTATGTCGCTGACACGTGGAAGGTTTCTCCGTATCTCACGACCGTCTTGGGTCTACGTTGGTCCGTCGATACGGACCGCGCGAATCAGGATTTGGCTTCGCCTCTATGCTCTAGCGTAGCCCCCAATTTGCAGTTCCCAGGATGCACAGGAAACACCTACCTGTTCGATCAATTTAGCCCGGGGTTGGGGGGTAAGACCCATCAGCCTTATGCAAATTTTGGTCCGCAGTTTGGCTTTGTGTTTAGCCCGGGAACTCACAAGACCTCGATCCGTGGCGGCATCGGTATCTTCTACGACAGCGATATCTTCAATAACACCTCAAACGCTCGTGCCTCGGTTGTGCAAGCAAACGGTAACTACTTCAATTACACGACGGTATGCGGCGGAACAACAACCGTGACTTTACCAAATGGCACCACCGTCGACAACATAAACGGTGTCTCGCTTGCAACGATCTGCGGCGAATCTATCGCACAGGCCGCACCTCAAATCAACGCCTTGAAAGCTCAGTATCAGGCGGCATCCCAGGGCGGAGGCGCCAATCCCGCATTCATCGGCGTGGGTGGCGGCTTGAGGTCTACCGGGATCTATGGTGCACCTTATGTCACGCCCTATTCGCTTCAAATTAACGGAGGTCTTCAACAGCAGATCGCGAAGGGTCTACTGTTCAGCGTGGATTATGTCCACAATGCCACACTGAAAGTACCATTGATTATCGATGAGAACCACGTCGGCGCGGCACGGTTTCTTAACACAGGTGCAGCGAAGAATGCGATCGCTGCAACCCTGGTCAAGTGCGGAGCAACGACCGTGGACCAAGCGCTGATTGCCTGCCCTGGGCTGCATACCAATACAACTACTGGCGCTGTCACGGGGGCAACGATCGCCGATTTTGCGGCACAAGGTCTCGATTCAAGCAATCAATATTCGGGAGAATATCCAAGTTCCTACAATAAGCAGGCTCCGGCTGCCTTTGCCGGTGCAAACCCAAATGTCGGCCTGGGTGAATTTATTCTACCCGTGGGACGTCAGGGCTATGACGCGGGATCGCTAGTGCTGCAACAACAGAAAACTCGCCCCGCTCCCGGCATCGTAAGCAGTAATATACAAATTTCCTACACTTTCTCTCGCATCGTAAGCCCGGTCTCCGGCGGTAACCCCGACTCCTTCTTCAGTAACCTCCCGTATGATTTCGATAATCCGAATGAGTTTCAGGGCCGAACAACACTCGACCATACGAACGAACTCAGCTTTGGCGGCAGCTTGGATGTCCGTTACGGCCTGCGGATCGGCTTGGTGGGGCACTTCTTCTCCGCCCCTGCGAGTACGCTGGTTCTCGATAATCAAGGAAATGGTGCTCCAGGCGAGATCTTCCGATCCGATATTACAGGTGACGGCACAACGGGTGACGTTGCTCCTGGAACGGTTCCGGGCGCCTACATGCATAGCATCAAAGGTGGCGGTCTGAACCAATACATCAATGCCTACAACGCATCGAATGCCTATCAACCTACGCCAGCAGGTCAGGCGCTTATCAACGCAGGTCTGTTGACCAAGGGGCAATTGACCGCATTGAACGGAGTACAACAGCCGATTGCTTTAGCACCCGGTAACCCGCTGCCAAATAGTGCGTTTCGTGCCTTTGACGCAAGCGTCAGCTACCCCATTCGCCTCACCAAGGTTCGAGAAGGTTTAGTGATCGAGCCTGGCATTAGTATGTATAACGTCGCAAACCTCAGCAACTTTAGTTTGCTCAATTCTGGTAGCTATACTTTGGCAAATACGGCAGATGCAGGCGGGGCTGTGGGTGTGGTGAATAACTATCTCAATGGACCGAACACGCCTGAAGTTCAGAACGGCGTTCGTACCCAGCGTAGCGCTGGAACCTTTGATCAGGGAGCTCCTCGATCAACAGAGTTTCAGTTAAAGATTAATTTCTAGTCTATGTGAATGAGCACTAACCGAATTAGTACCATCTTTGTAAATGAACCGTCTTCTTTCGATCAAGACTCAATGCCGTAGCCTGCTTACGCATGCCCCACGTGATACGGGTGCCCTGCCAGAATCGTAAGGGCGCGGTAGACCTGCTCGGCGAGTAGGGCGAGGGCTAATTCGTGGGGTAGGGTCATGGCTCCGAGGGAGAGCAAAAGGTCGGCTCGCTCGCGGGTGGACGGCAGCCAGCCGTCCGGAGGGCCGATGGCGAGCATTACCTCCTGCTTGCCTTCGTCGCGTTGCCGGCCGAGATGCTGAGCAAATTGCAAGGACGTCTGTGTCGTGCCAGCGCTGTCTAGGAGAATCAGCGATGGCGTCACGCGTCCGCTTTGCCGTTCTATGCTCTCGAGGAGCGCCGTCTCGGCGCGGTAGGCATGCAGCCGAACGGGCGCGTAGCGTTGGCAACGATGCACGTAGTCCTCAACCAACGCGCGGGCAGGAGCCGATTTTAGTTCGCGACGAGGGCTGATGTAAGCAAGTTGCAAGCGCATGCAAAGCAAAGATGCTCAACTTACGCCTGAGCGCAACGCGAAGAGCTACCGGTATCCCATCTGGCCTCGTATGATGATCTGAGGCGGATCGACATTCGTTTACGACGTCATTTTGTCACGAGTGGCTTCTTCAGCTGCCCGCTTTGCGGTCTTCGCCGCCTTTTTCGCCGCTGGCACGCGAGCCTCGCGGGCGGCAGCGTGGGCAGGTATTTGGGCAACCCCTACTACCTCGGCAACCCTTGGCTCGCCCGCTACCTCGCCTATCGCAGCCTTCTTCACGCGCGACGCTCTTGGGGCGAGTTCGGCCTCAGCTGGATCCGCGGCGGTTTTCCTGGCAGCCTTTACCGGGCGTTTGGCAGCGATAGCCGCCCTGATCTCGGTATTTAGGTCGGCGATGCTGAGGGTCGTTGCAGACGGGCGCAGGCGCTCCAGACCGTAGTAGGCCCGCTTTTCAGGTAGAAACACATGCACGATGAAATCTACATAGTCCATCAGCACCCATTCTCCTTGCCGTCGGCCTTCGACGGAGTTGGGATAGGTGGCGAATTCCCGCTTCAGCCGGAGCTCGATCTCATCGGTGATTGCCACCGTTTGGCGATCGTTGGTGCCGGTGCAGATCAGGAAGTAATCGGTCAGCCCGCTTTCCGTGGGATCGAGCGCGAGGATGCGGATGTCCTCAGCTTTCTTATCTTCACAGGCCGCGGCCGCCGCCGCTAACATCTGGTTCACCTCGACTGACGCCATGAAACTCCTATGTCCTTCATCCTAGCGCAGAGCCGGCTTACTTTCGATATTTCGCCGCGGAGCGGCTGAGAAGACGCGCCCAAGCGGTGTCTACGACCAAAGTGCCAGGACCGAACGAGACCCATAAGGAACCGCAGGGACGCCCGGCTCATCTCATATCCAGATAACCAAACGACTAGATTCCTATGCCTGACACTTCGCAAACTGTACTTCCCTCAACGGCCGAGCCTGGTTCTTCTATCGGCGACGACTTTTCACACTTCGACCTTGGCGCGATGACGAAGGGAGACACCTATAAGCTGCTCGCTTCCGTGATTTTGCCCCGGCCGATTGCGTGGGTGGTTTCAAAAAGCCAGGACGGTGCTTTGAATGCAGCACCATATTCGTTCTTCAATATCCTGTCCTCGGATCCGCCGCTGGTGGCGATCAGCTTTTCGTCGGCACCGGACCGCCCGGCAAAGGATTCGCTGCACAATATTCGCGAACTTGGCGAATTTGTGGTGAACATGGTGCCCGAAGAACTGGCCGAGCAGATGAACATCACAGCGACCAACGCACCCCGCGGTACAGATGAAACACAGCTGGCCGGGTTAGCGCTGGCCCCGTGCCGTCTTGTGAAGGTGCCGCGCATTGCGGCCTCCCCTGTAGCGCTGGAATGTAAGCTCTTCCAGGTGCTCGAGCCAGGTGGAAGCAGCACGATCGTTCTGGGCAAAATTGTCCAAGTGCATGTGCGCACGGCCGCATTTGCAGACCTTGCGCGTTTGCATGTGGATCCCGCACAGATGCGGCTCATCGGCAGGATGCACGGCGGTGGTGGGTATTGCACCACCCGCGATCTTTTTACGCTGGAACGAAGGAACTGGCCGTTACGGTAGGTTCGCTTTCGTGCAAAGGAGTAAGCCTTTTCCATGCATGTATCGTGCGCCGGCCGCGGTACATACAGAACCGCGTGCTTATCCGGCAGCAAGTAACCAGCAAGGAGTCCATTGTGACGGACTCCTTGGTTGATGACCGAATGTAGCTAAGCGGCCGCGCTTACCGTAACGGGTTCGATGGAAACGAAGCGGCCCAGCTGACCGCGATCGGAAAATTTGACCACACCATCGATTTTCGCAAAGAGCGTGTCGTCAGAACCGCGGCCGACATTTTTGCCGGGCTTCAAGGGGGTGCCGCGCTGGCGAACGAGAATGGAACCGCCGGTGACCACTTGACCGCCGAAGCGCTTGACGCCCAGCCGTTGTGCATTGGAGTCGCGGCCGTTTTTACTGCTGCCAAGACCTTTTTTATGTGCCATTTCTGTGCCTCACATGCAGCTTATGCCGCGAAATCTAGGGTGCGCCGTCAGCGTTCCCATTGCCAAAATCCCACCCAAAACCAGGGACGGGTAGAAATGCCGATCAAAAATGTACTGGAATCTACTGGCCCGGCGTGTCGAAGGTGCGGCCGCCTACCTGGATGGCATTGATCTTCACTTCCAGGAAATTCTGGCGATGGCCTTGCATCTTCTTGTATTGCTTTTTGCGCTTGTAGTGGAACACCAGGATTTTTTCGCCGCGACCTTCGCCGACGACGGAGGCGAGCACCTTGGCGCCGCCCAGGTCCCCTTCAAACTTGCCCGCCTCGCCGGAAACGGCGAGCACATCGGAAAATTCAACCGCGCCGTTCTCGTGTGCGGTGGTTTCTACCTTCAAGGTGTCGCCGGGAGCCACGCGGTATTGCTTTCCGCCGGTGCGAATCACTGCATACATGGAACTGACCTCATCGCAAACGGGCTGAATCCGCCTTGCGTCTTTTCTGCAAATCGTGTGGGAGGAAAGCTGGACGGAACGGCTTTCTGCATGCTGCCGCAGAAGGAGAACCTTCGCGGAACCAAAGCTCAAGTAAAGCCGTAACGGCTCCGTGGCCGCAATGCGGCATACCTCGCCAAACTATCTGAGTGTAGCCGGGCATACGGACATGGTCAAGAGGACAGTGGCGGTGCTGTCCTGCCACGCCTTCCTACGCCGCCGTCCTATGCCGGTATTCAGCAACTCGCTTCATTGATGGGGTGGAGGCGGAACGGTTTGCGGGCGCGCCTTGATGGCCCAGAACAGGGCCAGAAGCCAGCCGACACCGGTAATCCCCAAAAACAGATTCACAACGGCGATTCTGCGAAGGTGCTCTGCCCTTTGGCGCCAGCCAAGCAGTGTAGGAATGAAGTATAAAAGCAGGGCCACCGCGAGCCACGCTGCTACAAGAAGCCCTTGCACCACTACCGCGAACGGCTTGACGGAGTTCACATGTACCTCCTGCGTAGGTGAAGCGGGCGCCGTGATACTTAAAGACGGTGCCGTCCGGAGGCCCAAAGCGTCTACTCGACAAGTGGCCGAACACGGCCCAAGAAACGAAACCAAGAGTACCGGGAAGGGAGCTGCTAGGCAAACATCTCGATTGCCTTACCGTTCGCCTGCTTTAGGCAGGATAGAAGCAACCACGCCGAGGTGCTGATCATATCCTGTCCCTAAAGCAGCGGTTCACGTTGGGAGGCTAGCGACCACACGCGACTGCAGTCTGCTGATTGAAACAGATATACGGAGAACAGCGCGATCAGCGGTTCCAGTGGCGCACGAAAGCGTGCCTGCACGGTGATCAGGTAATACACCAGCGGCAGGATAGCGAAAGCAGCGGCAAGCAGCCCGGCTCCCGGCACACGCCGGTGCAGCGAAAGCGCCAGGCCCAGCAAACCGCAAACGCTTAACAGACTGTAGTCGAACTGCCGCAAAAATTCATCGAGCGGACCGTGATCGTAGGGGTGCGGCACGCCCGCCCAATAAAACTGAACACGAAACAGGACCTGACGCAGGAAGCGAAGAGGGTCGGCTGCGATCAATGCTTTGCCGCGGGCTCCTTGCGTCCTGCTGTAGGCGAGTTCCCCCATGCGGGCATAGCGGCGGAGCTCGGGATCGTCTTTGCTGATCGGCACTGCGGCCCCCCATGGAAAACCATCGTGCGACGGCAAAGCGCTCATATACAGCTCGGCACCGAAGTTACCCCGCAGTGGCACAAAGGCATGGAAGACCCGCGCGTTGCGGAGCGTCCAGGGCGTGATGCACGCGAGAAACACAATGGCAGCCGCAACTGCGCGCCGTAACACGGGCAGGAGCGCACGGCGTGCGGGCCATAGGGGCCACAGAATCCACCCTGCCTGCACGGGTAAAAAGAGCAGCAGGGAACTGTTCAAAAGAGCAATCGCTCCCCAGAACAGGCCGAAAAGTATCCACAGCCATATGCGCAGGCTCTCGCTTGAGCCGGCCTTGTTTGAGCCGGCCATGCTTGGGTGGGAGTCGTTCGTGCCGGGCTCATCCTTCCAGGCGCCACTTCCGCCGATACCGCGCAAACGCAGCCCCAACACCAGCGCCCACGTGAACAGGCATGTGGTAGTCGCCATCTCCCAGGGCCAGCGAACGGCGTATTGCATGGCTGCGGGGTACAGCGCCCAAAGCCAGCCGGCCCAGAATGCCACTTGCCGGCCGTCGTGCCGGGAGCCGTAGCAGCGGTCGCCGAGCTCGTAAATGGCAGGCGCCGTGGCGGCAGAAAAAAGGGAGTTGACCGCCAGCACGCACCAACCGGCAGCCGCCGTATAGACGCCGAAAATCTTGAAGGCAGCGGCCATCAGCAAGGGGTAGAGCGGCGGTGTCCAGGCCGTGGGACCGGTGTGGCCTTCAAATGGATCGGCATAGCCGAAGCCTGTCGCCAAAGCCCGGGCGATGCGGCCCATCTCCCAGCCGAACTGGAAGTGGTCCTGCAATGCGCGAAAACGATAGGTGTGCGCGATCGTGAGATACAGCAGGCGAATCGCGAGACCGACCCAAAACATGTGTCGCGCCGCAGGTGCGTTCCAGCCACTGCGATAGCCGTTTACGGGCGCCCCAGCTGTGAAAAAGCGGCGGAGTCCGGGGTTCATCGGCATGACGATGATTGTACCGGGCGTCCATCGCTCGCCTGGTGGGCTAACGCTTCAGAAAGGCCTCCGCCGTGCGCAGCGCCAGAGCCATGATCGTCAGGGCGGGATTGGCGGCTAGCGAACTGGGAAAAGTGGAGTTGTCGCTGATCCACAGGTTTGGGATCTCATGCGAGCGCCCGAAGGGGTCTACCACGGAGGCCTCCGGATCGACCCCCATCCGGCAGGTGCCGATCGTGTGCGCCGTGCGCGGCGTGGACCAGATGTCGCGGGCACCGGCAGCCTTCCAGGCCTCGGTCATCAGCTTGATGCCGTGCGCTTCCATTTCCTGCTCGTTCGCCTGGTAGGAGAACTGCAGCACCGGTTTGGGGATGCCGTTGGCATCGAGCTCGTCGGAAAGTGCAAGAAAATTCTCGTCCGTCGGCAAAGTTTCGCCGTTGATTCCGATGCCGGCGATGTAGTTGTAATCCGCCAGATAGCGCGTCAGGTCCTTGCCAAACATCTTGCGCCCGCGCGCGACAGCCGTCGACCAGGTAACTGGGACCACGCCCAGCGACTGCACAAGATAACCACCGGCAAAATCGGCATCTTTGGGCCGCATGGTGTCTTCGGAAATCACGGTTGCCGGGAAGCCTTTGTTCATGCGCACAGGCCGGTCGAACGTGCCCCACACCTGCGCGGCCACATGGCCCATATAGTTCTTGCCGACTTGCCCGCTGCCGTTGGCGAGCCCCGTATAAAGCAGCAGCCGGGGCGTTTCGACGGCACCGGCGCAGAGGAACACGTGCTTGGTGCGCTGCCGGCGTTCCAAAGGGTCTCCGGTGCCGGAAGCGTCTCGGTAAAGCACGGCCGTGAACCGGCCCGCGGTGTCCCGCTCAAAACCGGTGACGAAACAGTGCGGCCGGATCTCCGCGCCGGAGCGCACGGCCCAGGGCAGGTAGGTCACATCCATGGAAGCTTTTGCGCCGTTGCGGCAGCCCTGATGGCAGAAACCACGATTCACGCAAGCCTTGCGCGTGCCGTACTCGGGTCGCGAATAATCCTGGCTGAGGGCAGCAATCGGCGCGGCACTGGACCGCAGGCCAAGTGCGTCGAAGCCTTTCATCATGAGCTCGCCGGGCCCGTTGATGGGCACAGGACCGGTCGGGTAGCGGCGCGCCGGGTCCCACGGATAAGGGCTCGGGCCGGAGACACCGAGAAAAAGTTCGACCTCTTCGTAGTACGGGATCAGGTCGCGCAGGTGCAGCGGCCAATCGACGCCCTCGCCGGAATCGGTCTTCAGTTGCAGGTCGCGCTCATTGGCACGCGGACAAAAGGCGCCCCAATGCAGCGTGGACCCGCCAACGCCGGTGCCGGAGGTGTTGGCGCCCAGCACTTCGGGCATTTTGCCGCCGGAAAGCCGCTCGCCCAGCCAATAAATGTGGCTGGCGGCGACCTCATCGGTGGCAAATTGCTCGGCGGGTGATTCAAACCAGGGGCCGGCTTCCAGTGCCACGACCCTGCGGCCGGCTGCGGCCAGCTTCGCGAGTAGTGGCGCACCGCCCGCGCCGGTTCCGATCACCACCGCGTCCAGCTCTTCGCCCTCGTCGTGATGGCGCATGGAAGGCCGAAGGCGGCCAAGTTCGTTTTTGCCAAGCTCTGTCTGGTTGTACCCAAACCCTGTGTCCGTCAACGGCCAAACTCCTCTTGCTGCGCGAGCTGAATCTGTGTGAAGCCGAGGTCGTCGGCGAAGCCGGTATAGCCCATGCGCTCCATGGTGCGCGGGTCGGCGACGAAGCAGCGGGTGCACTCGGCCCGCACATCCTCAAACCAGCGCTTCATCTGTTCGGCGTCGTAGCTGCCGGCGGCCTCGCCCAGGTGCAACGCCCCGCGCACGCCATGGCCGAGTTTGCCGGCAACGGCGCTCTGCAAAAGCTCATCCTGTTGATCTCTGAATAATGCTACAAACGGCACACCGTAGGCTCGTGCAGCCGCGAGGTCCAGCGACCTCAATCCGAGCCGCCAAGCCTGGGCATCGGGCGGCAGATTGGCAAAACGCCAGCCTTTCCCCTGTCCTGTCGCGAGATCCTTGTCCAGTTGCGCCGCAATATCAAAGCCGGCGTCCGGCACAATACGCGCTACCAGGGTGCGCAGGGTGCGGAACTCCGCGGGTGTGAAGCTAAAAGGTGGATGGTTCCAGTTCTGAGCGCTGCGCAGGCGCGTTTGCATCACCGCGCGCGTGACCGGGGAGGTATGCTCCGACTGCACCACCGCTTCAAAGCGGGTGCCCGGTGCGTTATGCGTCACGGCGAGGGGTACGCCCGTGCCTGCAATGAATTGCGTGAGATGTTCCACCAGCTCGCCCGGGCGCTCAAGCGGCGCCAGGTGTCCGGCGGCTTCAAGCACGATCAACTCGCCTTGCGGTAGATGGGGCAAGTTCTCGCTCTTCTGCGCTTGGGGGCCAAGCGCTCCGTCTTCGGTTCCAGCGAACACCAACGCAGGCAGAGCGAGGGTGCCGATGTCCTCTCGCCAATCTTCGTTGCTGCCGTGCTCCAGCCAGCAACGGAATGCGGTGCGATTCATACCGAGCACACCATCGATAGCCCGTTCCCGTACGGTTTGGGGCAGCGGCAGCTTTCCGGTATTTTCGTCGACAAACTGTGCGGCACATTTGCGGTCCTTCGCTTCGTTGCCGGTGGTTTCACCTAACGCGTTCAGCATCGCGCTACGCTTGCTGTCGCTCATCGGCTCGGGACTCGGCGGCGAAGCCGAAACCAGCACTAGGCCTCGCAGGCCTTCCATGCCGGACATGCCGTCCAGTGCCCGGCGGGCCACAACAGAGGCGACCTTGCCGCCCATCGAGTGTCCGGCAAGGAACCAGGCCGCGGGCTCGTACGAAGCCGCTTCGGCCAGCAGCGGCTTGATGGTTGCGACGACCGCCTCGGCCATCGACTTCACGTCGTAACCTGCAGTGCCGGCAGACCCGCCGAAGCCGGGCAGATCGACCGCCACACAACGCACGCCGCGCGCTGCCAGGCCATGGCTGCCTTCAGTCCACGTTTGGGCGCCGCCGCCCAACCAGTGCAGCATTATGAAAAAAGGGCCTCGCGCACCCTCGCGCTGTACAGAAAGCATGGTGAGTAGATGACCGCCTCAAAGCTTTCAGTGCGGGCGGATGAAGTTTGTTGCTGCGTTATCAAAAATCTTGTTCCACTTCGGAACCATGTTTGCTCCTGTTCCAAAATGGAACGCAAGAACGTCGCTTCGGGTAATTTCTGCTGCCGCCTGAAGAAAGGCCATGCGACACTGTGGGGCAGCGATGCCCGATGCCCGCACACAACCCACTGTTCTGGTGCAGCGCCTGCACCCGGCTGCGCAGCTACCGCGCTACGCGCACCACGGACCCTATGGAGATCTGGCGGCCGATCTGTTTGCGGCCGAGTCGGCCGTGCTGGCACCGATCGGTGAACCCGGGGCCACGCATGCGGTCAGCACCGGGCTTGCGCTGGAGCTTCCCGAAACGCATGGCGCGCTCGTGGAAGACCGCTCCGGTTTGGCGTTGCGCGGCGTCACGACGTTGGCGGGTGTGATCGACTCCGGTTATCGCGGTGAGTTAAAGGTGGTGCTTACCAATCTGTCTCAGGAACCGCAAACCATCGCACCCGGTCACCGCATTGCACAGTTACGGATCGTGGAGCGGATTCAGGCAGTCTTTGCAGAAACAAACACCTTGGCGGAAACGCCTCGCGCGAGCCGCGGCTTTGGATCTACGGGGGTGTGAGGAATTTATTTGCTAGGCCATGTCGATATATAGACCGGACCGCCTAAAAGTGTCATCTCGACCGGAGCGCCGGGTTCCCAAACGAGGCTCTTCTCATTTGGGTGGCAGCAAGACGGTTTTTGTCTCGCGCAGTGGAGAGACCCCTGTATTTCGAAAGCTACAACGATCTTCTTGGTTCCAGCAGGCGAATTACAGGGGTCTCTCGCTGCGCTCGGTCGAGATGACACATTTCAATAAGGCGAACAGAAGGGGGCTGCTCTTGCATCCATATACTTTATCCAGTGGCTGAGTCCTCCAACCCCCTTTTTGCAGCAGCGACAAGCGCGGTGCCGTCGCCGGGGGAACCGGGCGAAATTCCGGCGCACCCGGAGACAGCGCCTGAAAAGCCGCTTCCTCGCCATGTATGGAGCTATCTCGGCCCGGCCTTTGTGGCTTCGGTTGCCTACATCGACCCGGGAAACTTTGCCACCAATATCCTGGGCGGCAGCCAGTTCGGGTATCGGCTGCTTTGGGTGTTGCTGTGGTCAAATGCCATGGCGATTTTGATCCAGTACCTTTCGGCCAAGCTGGGCATTGTCACCGGATTAACGCTGCCGCAGAACTGCCGCAAGCACTTCAAACGCCCTACCACGATCTTTCTATGGATATGTGGTGAGTTCTCTGCCGTCGCCACGGATTTGGCCGAATTTCTCGGCGCGGCGCTGGGGCTGGACCTGCTGATCGGGCCGGCGCTGCAGGCCCATGGTTTTTCCGCTACCGGCTCGCTGTTCACGGCGGCCCTCGTCACCACGGTCGCCGTCGCGGGCATTCTGGCGCTCGACTTGGCGGGCTATCAATGGCTCGAGCGTGGCATCATGGCGTTCGTCAGCATCATCGGCATCTGTTACGGCTTTGAAATCTTCCGCGTGCATCCGGATTGGCACCGGGCCTTCATGGCCACGCTGTTGCCGACACTGGACCACGGGCATATGAAGGATTGCACCTTTGCCGCCGTGGCGATCCTGGGCGCGACCGTGATGCCCCATGTCGTGTATCTGCACTCGGCACTGGTACAGCCGCGCCGCCAGGTGATCGCGCCACCGCCGAAACATCCGCGACCGGGAGTTTTGCAGCAGTTCTTAAATTTCGAACTGGTCGATGTGTTTTTGGCGATGAATGGCGCCTGGTTGATCAACTCCGCCATTTTGATCATGGCAGCCGTTGCGGTCGCGAAAGGGCCGGCGGTGCAGCCAACAATTCAGGAGGCCTACCAGACACTAGGGCCGGTGCTGGGGCGCTCGGCGGCGGTGGTCTTCGCGGTGGCTCTGTTGTGTTCCGGGCTATCCAGTTCCACCGTGGGCGTGATGGCGGGGCAGGTCATCATCGAAGGCTTTCTGGATGTACAGTTTCCGATTTTTGTGCGGCGTTTCCTTACCATCATTCCCGCTTTAATCGTGATCGGACTGGGCTGGAATCCGTTACGGATCTTGAACGATTCGCAGGTGTTGTTGAGCTTCACCCTGCCATTCGCGCTGATTCCCCTGCTG
>CAXTNA010000034.1:0-322 GCA_964245535.1 uncultured Acidobacteriaceae bacterium | reverse complement strand
AGGGGTGATGCGGGAGTTCCGCAGCCCGCGCCCCACCCGCTGGGCAGGGTGGGGCGTGGCGAGCATTATTGTGGCGCTGAATGTGCTGCTGCTTTGGCAGACGTTTCTGTAGAGCATGGGTGCATGTCGAGCGCCGTGCCCCGCTATCGGCCGTGTTCCCCGTGCGGTGCACCCCCATTGCCATGCGGGGCCGGCGCCGCTTGCGGAGCGGGTGCCGGTGCGGGACGGGGTGCCGGTGCCGCCTGGGGCGCTGGTTGCGGCCGGGATGCCGGCGCCGTTTGGGGTACCGGTTCCGAACGGGGAACATAAGCCGGCGCGGGTC
>CAXTNA010000033.1:11633-18222 GCA_964245535.1 uncultured Acidobacteriaceae bacterium | reverse complement strand
GATTGGTAGTGCCGGCGACGGTTGGATGTGACGTTGTGGAGGCGATCGGTCCCGGTATGGTGACAGGAGTAGGAGGAGTGCTCGTGGTTGCGGACTTCTTGTACGACTGTGGCACACCCCGTTGCAGCCGCGGTGCCGCGCTAGGCTCTGCGTCGTCCGGCGATGCGGGCACGGGTGTGGGGGCCGCAGCGGCGGCGGGCGTGCTTCCTGCAACCGCGCTGTCCCGTGCAGCCGACTGCGGAACCGGGTGCTCTGCCGCGGGTTCGACGATCGGTCCCGCAGAAGCGACCAGGCCGTTGGCGGCTAGGTACGCCGCGACGCGCGGCTTGGCCAGAGCTTCGAGAGCGGCCAGGGTTTCGGCGCGCTCGGCCGGTGAATCCCAGTCACGCGCAAAGGCGTGGGTGTCGCGATGCGTGGCGTCGGAGACGGCGACGGCTTGATGCAGGTCTGCCGGCATGCCGGTGAGTTCGGGTGTGCCGGTATTTTCCGTGTTGTTGCGACCGAGCATGGGACGATCGGGATCATCCCCGGGGGCCGGACCGGCGGCTACCACGCCGGAGGTGTTCCCCTTGCCGCCGACGCCACGATGCCGTGCGGCGTCCTGGGCCGGATCGCGCCGCCGCAGGGTGGGCCGGTCGATATCGTCGCTGCTGTTCGCGGTCGTGCTGCCGCTTCCTGTGCTGCCGGTACTGGATCCGGCTCCACCGCTATCGGTCGAAGCTGTGGTTGACCCCGGAGCTTTGTTCTGCGGCTCAGAACTGGTTGCGGTGCCAGTGCCTGATTTTTCTGTGCTCGAGGTATCTGTTGTCGATGTGTCTGTTGTCGACGTGTCTGTTGTCGACGATCGGCGCGACGTATGCGGCCGGTCTTTGTCTTTATCGGCAGTTTCCGGCGTCTCTTTCGTGCCCGCGGGAGAGTTCGGTCTGGCGCTGGATTGAATCGGGGTTAAGCGACTGGACGGGTGTAACGGGGCTGCCGGCTTGGGCGCGGCATCGGGGGTGAATTTGCCGAAACCGTACCAGGCGCCAGTGGGTGCTCCAAGGGCGTTTTCGCTGCTCGGCACTTTGGCGATTGCCATGCGATGAGCGGTGTCGATATCAAGCATGCCCTGCGGGGTACCCGCGACTTCGAGCGCATACACATCGCCGTACTGCAGGGCAAAGGGCACGGGCCGCGGCAGGTATAAACCCGCATCTTCGAAATGGCCGTCGATAAAGAGCGACACGGGAACGAAGCGTGCAGCGGTAGGCTTGCCGAGTTCGCCCGTCCACTCGTACACGCCGACGGCACGGGTGACGCGCTCCGGTGCATCCACATGGTGCATCTGGGCGTACAAGGGGGAAGGCAGGGCAGCGTACATGGCAGGTGCCAGGAATGCGCATACGCGGGCGAAGGGGGATGCGGCTTGGGAACGGCGAACGGGCATAAGGACCATTAGTTAGACGCGACGGCCCGGCGTGGCGTTTCGTCGGGTTTGGCGTCAGCATCCGGGCGTCAGCCTGCGATTTGGCTTCGCACAGTGATGCGACAATAGTCTGGACAAACCACAGAAACACAAGAGAAAGCATGCCCTGCCTGTGGCCATCGGATGGAGTTGCACACCTGTGTAACAGAAGTCCACCACAGCCCCAAACCGGTGACTACTCCGCCTGCATCCGATGCGCCCAGATTCTGCCCCCTAACGACAACCTGAACTTCTGCGCCGTTACCCTGGGTCAAGTCGATCCTTCCGTACTCGACGACATTGCCTCGCTGGTGGTGGTGATCGCTGCCGTCCGCAGTAAAATAGTAGGGAGGAGGGTATATGGACAGAAATCACGAAGGCGCGCTGTATCCGGTTGACTGGACAGGCTATCCCATGGTGGAAACAAACCCGATGAAGCTGAGCGGTACCCCGTTGCTGAAGGGTTCGCGGATGCCCGCGCAGTGGATCATCGAGAACTACATGCAGGGTGACTCTGCGGATGAGATTGCTATAGACTTCGGGTTGCCGAAGAACAATGTCCACGCCCTGATCGACGCAGCCGTGGCGCGCAACCCGAAACTTCTGGCGCAATGAAGATTCTTTTCGACAACAATGTGCCCGACCCGTTGCGTCGTGCTCTGGCCGGGCACAGGGTTACATTTGCGCGGGAGATGCATTGGGATACGTTGACGAATGGCTCTCTGCTGAAAGCCGCAGAGGACGCCGGCTTCGAATTGACGATCACCGGCGACAAGAATTTGTCCTATCAGCAAAATCTTAAAGCGCGACGCATCGCACTGATTGTTCTGGGAGCTACCCGCTGGCCTACCCTGCACCCGCTGGCCTACCCTGAAAGAAGCGCTCAGTCCCATTCTGGCTGCGGTAGCTCGGGTCAAGCCGAACAGCTTTGAACATCTCGCCACGCCTCCTTATGTGCGAAAACAGAAGAAAGGCACTGGACTGAACTAACAACGTGCATTTGGACGCCCCCTGCACTACGCCAGCCCAGACCTTCCGGGCGAACAAGGTGGTAAGTGGACCACCGGCGTTTCGTTGGTCGCAGTACCCCCACCAAGCGCACGCTCAGACAGGTAAGATAGATGGTGCGGATGGGAGCCGACGCCGCCTCTACGAATCATGGCCTCTATTCCAGCGACTCTCGACAGCTCTCCGGACGCACCGCCGGGTCTTCGGCCCGAGCCAAACGCCGCCTTGCGCGCGGGGGTGCCTTTGTGTGTCGACCTGGATGGCACCCTGGTGAAATCGGACACGCTGGTCGATTCGGTTCTGGCTCTGGCACGGCAGCATCCGCCCGCGCTGCTGCGGGTGCCCGGTTGGATCGCGAAGGGCAAAGCTGCCTTCAAGCAACAGGTGGCCTCGGCAGTGACGCTGGATGTGGAGCATCTGCCCTACAATCAGCCGCTGTTGGAGTGGTTGCGGGCCGAGCATGCGATGGGCCGGGCTATCTACCTGGCCACGGCAGCCGACCATCGCTTGGCAGAGCGGGTTGCTGAGCATCTAGGGCTGTTTGCGGGGGTGCTCGCTTCGGATGGGGAAACCAACCTGGCTGGCGGCAACAAATTAGCCGCCTTTCATAAGTACTTTGGCGACAGCTTTTGCTACATCGGCAATGCGAAGCCTGACATCGCTTTGTTGCGCGCCTCCGAAGCTCCCATGGTGGCCAACCCCGACCGGGCGCTGCGCAGCGGCCTCCTGCGGGCGGGCGTGGTGCCGGTACGCCGGTTTGAGGATCGTCCGCCCGTCCTGAGAAGTTGGTTACGGGCGATACGGCTGCACCAGTGGGCAAAAAACACGTTGATTTTTGTGCCGCTGATCCTGGCGCATGCTTGGAATGCGGCTCTGATCACAGCGGCGATTCTGGCTTTTTTCAGCTTTGGGCTGTGCGCGTCGGCGACCTACATTATCAACGATCTGCTGGATGTTGAGGCCGACCGTCGGCATCCGCGCAAGCGCCGCCGGCCCTTTGCGGCAGGGGACCTATCGCCCATCACGGGCGTGGCCGCGGTTGCGCTCATGTTGTGTGCTTCGGTCGCGCTGGCATTGGCGTTGCCGCACCTGGTCGCGGTCGCCCCGAGCGGGCATGCGGCGCTGGGCCGCTACGGCTTTCTTGAGTGGCTGGCGCTATATACCGCCACAACGCTGGCCTATTCGTTTTATCTGAAACGCAAATTGTTGCTGGATGTGTTTGTGCTCAGCGGGCTGTACACGATTCGCATACTCGCCGGCAGTGCGGCAACCGGGGTGACGATTTCAGCGTGGCTGGCCGGCTTCAGTGTGTTCTTCTTTCTGTCATTGGCCTTTGTGAAACGTTTTAGCGAGCTGGAAAGCGTGCGCGAGCGCGGCGCGGCGATAACGAACGGGCGAGGCTACTGGGTGGGGGATCTGGAGCAATTACGCGCCCTGGGCACGGGGGCTGCCTATGCCGCGGTGGTGGTGATGACGCTCTATATCAACAACCCCGAAACCGCGCGGCTTTACGCACACACCACGCGCTTGTGGCTAGTGGTGCCCGTACTGCTGCTTTGGTTGAGCCAGGTGTGGATGCTCGCCAGCCGGGGTGAAATGCATGATGATCCTGTTGTGTGGGCATGTACCTCAAAACGCAGTCTGTGGATGGGCGTATTGATGGTTGGGGTGATCTGGTGGGCTCTCTAGCGCGGACCCTCGTGATGCTGACGCGTGGTGCGGGTCGGCAAAGGGCAGCGTTCCGATGAGTTGTTTCATGGCGGGCTCTGCCGCATCCACTACACTGGAAGGGCCATGTCCGAACACGCCTCGCCCTCCTTGCCGCTGATCGATCTTTCTTTGCCGCCCGCGTCCAACATGGTGCGCGTAACCTTCAAACCCGAAGGCAAGATCGTGGAATTCCCTTTCGGTACGCTGCCGTATGACGGGCACGGCGAGCCGATGAGCTTTCTCGATGTCGCAGAAAATTACGGCATCTTTCTCGATCATGCCTGCGGCGGCGTGTGCGCCTGCACGACCTGCCATCTGCATGTGGTCGAAGGCGGAAAGACCCTTTCCGAGACGGAAGAAAAGGAATTGGATCGGCTGGACCTTGCGCCGGGGCTGCAGCTAAACTCGCGACTCGGCTGCCAGGCGGTGATCGAAAAGCCCGGCACCTATGTCGTGGAGATTCCCGCATGGAACAAGAACTATGTGCAGGAAGGCAAACCGGTCGGGGCGAAATAGACTTTTTTGTCGTTCCGCTGGGAATCTGCGTTCCTCAGCGGAAAGTGCAGGTCTCTCCACTACGGCCTGCGGCCTTCGGTCGAGATGATGAAAGTGAAGTAGTTCGCGGCCTAGAACAGTGACGGCCACTCCAATAAGGAATGGTGCTTCAGATCGGGTTGCAGGGTGAGGGTCATCTCATGACGCTCGCGTAAGACCGATAACGTAAGCGGACGGCCCTTGGCGGCGTGAAGGCGCTTGGTCCAATCGGCTGTGGTGCGCAGCATATACAGGTCGGCGCGCACAACCACATCGCCGGCACGCAGCCCGGCTTGCGCGGCAGGGCTGCCGGGCGTCACGGAGTGAACCAGCAGGCCCGTTCCCTGAGACACGCCGAAGAAGCTCGCCAACTGCGGTTCCATCGCGTCCAGCACAAGACCTGTGAACGGACCGGAATGCAACATGGAGCTTAAGAATCCCTGGCTGTGCAATGTGCTGGGTGCCGTATCTGCATCAGGGCTGGCGGGCGCCGGGACCGGAGCGGGAGTTGCCTCTGCACTGTGGGCTTCAACAAATCCCGACCCCTCGATTTCACCGGGCGCGGGTTGCGGTGGGGGTCCGTTGGCCGCGAGCCGCGCCATCGCTGCCCGGGCGACGGCGTCGCGATCAGCCAATTGCGCGTTAAGCGTCAGCGGGTGGCCGCTGCGCAGGATGTTGAGTGCAATCTGCATGCCGGCCCCCGCATCGTGAATCATCCGCCGCAGGGCTTCAGTACCCGCCACCGCCTGACCGTTCAAGCTGATGATGATGTCATGGGGTCGTAATCCTGCCTGGCCTGCCGGACCATCGTGATCCACCCTGAGGACTTCTACGCCGCGGCCGTTGCGGGAGTGTAGCCCCGAGTTTGTATCGTCGACCGCATCGTGAAATTCAATACCGAGGTACCCCGGCGAGTGTCCGTTCACGGCGCCGTGTACACCGGGGCCAGGCATACCGAAGGCCGGCCTGCCGGTGTGGGCGAACAAGGAAGCAGCGTGTGCCGGGCAGGCAAGCAGCAGGAGCGAGCTGGCCAGTAGTGCGGCGGAAAGCGCACCATGTACAGCCTTCGCGCCGGCTAGGCGGGTAAGCCGAGGGCAACGTATCCCCGCTATTTCGCGTTTCGTGCGGATAGGAGATTCCATGAGCGGTTCTACTCGATATCCGCAGAGGTTTGCAGCGCGTGGTAGCTTGCCGTCCGGATGGCGGGATTGGCGTCCTCTGCGGAAACCGTCCGCAAAGCCTGGCGCACGCTCGAATCGGCTCCCACTGGCGAAAGCATGGAGATCGCTTCCGTACGGACTTCGGCGCTGTGATCATGCATCAGCGCTTCGAGCACGGCATCGCGCACACGTTCATCCTGGGCAATGTAGGGCTCCAAACCGGCAAGTGCCTTCAAACGCACCGCCGGGCTCCTGTCGTAGTGCAGGCTGGCGAGCAGTGCCGAGCGGATGCCGGCAGAGCTGCCCACGCGATCGCCGTCGCAGCTGTGGCCGGCGCGGCATTCATTGGCCAGCAGTGACACCGCATCGGCGTGGGCCTGGTTTGTGGTGGCCAGTTGCGTGCCGAGCATCAGCAGCTTGCGAATCTCAGGATCATCAAGCGAGCCCTGCACGGTTTCGGGCACAAGCCGGTTGTAGTTCACCTGAACCAGACCGGAATTTGGCGTCTGCACAATGCCCGACACATTCGCGACGGCGCCCTGCGCGGGATGCGAAAGGATGACGGGACGCGGCAACTGCGGTGTGTGGGCCACCTGGTAGCGGGTGAGCGCGTTTCCGCCTAGAAAGCCGATGCCGAGCAGAAGGGTGGTGAGCGCCGGGGCGCCTTTAACGTAGCCCATCCAACGAAAGGTATTGCCCCAGAAGCGCTGGCCGAAGGAGCGGGCGGGCATGG
>CAXTNA010000033.1:0-11623 GCA_964245535.1 uncultured Acidobacteriaceae bacterium | reverse complement strand
GGCATGGCATCGAGCGCCTCATCAAGGCGCATCCGCGAGGAAGCCAGCAGATTTGGCGAGGGCTCGATGACAGGATGCAAGCCCAGCGTTTCGCCGAGCGCCAGATGGGCATTCCACTCGCGGCGACAGGCCTCGCAGTTGCGGAGATGCTGCTCCAAGGGGAGCTGCTCGGCATCGGGCAGCTCCCCATACTGCGCCAGGACGATGTTCTGTTGCGCGTTTTCACAATGCATGTTGCGTTCCTCTGATGCCCCAAAAAGGTGTTGCCGGTGCGGGATCGTGTGGTGTCTGCCCCGCTTGTAATGCAGCTCCTGGCTTCTAACTTTAGCCAAGGGAGCTAGAAGTCAAAGCTGTTCTTACCGTACCTCTGCCAAACGCGCGCGGAGCTTGCGTGTGGCCCGAAACAGGGTGTTCTTTGCTGTTTCTTCTGTGGTCGACAGCATTTCGCCGATCGTCCGCAGCTTCAATCCCTGGTAGTGCTTCAGTTCAAAGACGGTGCGCTCGCGCGGAGTTAATTCCCCAAGCGCACTCTGGATAGCCGCATGCTGGTTCTTCCGCTCGAGTTCCCGCGCAGGATCGGCGCCGGAGCGCTCGTCCTGTACATTCGCCATCAGGTCCATCTCATCCCCGGCGGCATCGAAAACCGTTGCGGGATCTTCACGGCGGCTTTTGCGGCGACGAAGCTGGTCCAGGCACAGATTGGTCACGATCCGGTACAGCCAGGTATAAAACGAGCATTCAAAGCGGAAGTTCGACAGGTGGCGGTAGGCCTTGATGAAAGCCTCCTGGTGCACATCCTGCGCATCTTCCTCGCTGCCGAGCATATGCAGCGCCAGGCGCAGCACGCTGCGGTCATAGCGGCGCACCAGGGCATCGAAGGCGGTGCGTTCTCCTTTTTGCGCCGCGCGGATAAGTTCGTCGTCTTCGGCGCGCTGTTGAGCCCGGGCGTCCATCTCCTGCGGGGTCAGCTTGGTGCGGGCGCCGGATTGTACGGTCGAGCGGGCACCTTCCTTAGGCAGCGTAGCTGCCACGGACTCTCCCGCTGCTGTGGCAGCACGGGTTTCTTCAAGACCAAGCGCAAAAGGGCTGGGACGACGGCGGATGGGGTCGCCGGGAAGGATTATTGCGGATGATGCGCTCATGCGATGGCTGACTCCGGAGTCAACGTGTTGCTTACGGGGTAGACGGTTGGTGCTGCATAAGGGTGAGCGCAAAATTTCCTTGCTCGCCCGGAAGATCCATTCTGCTAAGATCACTTAGCAGGAGGGAACATGATTTCCGCAACCATGTTTGAAGCCAAAACCAATCTTTCAGAGTTGGTAAAGCAGGTCCAGGCGGGAGAGACGGTCGTCATCACTTCCGGGCGCGAAAAAAAGCCCGTAGCGAAGCTGGAGCCCATTGAGCAGCCGGCCGCAAAGAAACGTCTTGGACTTTTAGAGCATTTGCAGATAGTCATTCCAGATTCCTTCTGGGATCCGTTACCGGAAGAAGAGTTGCGTCTCTGGGAAGAGGGTGATGCAAATGATCCCTTGTACACGGGTCGCCCACGGTGAGAGTGCTCCTAGACACCAATGCGCTGATATGGGCTATGACCCGGGTGAAGCTTCTATCTCCCGCCGCCGCTGCTACCATCGCCGACGGGGAAAACACAATTATGGTTTCTGCAGCAAGCGCATGGGAGATCGCGACCAAGGTGCGAATCGGAAAATTACCGGTTGCCGAGCCTCTGGAAGAAGAGTTCCTAACAGCCATCGCCGGCGCGGGCTATACGCTGATCCCGATCGATGCGGCAGTTGCCTTGCGGGCGGGACGGCTCACGGCTCCACATCGCGACCCCTTCGATCGCATGATTGCAGCTCATGCGCTTCATGAGGACATGCCGGTTGTAAGTGCTGACGAACAGCTCGACCAATTCGGCGTACGCCGCATTTGGTAATGCCGGTAACGCACCATCGTGCGCCGGATTCCACTTTTCTCCTCGACAAAGCTCGTTGTTTCGGCATCTGATGGAGTCGCGCCGTTCACTGGCGAGGGACGTCGGCAAAGGATACTCATGAATAGCAAGCGTTGGGGGATCGCCCTGGCTGCGGTCGTGTTGCAGGTCGCGTTGGGAGCGGTCTACGCGTGGAGCGTTTTTCGTAAGCCGTTGGCGACGCGCTTTCACTGGACGATCGAAGAGGTGACGCTCACCTTCACCATCGCGATCTTTGTCCTTGGCTTTGCTGCCTTCTTCGGGGGGCTTTGGAGCAGCCGTAGCGGACCGCGTGTCGTCGCCATGACCGGCGGTTTGTTATACGGCGCGGGAGTTGCGCTCGCCAGCCAATCCAATCACGGACTTTGGTGGCTTTACCTCACCTATGGGGTGATCGGCGGCATTGGCCTGGGTTTTGCGTACATCATTCCCGTATCGGTGCTGGTGAAATGGTTTCCGGATAAGCGCGGCTTGATGACCGGCATCGCGGTCGGCGGCTTCGGCGCCGGTGCGCTCATCACGGCTCCGGTCGCCACACATTTGATCGGGACGGTAGGCGTTCTCACCACATTTTTGTACCTGGGGTTGGTGTTTCTGGTTATTTCCGTGGCGGCCGGTTCCTTCATGCAGAACCCGCCGGAAGGTTACAAGCCGGAGGGCTGGGAACCGTCGGCGGCCGTCGAAAAAACGGAGGCCGCCCGCAATTTCACCTTGCGCCAAGCCCTGGGCACATGGCAGTGGTGGGCGCTTTGGCTGCTGCTGTTTCTCAACACCTGTGCGGGTATTTCGATCATCTCGCAGGAGTCACCCATATTCCAGGAGTTGGCAGGCGTGACAGCGGCGGTGGCGGCGGGCATGGTGGGCGTCGTGGCAATCGGCAATGCCGTGGGCCGCGTCTTCTGGGCGTCTGTCTCCGATCTCATGCCGCGCCGCTTTGTGTTTCTCATCATGTTTTTGTTGCAAGCCGTGTTGTTCTGGCTGTTGCCCAGCATGGGCAGCCGCGGCGTATTAACGGTGGTCGCTTTCATCGTCCTGCTCTGCTATGGCGGTGGTTTCGGCACGATGCCGGCGTTTGCAGCGGATTACTTTGGACCCAAGTTCGTCGGTTCTATCTATGGCTTGATGCTGACTGCCTGGGGATTTGCCAGCGCCTTCGGCCCGCTGCTCATCGCGCATACGCGGCAAACGAGCGGACACTACGCAAGCGGGCTCCATATTCTCTCGATCCTTCTGCTGTGTTCGGCAGTGCTGCCATTTTTGGTGCGGCCACCTCGCTCGGTGAATGCCGCCCTTGGCGCGGTTCCTGTTACGCGCTGAAGGCTGGCTGGCGGCGCGTAGCGATGGTGTTGTCAAAGCGCCGGAATCAGCACCTGCGACGCCTGCGAGCCCTGACGCGTCCAACGCTACAGCTAATCGCTGCCGATTCTTGCAGTGGGGCGCGGCGCTATGGGAGGTTTCTAGTTGTCCGAGTTCGCGAACGGAAGCAGCGGTGCTTTGAATCGCCGGAAGTTCTTGCGTCAAACAGTTGCGTTTTCGGCGCTTTCGGTCATCGGACCCGGGGCGTTGCTGGCCCAGGCTGCGAGCGGGAGCGCTCGGGCACCGGACCCGAACCCGGCCAACCCCCACATGCTCCTGCTCGGCGACTGGGGAGCGGACCACTACCCGCAGCAGCAAAGTGCCGTGGCCGCGCAAATGAAGCAATTTGTGGATCAAAAGCATGTGCATCCGCAAGCGGTGTTTCTGCTTGGCGATAACTGGTACGGCAACATGCTTGGCGGGTTAAGTTCGCCGCGATGGCAAAACGATTTCGAGCAGATGTATCCCACCTCGCATTTTTCGTGCCCATTTTATGCCGTGCTTGGCAACCATGATTATGAGCACCGGATCGACAGCAAAGTCGAACTGGAGCTCGCCTACCCGCACCATGTGAAAACGCGCTGGACCATGCCGGATCGCTGGTACACCTTTCAGTGGCCGCAGCAAAATCCGACAATCACCTTTATTTGCCTGGATTCCAACCTGCCCGGCACCAAGGATGACCCTTTTCCATGGAGCTTCACGATGAGCAAGGAGCATACGGAGGCACAGGAGACGTGGTTCCAGAACGAGCTCGCCAAACCGCGCACCACGCCCTTTGTGGCCGTCGTTTGTCACCATCCGCTGTACACCAATGGTGTTCACAAAGACAATAAGCTGTTGATTAAACGTTGGGATTCGGCCATCCGGCAGGCCAAGGTTGATTTCTGGATTACCGGCCATGACCACGACCTGCAGCACATCGAATTTGCAGGGCATCCGACAAGCTTTGTGATTTCCGGCGGCGGTGGGGCGGAGCTGGTGAACTGGACGACACCGCCTGAAAAGCGTGGTCCGTTTGGAGCCAAGGTGCTCGGGTTTTCCGATCTGGAGATTGTAGAAGGGGCAGTCGTTTTACGGCATATCGACGCTAACGGGCGGGTACTGCACGCTTTTCGCAAGATGAAGGACGGCAAGGTGGATGTCCTGCAGACGTAGTCCGCCCCATAGGATTCATAAGAACGGTGGCTCTTTGGGCTCTACACTAGCGAACGATGGCTTCGCTGTTTCCTGATGATCCCGGCAGTCCCCGTACCGGCAAGGCCCGCTCCCATAGCGCGCCTTCAACTTCCCGCAAGTTTCCCTTCCCGCCCCGTCCCAAAATCGAGGACACGGAGTTGCCTCCACTGCCGCCCGGCTGGGTGCTGGGGCACTGTGACGGCGGGTCGCGCGGCAACCCCGGTCCTGCTGGCTTTGGTGCCGTCATCGTCGATTCTGCAGGAGAATTGCTGGTGGAGCTGAGCGAGTTCCTCGGCATGCGGACCAACAACTACGCAGAATATTCCGGATTGCTGGCGGTTCTGGCGTGGGCGTCGGAAAACGGGCACGGGCAGTTGCGGGTGATCTCCGATTCAGAGTTGATGGTGAAGCAGGTGCAAGGCAAGTACAAGGTGAACTCGCCGGATCTGCGGCCTTTGTATGAGGAGGCTCGCCGACGCATTGCGAAGTTGGACGGCTTTCAGATTCACCATGCGCTGCGTCATAAGAATAAGGACGCCGACCGTTTGGCAAACGAAGCAATGGATCGTGGCATGGGCAGAGCGCGGATGGGGACCACTGGAACTTCGCCAGACCCGACGCACCGTGCTACGCCTTACCCGACGGCTGCGGCCGCGCCCCCAATGCCGGCCAGTTTTGGCGGCGTAAAGCAAAATCCTGAACCGCAACGAACGATGTTGCGCGGCTTTGTGCGGGATGGCGTCGTCCATCCTTTAGGCGGCGCCAAGCTGCCTGAGGGCGCCTTTGTAAAGATCTTGCCCGAATAGCCGATAAAGGTAGTGTTCCGCTGATTGATGCCGTTTCATTTATGAATTCGTTTTCAAAACTCAGGCGCTGCTGCCGGATTTGGCTGTTACTCCTCTTGTCGGGCCCCGCTGTTTCTGCCCATGCCGCCCTCGCCCAGGGTGGTGAGGATGCCCTGAGCGTGGTGCATGCCGCGGTCACGGCGGAGTTGAATGCGTCGAAGCTTGACCATACCGCGTGGCAGTATCGCGACCATGATGTGCAGCCAAACAAAGATGCCGTTTATCAAGTAATCGAAACGCCCAAGGGCGATCTGCGTCGATTGCTGGAACTGAACGGCCAGCCTCTCAGGGGCGCGGATGCGCAGGGAGAGTTGGATCGCATTCGTGATTTTGTACGGAATGCAGAAGCGCAGGCACACAAGAAAAAGGCAGCAGATCAGGACGAAGCCCAGGCACGCGAGCTGCTCCTTATGCTGCCGGATGCCTTTCTCTGGACCACCAGCGGACAGAATGCAGCGGAGGTTCATTTGCGTTTCCAGCCCAATCCCGCGTTCAATCCTCCGGATATGCAATCGCGCGTGCTAGGCACGATGGCCGGCGAGATGGTGGTGGCGCGGGAGGGAAGCCGGATCAAAACGCTGCGCGGCACACTGACGCAGGACGTCCGGATCGGGTTCGGCATTCTTGGCAAGCTGGAAAAAGGCGGGATCTTTGATGTGGAACGGCGTGAGCTCGCCCCGGGCCGATGGCAGATTACAGAAACACACGTCCACATCGGCGGCCATGCCCTGCTGTTCAAGACGATCGGAGAGCAGGAGGACGAGGTGAAAACCGGCTGGAAACCTGCTACGGCGCCCGATCTGCGCGCTGCGGAAGAGCAGATCACCCGCTAGGGTAATGCGTACCACAAAGGTAGCGTGCGCCTGAGCTTCATGTTATGCATCCTATCGGTTAGCGTAGGCAATCCGCCTATACTGAATAAGGAATGCGCGGCGTGTTGCCAAGCCTCGCTCCAGGAGATGCGTTCGATGGCCAACCAACTCGATCAACTCAAGTCGATGACGACGGTGGTCGCCGATACGGGCGACATCAACTCCATCAAACAGTTCAAGCCTACGGATTCGACCACGAATCCGTCGCTGATTCAGGCTGCCGCCGGTATGCCGGAGTACCAATCCATCGTGGACGACGTGCTGAGCCAGGCACGGGAAGCCCTGGGACCGAATGCGGACGATAAGCAGGTCGCGGCCGCTGCATTCAAAACGCTCGCGGTAGCTTTCGGGCGCAAGATTCTGGAGATCGTGCCGGGCCGTGTGTCGACCGAGGTCGATGCGCGCATGAGCTACGACCGAGATAAGACAATCGAGCAGGCACACGACATTATTCACCAATACGATCAGGCGGGCATTGGCCGTGAACGTGTGCTGATTAAGATTGCGTCCACCTGGGAAGGCATACAAGCAGCCAAGCAGCTCGAAGAAGAGGGTATTCACTGCAATCTGACACTATTATTCGGCATCCATCAGGCGGTCGCCTGCGCAGAGGCCAAGGTGACGCTGATTTCTCCATTTGTGGGTCGCATCTTGGATTGGTACAAGAAGGATACCGGCAAGGAGTACAGCGCGGCGGAAGATCCCGGTGTGCAATCGGTGACAGAGATATACCACTACTACAAAAAGTTTGGCTACAAAACGCAGGTGATGGGCGCCATATTTCGGAATATTGGAGAAATCACCGAACTGGCCGGCTGCGATCTATTAACCATCTCTCCCAAGTTGCTGGAAGAATTGCAGAAGGCAGACGGCCCGCTCGAACGCAAGCTAAGTCCGGCCAACGCTGCCGATAACCCGATCGAGAAGATTTCGATGGATCAGGCTACCTTTGAGAAGATGCATGCGGATAACCACATGGCGCATGACAAGCTGAAGGAAGGCATTGAAGGCTTTTCCGAGGCACTGGAGAAGTTGGAAAATATGCTAGCCAAGCGCGTCGCTGAATTATCCAAGCTCGTTAACGCTTAACATCTCTGCCTGCCGATGTAGCAGTCGGAAGAGCGACGCTACCGAGTACGTCGTGTGAGAAGCTCGGCAGATTTGCTGAGCTTAAGTTGTCGCGCCGCGATTGGAAAAGTTTACTAATCTGAAATTCAGGGAGCGTGGTTGCCTAGTTCTGCGCAGAAGTCCCATAGCAAAACCAATCGTCTCCGCCATATCAGTGAATTGGACGGGATACGTGGTGTAGCAGTCCTGATGGTGTTCTTCCACCATGCAGCATATTCCACGTTGTTGCACGCGGGCTGGTCCGGCGCTGCGGGACGACTCTTTAGACTGGCGAGCGAAGCAAACAGTGGAGTCGACCTTTTTTTTGTGCTGTCCGGCTTTCTAATTACGTCACTTTTGCAGCAGGACCGCAGCAGTTCGCATTTCTACCGTGATTTCTATTGGAAGCGAGCGCTGCGCATTCTTCCGCTGTACCTCGTTATGCTGGTTTTCACTCTCTTCACTACGCACAACTGGGTATTTGTTGGCTTCTGCGCATTGTTTCTCGCCAACTTCGCAAGCGTCTTTCACGTAGCATCCACAGGCCCGTTTTGGACGCTGGCCATTGAAGAGCAGTTTTATCTGCTTTGGCCCACGGTGATTCGCAAACGCGGACCGAAAGCGATCCTGCGCTGGGCGGTGTTTGTCGGCATGTTTTCTGTTGCCGCTCGTTTCATCTTTGCCTGGTTTGGCCACCATAACTATTACTTGACGTTCTTACACTGCGACGGGCTGGCATTCGGGGCAGTTCTTGCCTGTTGCTTCAGACAGGCCGCGCCCGCCCGCGCAGCCCGGAGCCGCGCAGCCGGGGTGCTCACGGGGACGTTCCTGCTAGGTTGCGCGTTACGCCTCCTGGCATCACGGCTGTATCCCATTTATGCAACTTGGGCTTGCGCCTCGGCGTTGCAGCAGACAGCAATCGTCCTTCTTACAGGTTCGGTCGTGGGATTAGTAATTATTTATAGCGGTTCCCGGTGGCTCGGAGTCCTGCGTTCGCGTGCCCTGGTGTTTTTCGGCCTGATTAGTTATGCCTTCTACATGATCCACACCTCCGTGCTTGAGGCTTACGATCGCTTTTGGGGAGTGCCCGGAGCAGGCGACAGCCGAGCATTTTTTATGAGGATTGCAGTCGCGGGTACCAGCACGATTGCCCTCTCCCTTGTTAGTCGTTACCTCATAGAACTTCCCGCGATCTCCTTGCGCAAGTTTGTACTGGCTCACCCTTCGCCTACTACGGATCTCCAGCATCCGCCATTGCCGCTGGCCAGCATGTGACGATAGGTTTTGCTTCTTACGGTTGGGTTTTCACCTTACTTCTTAGCATCGCGTGATGAGGATCGTTCACTTGCGTATAACACTTCTAAATTTGTGGACGGTCCGCGTTACGAAGATATCTGATAAACGGCGTAAAGAAGGTTTCGCAGCACTACGCCAGCCTTACTCGCGTCGCTCGGTACGTTTGGGAAAGACGTCCGGGGGTGGCGGGACGTTCTGTTGCCATTCCACCTGGAAGGCGCCGGTGTAGCCGAACAGCTTGCCCCAGCGGCGGTTGGTGACCACGACTTCAATGCGGAAGCTTTGAGCTGCGTCGTCATACCATTCGCAAACGTCGGCGTAGCCGCTCATCGCCATGGGAAAGCGGAAGGCGACCGGGCCCTCATAGAAGCGCTGCTCGCCGGAGCGCAAGTGCAGGCCACCATTTTCGGCAACGTCCATCTCGATGTCCACCGCGAGGTGCTGGTGCGTGCCGAGGTAATCGACGATGACTCCGCGTGCTTCGCTGAAGATCATGTAGGCATCGAAACGACGGCGCCTGCCAAGTTGGAAGGTGCGCAGCCAGGTTACAGTTTCGCGGCCGAATGTGTCCCGGTACGCATAGTTCTGTATGGTGAATGGGATTTCCGTGCCGCGTTCTGGAAACATGATGGCGCGCCAGGTGCCGATCCACAGGAAGGGAAGAGTAAACCATCGGCCGTGCCAAACGCGCTGCATGGTGCCACGACCGATGACGCTGATGCCGGAGGCGCTATCGAAGCCGAAGCGGCGCTGAATTTGTGGGTGCAGCCGCTGAAACGCGGGTTTGCCAAGGACGCGCTCATAGATAGAGCAGAACTCACTCATAGTCTCGTCTCTCTACGTGGGGCGCGACGGAGGCAGCGTCCCGCAAAGGCGGTGTATCGCCATGCCCACCAGCCTACAAAGCCCAAGGCACAGACGCTGAGATTGAGAGTGACTGGGTTGAAGGCGGCTTGGAGGTACTCAGGCGAACGAAGCGCGACGGTGACGAGGGCAAGCAGCATTCCTGCGGCAGTCAGCAATAGGTACGGTCGCCATCTCCACAGAAGTAGTCCAGCTAAACCGATCAGGACTTCGACGATGCCTACGAAGGGCAGGGCGGCGGCACGCAGGCCAGACTCTCGCAACATGATGAGCTCACCGGCATTCTGGAAGAGGAGCTTCGGCACCAGACCGTGCCAGAGCCAGACGAAGACCATGGTCAGTCGTGCCATGCTGTAAATGAGCGTGCATGTCCGCACGACTTCGGGCGGGATATCGTCTTCGACCCAGAGACGCAGACGATCGAAGCTCCACGCGGTGGCCCAGCCCATGAGCGGGCGAAAGGCGAGGTCCGCGATTTTCCCGAACAGGCCGAAGCGCACACGGTAGTCGTACCAGGTGAGAAAGCGCAGGTTCTGGCCAGTCACCGCGTCGGACGCCGGGACGTAGCGCCAAAAGCCGCTGCCTTCCTCGATGAGCGAAAGAGGACTTTCGGACCAGAAGCGCAAGGACGAAACACGAACATTGCCTTCGCTTTCGCGCGTGGCGATCGATTCACCCATGCCGGCGATGCGTAGGCCGAAGCCGATGCGGGTGGCATATTCGAACCGCTGCGGCTCTAGTAGATTTAGGCGCGGTAGATAGGTGATCGTGGAAAAGCGCAGAGCCCAGCGCTGATGCAGGGCCGGTGTTTGGGTCAACTCCCAGAGGCGCTCCAGTGATCTGTCTGCGTCGTTCGAGCCATGGATGCGCGTTTCGACGTAGAGGCCGCGGGTCATGGGAGCAGCGTAGCACTTGTTTGTCTAAGGTTTGTGCAGATGCCTCTGGAGGCGGTCAACCCTGTTCAGCGGAGAAGGCAGGAAGGCTATCGCGTACGCCTGCGCTGTCGCGGGTGTTCTTTTGGACTGTGATGGCTGCGAACAGGCTAAGAAGATACGCCATGCTATAGAAGCCTTTCTCGGCAAGGGTGATCTGTGCGTTCCAAAGCGCGATCGCGGTAAGGAGCAAGCAAAGCAGCAGCGAGATCCAGCTGAGGCCGTAGTAGATGTTGGTAACTGGAACGCCTTCAAGGCGGTCGCGCACGCTCTTCTGCACCGATACGGCGGAAAACAGGCCATACATGAGCAGCGTAAAGAGAAACCCCTTTGCCGTAAGCTGCATGGTGGCGTTCCATAGGCCGATCGAGAAGGTGAGCGCACCGAGGAAGAGCGCGCTCCAGGAAGCGCCGATGAAGGCGGCCGACGGTTTGCGGTAGGGCTGCATGGCGTGCTCTTTCTGAAGCGTTGAATAGTCATCGCGCTTGGACGCGGAAGGTTGCTGGCAGCCCATACGGTAGGGGCTTGCTGCCGAGCCTGGGCGTTAGCTCGCGAGACGCTCGGGGCTGTGCTCGTCGAAATGGTCGCCTTCGTGCTGCCATTCCTCGAGTGCTTGCATCGCGGTCTCGTGGAAAGCGTCGTCGCTGGCACGGCGATCGTCCCAGACCGGGCTGAAGTGGACGATGCGTTTGGCTTCGCCGAGGGAGATATTTGTTGCAATGGAGAGCAGGCGGATTGATTGAGGTTTTTGCAGCCCCGCTGAGCGCATGCGTGATACCAGCGCCTCATGCGAGGCGCCCTGCTCAGCCATGCTGACCACCTGGACGCGCAGAGCTTCGGGTAATTCCATTTTCATCATCTTCATCATCGTATTATCCTTACGATCTTCAAGTTACGTCCCGGGTTTGCTCCACTTGTACGGTGGCCGGTGATGATAATTCTTTTGTACCCGATGGATTTCAAGTCTGCTTCGATCTGCCGATAGAGACTGCGGACCAGTGCCGTTCCAAGCGGCAAGTAGTCGCGTCCGACTGGGTAAAATATTAGCTCGCGAAGCTCTACCGTGTCACCTAGAACGTAAAGATCCGCCATGAGCACAACCTCACCCAAAGGTGTCTCGATGATCTGATCGTAGGAATACGCTGAAGCCGGCATCATGTCTTCTATTCACAAAATATAACGGCTAAGGTCATGGTTCTG
>CAXTNA010000032.1:16162-18406 GCA_964245535.1 uncultured Acidobacteriaceae bacterium | reverse complement strand
GTCTCCATCGTCGGCACAATCGCAATTCCCGGAAACATCGCCTCCGCCACCGCATGCAGCGGCCCCGTCACATCCGGCCGCAGCGGTGGTGGAGCCCCGGCCGCCGTCGTCGGTGCCGAAGGGAAAACCACACCGGCATTGTCGACATACTTCACCGTCAGCTTCGCATCGCCGAGCTTCGCGATCATCTGCCGCCGCACCTCCTCCGGCGGATGCCCCGGCAGGATGCGGCAGTTCACATTCGCCGTCGCCGACCCCGGCAGCGCGTTCGGTGCATGCCCACCCGCAATCATCGTCGCCACACACGTCGTCCGCAGCGTCGCGTTCATCCGCGGATCGGCGGAAAGCTCATCGGCTGCCGTCCCATCCATCGGCGTCGCCAACACCCGCTGGAGCAGCGCCCGGCGCTCCGGTCCGGCCGTCTTCTCCTCGGTTTCGAGATACGCCCGCGTCACCGCATTCAACTCCGCCGGAAACGGACTGTGCTCCAACAGCTGGAGCGCATCCCCAAGTTCATAGATCGGATTATCCGGCCGCGGCAGCGAGCTATGCCCACCCGCACTGGTAGCCGAAATCTGAAAGTCGGCATAAAGCTTCTCCGCCGCTTCCACATTCAGCTCCACGGCCTTGCCGTCCCGTAACTCCACGCCGCCCGCATCCGGATTGATCACCACCCCCGCATTCACCAGGTCCGGCCGGTTGCGCAGCAGCCAATCGACACCATTATCCGGCCCGCCCTCCTCATCCGCCGTCAACGCCACAATCAGATCGCGCTTGGGCACATACCCCGCACGCTTCAGCAGCAGCAAACTCGTAATCAACGCCGCATCGGAATCTTTCACATCCTGCGTGCCGCGGCCGTAGAAGAAGCCATCCTTCTCCGTAAACTGAAAGGGGTCGAGCGTCCAGTCCGAACGCTTCGCCTCCACCACATCCAAATGGCAGATAAACAGCACCGGCTTCGCCGCCTTATCACTCGACGCCCCACTCTTCGCCGCTCGATACCGCACCACCAGGTTCAGCCGGTTGTCACGCGGCCCAACAAGCTCCATGTCGCCCGCCGGGAACCCCGCCTTCAACAGCCGATCGCGCATGGCCTCCGCCGCCACCCGCGTGCTGCCGGTGGCATGCGTCGTGTCCGTCGTGATCAGTTGTTGAAAGATATCGTGCGCCAGCTGCCGGTCCGCCGGATCCAGCGCCTGCGCATGCATCCTGCCCGCGCCGATCCCCGCTACCACCATCCACACACACCCAGCCACGACGCTTCTCCGGCGTCTTTCCCATCTCTGCACACGCTCTCCCTACACATCGGTATGTGCCCTCTATACTCGCATGAGCGCCCGTTCGCTCCCGCCCATGCTCCCTAACCCTCGCGAAGACCCGTCCGCAGCCGCCCCCCTCGCGATCGCCCTCCGCCACGTTTCGCAGATCTTCGGCAGCTTCGTCGCCCTGCGTGATATCAACCTCGATCTCCCCGCAGGCAGCAGCGTCGTTCTGCTCGGGCCCAACGGCGCCGGCAAATCTACGTTCTTAAAGCTCATCGCCGGGCTCACGACGCCGGCCTACGGCGAGGTCCATGTCTTCGGCCAGCCGCCCTCGCACGCGCGCGGCCGCATCGCCTACATGAGCCACAGCACCATGCTCTACGACGACCTCACCGGCCCTGAAAACCTCGATTACCTGCTCGGCCTGCACCGGCCCGACCTCAGTCAAGCCGCCCGCATCAATCAGGTAGCCGACGGCCTCGCCGCTGTCGGCCTCGATCCCGCCAACCCGCGCCGCCTTGCCGAATACTCGCAAGGCATGCGCCAGCGCGCCTCGCTCGCGAGAGTGCTGCTCACAGAACCCGACCTGCTGCTCCTGGACGAACCCTTCTCGAACCTGGACGTCGCCTCCGCGCACGCCATCATCGCGCGGCTTACGGCCTACCTTGCGCGGCTGGGCACCGCCAACCTGCGCCGCACGCTGCTGCTCACCACACACCAGGCAGAACTCGCTCGCCCCTTGGCCAAGCTTACGTTGACGGTCGAAGCCGGCCGCCTCGTCTCCGCAGTCGAGGCGAAACTCGCCCTCACCGCAGCTGAGGCCGCAGCCGGAGCCGGAGCCGCCACAGCATGAGCTCTGCTTCACCACAAAAAACCAACGCCGTCCGTCTGCTCGACATCCTCGGCATCGCCTACGAGCTGCGGACTTACACCGTCGATCCCGAAGACCTGACCGCGCCGTCAGTCGCGCGCAAAATCA
>CAXTNA010000032.1:0-16152 GCA_964245535.1 uncultured Acidobacteriaceae bacterium | reverse complement strand
AAAATCAGCCTGCCGCCCGAGCAGGTCTTCAAACCCCTGCTCACCCGCACCTCGCAAACCACACATCTTTTCGCAAGCGTGCCCGGCGATGCCGAGCTCGACCTGAAAAAACTCGCCGCAGCTGCCGGCACACGCAAGGCCGAGCTCGCCCCGCTCAAAGAGGTCGAGACGCTCACCGGCTACATCCGCGGCGGCGTGACCGTGCTAGCCGCGAAGAAGCCTTTTCCGTCCTTCGCTGATGAAACCCTGGAGCTCTTTGACACCATCTCCGTTTCCGCCGGCCAACGAGGTTTGCAGGTCCTGCTCACCCCCGCCGACTACCTCCGCGCCACGGCTGCCAGCGTCGCCGATCTCACCAAAGTCCCAAACCTCGGCGACCGCGCATGATCTACGCCCGCCACGTCCTCGCCCATCTCGAAAAGGACCTGCGCCTGGAGTGGCGCAACCGCGACAGCGTCAACGGCATGCTGTTTTTTTCGCTGCTGGTGGTCGTCGTCTTCGCGCTCGCCTTCGACCCAACAGCCTTTCCCACCATCGCGCGGCAGATCTCGGGCGGCCTCCTTTGGGTCGCCATCCTATTCGCCTCGATCACCGCACTCAACAACGCCTGGGCACGCGAACTCAGCCACGGCGTCCTCGACGCACAGCGCCTCGCGCCCTCCCCAGCCTCTGCTCTCTTCGTCGGCAAGGCCCTGGCCAACTTCATCTTCGTCTCTGCAATCGAGCTCGTTCTGGCACCCGTCTTCGCCATCTTCTATAACCTCCATCCACTCGGCGAAACGCCCCTGCTGCTCCTCATCCTGCCGCTGGGCACCTGGGCGCTCGTCTCCAATGGCACTTTCTTTGCCGGCCTCAGCCTGCGCACCCGCAATCGCGAATTACTGCTGCCGCTCATCCTCTGCCCCATCGCCATGCCCGCGCTGCTCGCCATGATCCAGGCCACCACGGACGTGCTCACGGGCGAGTTTGAGCCCAGTCTCTGGATCAAGGTTCTGCTCGCCTACGATGTCGTGTTCACCACCGCGGCCGTCCTTCTCTTTGGAGTCGTGCTGCATGCCGAGTAGCGTGTTCGAGCCCATCAACTTCGCTCACCGCACCACCGCTATGAGTAGGCATTCCGCCATAAAATAGGTATGTGACCGCTATGACGAAAGACCATGGAAAAGGCCAACTCCTCGGAATCGTTTGGCTCTGTCTCACCCTCGTAGCGCTTGGCATCGGCTTTCAAAAAGCGATGACGGCTCCAACGGAAGCCACCATGGGGAACCTGTACCGGGTCTTCTTCTACCACTTCCCGCACGCCATTCTCAGCTTTGTTTTTCCCTACCTCAACTGTGCGGCCTGCTTTGCGTATCTCTACTGGCGCAATCGGAATGCAGACCGTGCGTTGGCTGCGGATGCATTCGCCTTGGCATCGGCCGAGCTGACGGTGCTGTACTCCACGATCGGCTTGGCCACCGGCATGCTTTGGGGACGCGCCGCATGGGGTATCTGGTGGACCTGGGACGCCCGTCTTACCAGCTTTTTACTGCTCTGGCTTTTGTATGTCAGTTACCTAATGCTACGTGGTTTCACCGGCAATGGTGCAACCCTTCCCGGCAGCGGACATTCCGGCGTACTCCCGGCGGTATTGGGTGTCTTCGCAGCCATCGACATTCCTATCTGCTACATGTCGATCCGCTGGTGGCGCACACAACATCCTTCGCCGGTATTCGGTGGCGGCGCCGATTCCGGTATCGATCCCACCATGTACCAGGCAGTGCTGTGGAACCTTGCAGCTTGGGCGATGTGGGGTGCGCTGCTTCTGGGCTGGCGTTACGCCTTGGAACGTCGTCGCCAGCGCGCAGCCGCGGCACGCGCCCTCGCGTTCCTCAGCAGTGAAGCGCTACCCACCATGACGGAGGTCGTCTAGCCATGATCCCCTTCCACACGCTCGCGCAACGGCACCTCGTCTACGTGTATTGCCTCGTCTGGCTCCTGCAGTTCGGCTATGCCGGTTGGCTGATCAACACCTGGCGGCACACGCGCCGCGAACCCTGATCTCACTGGGTGGTGTCCGACAAATCAGTCTCGGTGTAGCGTGGGTTTCAGCCCACGGCTGAAAGCAGCCCGAAGGCGGAGCCCTTTAGGGCTGGTTGTAGCAAAACCGGGGCCAGTCTATAGCTGTTCTCGAGCTGTTCTCGCTTGGCTGTAGCTGTGTCATCTCGACTGAAGCCGACCGGGCCCTGCACGAGCTTGCTCGGGTGGGTGGTAGCAAACAGTTCTATCGTCTGCGAAGTGAAGATACCTGTAGTTTTGCTCATACCGAACCACGCTCAAGGGAGAATGGCTCTAAAGCCCTTTGTTCAGCAGATCTTTGTTCAGCAGCTCTTTGTTCAGCTACAGGTTCATCCGGTTAAAGCCGTTTGCTACACCCAAGCCATTTCTCACCATTCGGCAGACACTACCTAGCACCCACAAAAAGCAACGGAGCCCGATGATCCAGGCTCCGTTGTTCCGAGGAGTCATGCCGACCCGGCGCTCTCCAAGCCACCGTGTCTTCTTGGTAAACACAACCCCTTGCCCAGTGTTGCGGCGGCGCGCCATCTTTCTCCATTGCCGGAAGGCCCCCCGGCCCATACACTCGGAAAGGTGTTTCGTCTGTCGTCGCTCTCTCCCGCTGTCCGTTGTTTTCTCGACCATGGCCGATCCCGTCCTTGCCGTCCGGGGCACCTCACTTCAGCCATAATCTCCCTCACCACCCTCGCGCTCACCAGTTGCCATCGCGACCATTTCCCGAGCTTCGCCGCCGACTACCGTGAGTACGCCTACATCACAAACGGAAGTGCCAACACCGTTACCGTCCTGGATCTGGTGGCCCTTCGCCAGGAGCGCACCATTTCGGTCGGTCGTCAGCCGACCGGCTTGGCTGCCAATCCCGTCCGCAATGAGGTCTATGCTGTAAATACAGGCAGCGATTCGGTTTCCGTTCTCGATACGGCTACCAATCAGGTGACCGCTACCATAGGCGTCCACCACAGTCCCTTCTTTATCAGCATTGCCCCGGACGGCCGTCGCGCTTACGTTGCGAACGCAGGCTCCAACAATGTCAGCGTACTCGACCTCGAAACCAGAAAAGAAATCGGCACCGCCGCGACCGGCGAAGGCCCCGGGCTGGCTGTCATCTCCCCCGATAACCGCACGCTGGTCGTCAGCAATCGGGGCGCAGGCAGCGTCTCCCTTTACGCCGTCAATGCCACCGGACCCAAACCGCTACAGCTGCGCGAAGCCTTCCCTGGATGCCCCGGCGCAACCGACATAACGCTTCTGCCCGACAGCACCAAGGCATTTATTGCCTGCTCCGACTCGCACCAGGTCATGGCCGTATGGCTTGGCGTTCCCGCCGATTCTTGGCGCGGCAAACAGGACGCCACGCTGCAACGAGATCACCTGCTGAGCTTTCTCGATGTTGGGAAAACGCCGGTCCACCTTGCCCTCAAGCCCGATGGCGGCGAGGTCTTTTCCACCAACTTCGGTGCCAACAGCATCTCGGAGCTTTCTACCTGGACGAACGAAGTCAGCGGCACCTATCCCGTCGTCCAGCAACCCTCGCGCGCCGTCGTCAGCCGCGACAACACCAGTCTCTGGATCACCGACTTCGGCTCCGATTCAGCCAGCCTGTACAGCATCGACGACGGCCGCATCGTTGCCGGCGTGCGTACCGGCGCACACCCTGACGCGCTTGCGTTTTCAGCCGACGAACACCTGCTCCTGGTCGCCGATTCGGGCTCCGCCGACGTGGCCGTCATCCGCACCAACAGCCCCGGCGGCCCCACACTCTTCACCGTGCTACCAGCCGGGCCCCAACCCCGCGATATCGCGATCAAAGCCTTTCACACCCACTAGAACAGCTATCTGAACTCAGATCTGACCACTGTCACTGCCAAATGTCCTCTCGACCAAAGCAAGAAATGTCAGCTCGACCGAGGCAATAAGTGTCAGCTCGACTCAAGCAATAAGTGCCATCTCGACCGAAGCAATAGGTGTCAGCTCGACCGAAGCAATAAGTATCAGCACGACTCAAGCAACAAGTGTCATCTCGACCGAAGCAGACAGCTTTACCGTCTGCGCAGTGGAGAGACCTGCAGTTCCGCCGCCCAGCGCCATTGTCGCATGCTCTAGACCTGTTTACCTTTAGGTGTAGTCGCAGCAACAATACGGAGGTCCTTCGCTTCGCTCAGGATGACGGCGAAAAGCGAAGAGATGGGGTTACACCTGCAGGTAAACGGATATAGGAGCTGTTTCCTTTCAGATGTAGTCTTCCTTGGCAAACGCATCTGCATTTTGTATTGTCATGCCCAAAACCGGTGCCCCAGCGAGCGTTTTGCTCGATGGGGCGGGAAGGAAATCTGCGTTCCCGGCCGTGAACTACCTGCGAGATCGGAAATGCATATCTAAGCCGCACCCTCCTCCGCTGCCTGCGTTTCCCGCAACGCCTGCCGCGTCGCCGACACATACGCTCCCGCCAACAGCAACAATCCCGAGATAAAAGCCCACATAATCAGGCTTACAGATACATAAAACGGTCCATACACAGCATAAAAATCCAGATGCGGCAGCAGCAAAATATAAATGTACTTAGCCACCGTCCAAAGCACGCCCATCACAACGGCCGTCGGCAACACCGCTCGTGGCGGCACTTTGCGATTCGGCAGCCCCCAGTAAATCAGGAAGAAAAGTCCCACACTGGACGCCAACGCGCAGATCTGCAGAAAGAGCTTAGCGATCAGGTTGAAGACAAGGTTATCCGTGTGCCCGAAAAACAGAATGCCCAAAACCGTGCGCTGCGCCGCCGAAAGCGCCACGGACGCCATCGCCAGCAAAGCCACTCCCACCGCCAAGCCAATCGACACAACCTGATTTTGCAGGTAGTTGCGATTTTTCGTCACACCCCACACGCTGTTCAACGCCACCTCGAGTGGTAAAAACACACCCGTCACCGTGATGAACAACATCAGCAGCGAAAACGCCTTTGTCTGCGTGTGAGCGAACGCCAACACCCGCATATGGCCGACAATCCAAGCCTGGTTACTCGGCAAGAAGTTCGCCATCATCTCACCGACCACATCAGCCATTTTGGTCGAGTGGAACACCTTTTGCGACAACGTCAGCAACAGCACGATGAACGGAAACAGCGACAGAATGACTTGCGCCGCCACGCTGAACGCATAGGTGTGCACCTCCGTTTTGCTCATGTAATGCGCCAGCGCTTTCACCTGCGCCCATGTTCCCTCAGTGCCCACAGGGTTCACAGTCACGGTCACCGCTGCGGGTGAGATCACCTCTGCCCCGTCCGCGGGAGCGCCCGCAACCGGCACCGAATTCACTGCGCCCTGCGGCGCCTCCGCCGCTGGAGAGCTTTTCTCCTTCGCCTCCATCCTCGGTCCAACTTCCTGAGACCCCATGCCGGTAGTCTACTCATCGGGCGGCTCGGACACCGCTACACTTTCCGGGCAGGAACCAATGGTGAAGTGTCCGCAACTGCGACATTGTCCTCAGCGCCAAGCCGCTGCAACGCCCAAGCTGCCGCTTCGGCCAGCACGGGGTCGTCCCCACGCGTCCAGCCTTCCAGCTGTGGTCGGAACTTCGCGTCCCCGCTGTTACCCATCGCGATTGCCACATTGCGCTGTAATCGTTTGCGGCGCGTTCGCTCCAGCGGAGACCCACGAAACTTTCGGTTAAACGCCGCACCGTCGAGGCCGGCAAGCGAGGCCAGCGATGGGTTGACCAGCTCAGCTCGAGGTGCGAGCATGCCGGACCGCCCCACCGGCGCATGCCGGTTCCACGGACACACATCCTGGCAGATGTCACATCCAAACACCTGCCGTCCCATACCCTCCCGCAGCGCCGGGTTGATACTGCCCTTCTTCTCAATCGTCAGATAGGCGATACAGCGCGACGCATCCATGAGCCGTGGCTGCCCGTCCAGACCCGATCCGTGCAGCGCATCTGTTGGACAGGCATCGACGCAGCGCGTGCAAGTTCCACACCGATCCGCAGCCACCGTAGGCCAAGCCGCGGCTTCGAGCTCGAGCGAAGTCACGACCACCCCCAACAGCAGCCATGACCCCTCAGCCTGATTCAGCACGCACGTATTGCGCCCAATCCAGCCGACACCCGCGCGCGCCGCGTATCCTCGCTCCAGGATGGGTCCTGTGTCTACATAAGCGCGGGTCTGGCAGAGCTCTCCGAAGCGTGTACGAAGAGCTTCGGCGATCGTCTCCAGCTTGGGCAGCAGTTCCGCATGGTAGTCACTGCCGGCGCTTTCCTCTGTGCCGCCGGATTCCATCAACGCGCTACCCTTGCCGCTCCATGCGTAGCGAGCAATCCAGCCTGTTCCCTCGGGCGCTGGATCGATGGAACGAGGTGCCTGGACGTTGTAGTTCACCGCACATACCAACACGGAACGCGCCCAGGGGATGGCTCGTCGCAGGTCGCCACGCACAAAGCCCCCATCGGCATCCCGGCGCTTCAGCCAATCCATCTCACCGGCAGCTCCGGAATTCACCCAATCGGCAAATCGCCGTGCTCCAGCCTGCGCCGCCACATCCTCAGGATCGGGAACAGCGGCCATGCCCGCCAGATCGAACCCTTCTACACGCGCCGTAGCTTCAACCCAGCTCCGGTCTTCCCCGCTGAGCACCCTTACCACCTACGCCTCCACGGCTTTGGTCGAGGATCGAGACGAAGCCGCTGCGACGTGGAGCTCATTTCACCATGGAAAGCGAACCGAGCAAGCTGAGGCTCTGCTTGCGCTCGCCCTTTTCCGCCTGTGCGGCCCGGCGAAGCCGCAAACGCCAGCAAAACAGCATGGTGAACCCGCTGCCAAAGGACCCGACCGCACGGCCAATCCACAATCCCATCAGGTGATGCCCCATCGGAAAAGCCAGCCCATACGCTAGCGGCATGCCAATGCCCCAATACCACACCAGGCTCACGATCATGGGCGTGCGCGTGTCGCCCAACCCCGTCATGGCCGAAGCGAGCAGCACAAACAGTGTGTCCGTCAGCAGCGCAAAAGCACAAACGACGAAAATAGGCGTCGCGGCGGTCACAACTGACGCGCTGTTGGTGTACAAACCGCCCCAGAAGTGTCCAAACGCGCCAAAAAGCGTGGCTGCGATCACCATAAATCCGAATCCCAGTAAAAGACTGGCATCGGTAGAGCGTTTCACCTGCGGCAGGCTATCGCGGCCGGCCCCCTGCCCAACGCGCACGATCGTCGCGTAAGAAAGGCCATTCGGCACTTGGTATACGAAGGCGTTCAAGTCGAGTACCACCTGCTGTGCCGCCAGCAACGTCGTCCCGAGACGCGCGGCGAGAATGGACATATACGTCGCCACGCCTAACTCGCCAAAGTACTCCAGCCCGCTCGGCCAACCGATACGCAACAAAGCCCGTAGCCGCGGTCCGTTCGGCACAAACATCCGGCGCTCCACCCGATACCCTCGTCGCCGGATCGCATACACGGTACCCCCTACCAACAGCAGTAGCATGTATACCCGCACAATCACAGTCGACCAGCCCGAGCCGGCGATACCCATTGCCGGCGCTCCCAGGTGCCCAAAAAGTAGCGCCCAATCCCCGATGAAATTGACTACGGAAGCAGTCACCAGGGAAAAGGAGATCAAGGCTACGTCATTGATGGATTGCAGAAAGCGTCGTAAAGCCATGTACACCATCAGCGGTGCCGTCGACCAAATCAAAGCATGCACATACTTGGTCGTCGCAGCCACAATCTCCGGCGGGGTCCCAAAATAGGGCAGAAGGTGTAGCACGCCAAGCGTCGCCAACATCACCAAAGGCGTTGCGATGAGCGCAATCCAGAAAGATTGCATGAGCAGATACACGCACTCATCCTGCTCGTCACGGCCGAAAGCCTGTGCAATCAGTGTTTCCAGCCCATTTAAAAGGTAAATGGAAGAAAATACGATGGCATAAAAAATGGTATTACCCAACGATGAGGCAGAAATGGCCAAAGGCGAATTCTGTAGCCGGCCAACCATGAGCGCGTCAACGATATACGTCGACATCCAGCCCAGTTCGCCGAGCGCCAGGGGAGCCCCAAGGCGTAGGGTGTAGCGTAGTTCGGTACGAAGGTCCGAAGCAACACGTACACGGGAAGGCGAGACGTCAGCCGTAACACTCAGAATCGTACCTCACGTGCGTACCACTCTCCGTCTGACTACAAACCCCGGTGAAAATGTTGCACTGCGTACCGGAGCGCTCGGCAGAAAATCCTGCCACTTTCCATTCACCTGTAAAAGACAACACGAGGCGATCACAAAATGAACGACTCTCGAAACTACAGTGGCGTTAGGTCATCAACGAAGCGTTACTTCATTCTGAATCGAGCGCATACAACGCGAGCGTAATACTTCGTCACGATTTGGAGTGAACAATTGGCGGAGAGTGAGGGATTCGAACCCCCGATAGCCTTGCGACTATGTCTGATTTCGAGTCAGGTGCATTCAACCGGGCTCTGCCAACTCTCCTTGCAGCTAGTTTACCGCCGTTCGTCTGTGGTGCCAATATATGGTGCTACAAACGAACGGCGGTTTTGCATTAGGCCCTAATTGCGTCGTGTGCGAACCGTTTCTGTCGCTTGGGCGACCGCATTCAACGGAACACTTGGAAGCTCCGCGTCATCTGTAGGCTTCAGGCCAAGCTTTTTCCGCAGTTCCGCATCCATCCGGGCAAAGATATCTTTATTGTCCTTGAGGTAATTACGAACATTTTCGCGACCCTGGCCGATGCGTTCCCCTGAAAAGCTGTACCAAGCGCCCGATTTCTCTACGATGTTGTGCAACACCGCAAGATCCAGGGTGTCGCCCTCACGCGAAATCCCCTCCCCATACAAAATATCGAACTCCGCATCGCGGAATGGGGCAGCTACCTTGTTCTTCACAATCTTCACCTTGGTTCGTGAGCCGACGACGACCTCACCATCCTTCACGGCGCCGATACGACGAATGTCGATGCGCACGGAAGAGTAAAACTTCAACGCCCGTCCGCCGGTCGTGGTTTCTGGATTACCGAACATGACCCCAATTTTTTCGCGAATCTGGTTGATAAAAATCAGGCAGGTTCGTGATTTGGACACGGTTCCCGTGAGCTTACGCAGAGCCTGAGACATCAAACGCGCCTGCAAACCGACGTGCGAATCACCCATCTCGCCATCAAGTTCGGCCTTGGGCACCAGCGCCGCAACCGAATCAACCACCAAGATGTCTACCGCGTTCGATCGCACCAACGCTTCTGTGATCTCCAGTGCCTGCTCGCCGTAATCCGGCTGCGAAATCAACAGGTTGTCTGTATCGACCCCCAGCTTTTTCGCATAGATCGGGTCAAGCGCGTGCTCTGCATCCACAAACGCCGCGAGGCCGCCCATCTTTTGAGCTTCGGCAATAATCTGCAAAGTGATCGTCGTCTTACCGGAGCTTTCCGGTCCAAAAATCTCGATCACGCGTCCGCGCGGCACGCCACCCACGCCCAGGGCCGCGTCAAAGGAGATCGAGCCGGTACCGATCACCGAGATCGGCACGATCGCCTCCTTGGCACCGAGCCGCATCACTGAACCCTTGCCAAACTGCTTTTCCAACTGCGAAAGGGCGGACTCGATAGCCTTGTTGCGATCCTCTGCCACAGCATTCTCCTCGGGCATTCAACCCGTAGCTAAGTCTAGCATTGAAACCTTGGCAGAGGCAAAAGAAAGGCGAAGATCGGATGACACTTTCGGGTCATCCTTATGGCTCCCTGCCCTGCGCAGAGACACTTTTTTATGATGAAATTTTAGCGCCGCAGCAGGTCTACAGGCTCGTTTACATCCTGAATGCGAAACAGGCTGGCAAGCGCTGGATGCCGGGCAGCCATCGCCCGATACATCTCCCAAGCTACCAGGCGATAGCTGAAATGTCCCGCAACACCCGAACGCAACTCTGAAATGTACAGAGCTTCGGCGAAATCCATCTTAAACATTGCGCGGCACCGCGTGCCGAGCGGAAGGAGGTATTGCGCGCTTTCGGCAGCCTCGGGCACATCGCTCGAACGCACCTCCTCGTAGGCGGCAAAGGCGTCCGCCATCGCCTTACGATAGGTTCCGTCCATCCCCGCTTCCGCGAGCGTCGGCTGGCCGGGGCACACGGGCTCCTCGAAACCATGGAGGTTGCTGAACTGCTGGATCAGTTGCACGCAGCGGCGATGCCGGTGCATATCGCGGAAGCCGCCAATGTCCATCAGGATGTCGAACCGGAAACCGTCGCCGCTCTTGAAGCCGCGTAGCAGTTCATCGTGCCGGCCCCGGTGCCTGGCGCCTAAAGCGATCAGCTCATTGCGCCGAGTCTCCGTGAGCGCCGCCACCGTGCCGCGCAGCTGCCGGTAAGAGTAGTGGCAGTGCGGATAAAGCAGCGAGGTCGCGATCTCCACCTCAAGATCTTCATCGTCATCCAGCATGTCCACCAGGGGCGCGGGATAGATCGGCGTCGCTCCCATCAACTCGCGGGCGGCCTGGTCCAGCTCCCTGCAGCTCCGTTGCAGATAGCCGCTCGGCTCCGCATATTTCACCAACGTAGGGGCGGTGCGCACCTCCGGTAAAAGCCCGTTCAACAAGGCCGCTGCCGCATCGGGGTCCGCGATCCCTTCCCCAGCAAGCTCTTCCAGCCGGTCGCGCTGCACATTCCAGGCAGGGCTCCGTGCTGCGTCGCGCAGCTTTCCCCCTAGCGTGCGAATTTCGGCAAAGGAACTCGAAAGCAATCGCGAAATTTGATTTTCCAGCGTGCGCGCGTTGACGATCTGCCCTAGAGACGTGTTCGTGGCCAGCGGCAACAAGTAACGCGCGGCGTCAAACGCACGTGCCCGCAAGGTACGCTCATAGGCTTCGGCCTTCATCGCCTCCGGCCGAGCCAGCGTCCCGCGCAGAGCCTCCGTCATGCCCTCGCCGATCCCGTCGTAAGCGGTGAACAGCGCACCCACCGCACCATCGAAACGCTCACGAAGCCCCTCTTGCAGCGCAGGCGTGTACCAGCCGGAACGCCGGAAATCCTGGTACCGCGTCGAACGCTCCTGCCCGTCCCAGCGCGTCTCGTCCACCAGACTGATGGCCGCCAACAGGCTCAGCCGCTCGATCGCCATGGGCACATGGGCCAGATCGGCAATGGAACGGTGTCCATATTGAAAGTAAAACGTGTCCAAAAACTGTTCGGCCCGCTGCGTGCTGATCTCGGCCAGCGACTCCCGGAGCGTCAGCGCCGAGCGCGAATACTTGGCCATGGCATAGGCCAGAACCTCGGGCTCGGCGCCGTGAATGGCATACACATCGGTACCCGGCGCACTTGCCTTGTCCACCGGCGCGCCTGCGTTGGCACTGTTTGCCGGCGCTTGCGCCTTCGCTGCGCCATTCAGATCTGCTGCGCCAGCCAAATCCGCTGCGCCAGCCAAATCTGCTGCACCAGCCAAATTTATAGACACATGAGACACATCCGGCGCTGCAGCGACGTCATCCTTGGCAGCTACATCATCGTCAGTCGCAAGCGAGCTCATAGAGCCCTGAGTATAGCTGTCCTCGGTGCCCGTGCGATGCGGATATCGTGTGAGTTATCCCGCTATACTGCATTAACTTCAAAACGGGAGTATTTTAGCAAATGCCCATACCGGAAATTCGCACGGCCCTCGTCACCGGAGCCTCGCAGGGCATCGGCCGCGCCATCGCCTTGGCGTTGGCCCGCGGCGGTTACCAGGTCGCGCTGGCAGCCCGCAACGGAACCAATCTGGCCGAGGTGCAAGCGGAGATTCAGGCGGCCGGAGGCGTCGCGGAAAGCTTCGTCCTCGACATTTCTGACGAAGCCGCCGTAAGGGCCGCGGCAAAGGCCGTGCTGGCTCGCTTCGGCACCGTGCATGCGCTTATTAACAACGCAGGCATCACGCGCGACACGCTTGTGCTGCGCATGAAGACCGCCGACTTCGAAGATGTGCTTCGTTCCAACCTGACAGGAGCCTTTTGGCTGACACAGGCCCTATTACCGGCCATGATGAAGGCCCGGTGGGGACGCATCATCAACATCACCTCTGTGGTCGGCGAAACCGGCGCGGCCGGTCAGGCCAACTACGCCGCATCCAAAGCCGGCCTGATCGGCCTCACCAAAGCATTGGCCCGTGAGGTTGCCTCTCGCGGCATCACTGTGAATGCGGTGGCCCCGGGCTTCATCCAGACCGCCATGACCGACGGGCTCACCGACGATCAGAAAGCCGGCATCCTGACCCAGATCCCCCTGGGCCGGTATGGTTCTGTGGCGGATGTCGCCGCCGCCGTTCGTTACCTCAGCTCCGAAGAGGCCGGATACATCACCGGGCATACACTCGATGTGAATGGCGGTATGTACATGGGCTGATTCATGCTTGCATTCCCAATCTTGGGCAACTTAGGGAGTTGTAGGGTTTTCGTCGTGTTCTGCCATTCATTTGCCCATGGTCCTAACAAGCAAGACTCTTCGCTGGTACAACCATTTCCCGCAACGACACTTTTCCCACTTGCAGCGCACACGCGAGGCTCGTTACTCTCCGGTCAATGGCCAACATGCATACAGCTCTGCCGATCCACCCGACTGTTCTGCCGCCGGCGCCCCCGATCAACATCGGGGTCACCATCCGCGAGTTCCGTCTTCAGCGCGGTATGTCCCAGGGCGACATCGAGAAACGAACTGGCCTGCTTCGCTGCTACCTTTCCCGCGTGGAAAACGGACATACCGTCCCTTCCCTCGAAACTCTGCAAAAGATTGCCGGTGCGCTCGATCTCCCGCTCAGTCAGTTCTTCGCCGACGAGCCCATTCGCGACATGCCCGGCGTCAGCCTGAACGAGAATGAGATTCACTTTTTGACCGAGGTGCAGCGTTATTCCGCGAACTTAGGCGAAAACGATCGACGGCTCCTGCTCGCTATGGTGCGCAAATTTGCCGCCACGGCGGAAGGTCTTCCCGCTTAGGCAGTGCATCATGCCCACGTCGGGCGTTCCTTTTCCGCGCGCGCCTCCGGCAGGTTTCTTCACCGCGAAAGCACGGATCGGGCATAGCTTTCCACGGTATGTCCCAGCAAACAAAGCACGATCGCCGCTGCAGTAAATACCAAACCCTGCCGTGCTCGATAGCTGGACCGCCCGGAGGTCATCCGTGGAAACAGCGGCAAGCCGAGAGCCAGTCCGTACAAAAAGCCTCCTACGTGGGCGCTGTTGTCGATATGCGGCAATAGATCCGGGTCAAGATGCACCATGCGCAGATGTTCGGGAGAAAACGCCGGCAATGCCTGTGGCGCGACCCCGATTGCCAGATTGGCAAACGCAAAAAACACCACCTGCCGGCGCAAACTGCGTAGCTCTTCCCACGGCAGCGCCAGTTTCCGATTCGACAGCAGGACGATCAGAATGCCCGCAATGCCAAATACCGAGCCCGACGCTCCCGCCACCACATTCCAATGCCCGGTCAACACGCTGAAGGCCAGCGAAAGCAGCATCCCCGCTGTGCCGGTCAACAGGTACGTCGCCACCAGCCCCAGCCGGCCCAGCAACGGCTCCCCAAAGAGCCCCAGATTCCACAGGCACCACATGTTCAGCGCAAGGTGCAGCACCGTCACATGCACAAAAGTGGACGTTACCAGGCGCCACCACTCGCCAAAGCCCAAAATGCGGTCCGGCGCACTGCTGCCGAAGTAGATGAGAACGTCCTGGCTGAAAGGGGCCGTCAATAACGAAGCGTAGTCATGCTGCCGCATCAGCACCGGTAGGGGTCCAAAGCGGGACATCGCGAAAAAGACCAAAAGATTGATGACGATGAGAAAATAGGTTGCCGGGTAAGCCAGCAGCGATGGCGGACGCTCACGGCGAACCTTTTGCTCTATCTCCACGACCGCTTCGGCGGCAGGGGTGAGCGAAGGGGTCGAAGCGAAGCTGGTGTGGACCGTGTCCATGAAGGTGCTGCAGGGCGGTGCTGCAGGCTTGGAACCCGCGCTAGGCAGCCTGCTTGCCGTAGCGATCCCGCGTTTGGGGGGAAACACGTTCTCGCAGCATACCAGAGACCATACCCGGCACGGGCGTCGCAATGGCCACCAACACCCAAAGCAGCATCGACACCAGCACACCCAGTCCCGCAACCGCCTGCAAACTCAACGTGATACTTGCGGGAATGTGGGCATGGGCAAGGCCGGCTTCCGGCAGAAAATGCACATGGACGCTCGACATGTGCCCAAACGCGCGCAACCGGTGCAACACCACGGCCGCCAGCAGGAAGGCGGCAAAGGAAAGGGTGGTTGCGGCAAACAACAGCAGATCGACCATCCGATGCAGCCGCTGCCTTCCCCGGCAGTGCTCGCAATGCTGTAGGTGATCCTCGTAATCCAGCCGCAGATCCGGCGAAATGCCCGAAATGTCATACCGCCAGCCCGAAAGAATGGCACCGACAACGTGGTCATTGCAGGTGGTGTGGCGCGGTCGTGTTGGACGAATAGGGTAAGTAGCCATCAGCGCTGTAACAGTCCTTTGATTCTAGCGCATCGCCCAAAGATGCGAACAAGATGCGAGCAAGATGCATAGTTTTCCGCACCTCCTGAATAAAGGGAGAGTGCCCGCGTCGCCAATCTCCTGCGGCACCCTGGGCAGACGAGCTGAGACGACCTGCGCGCTTACAACGTGATCGGTGCCAGCGGCGCTTCCTGCGTCGCCAGCACCACCCGGTTGCCCAGCAGGGAAAGCCGGTCGCCGATCGCCTCTTCTGCCGTATACCGAGCCAAATCGGGCAGGTTATTCTGTTCCGACAGATGACCCAGGACGATCGTGTGGGCGCCGCCATCATAGTCGCGCGTCAAAAACTCCGCGACGGCCGCGTTCGACAAATGCCCTACCCGCGACATCACCCGCTGCTTCACCGACCACGGGTACGGTCCATCCTTCAACATCTCCACGTCGTGATTGGATTCCAGCAACAACACATCCACCTCGCGCAAGGCAAGCTTCACATTCGGCGGCACATACCCTAAATCGGTAGCGACGGCCATGCGCAGGTTTTCCGTGCGTGCATGAAAAACAAAGCCGCACGGATCGGCCGCATCGTGCGGAATGGTAAACGGGTTTACCTCGATCTCTCCGATCGCGAACTTTTTCCCAGCCTCAAAGTGCTCCAGAGCTGGCAAAAACGTAGGATTGACCCGCGCCGCCTCGCGTGTCTCGGCCGCCTCGCACGGCTCCACTGCCGCCGCCTCCAGCGCCAAACCGGCAACCGCTTCCGTTGAAACCGCAGGGACGGCCTCGCTCAGCACAGCCACTCCGGCCGCCTCTGTTTCGCGGCCGCCGCGCACCAGATGGGCAGGCAGATGATTCGTTCCCGCCGCCAATGTTTGCCCATTGCGCTCCGCCTGCTCCCGCTGCAAGCCTTCAAGCCACTGCGCGTAGGTCATCGTCTTGCGTGGGGTCAGCATGCGGACCCAGGCACGGTGCGTCGGCTCGGTCATAAACACCGGAATGCCCAACCGCCGCGCCAGCACCCCCAGCCCGGCCACATGATCCAGGTGCTCATGGGTAATCAAAATCGCGGTCAGCGCCTCTGGAGCCTCCCCGGTCAGCGCCATGCGCCGCAACAGCTCCCGGCAGGAAAGCCCCGCATCGACCAGCAGGCGTGTTTTCCCGGCTGACACAATTGTGGCATTGCCTTTCGAGCCCGAAGCCAGTACCGTCATCCGCACCCATTCAGCATACGCCCGTGCCGACAAAACCCGGTAGATTACCGAGGTTGGTTCCCCCACCTTGCCGGTTCTGCTGCCGGCCTCACGGCGCCGGACGCAGCGGTGCCAGGAAGTTTACCACCGAACGCATGATCACCTCGTCCTTCTGGTTGAACACCGTCGTGCGCGACTGCACCACCCCAAAGCTGGGCCGGGACTGCGACAACCGTACCGACAGGATCTCTGCCTCCGTACGCAGCGCGTCGCCCGGCCGCACCGGCTGCGTCCAGCGCATCTCCTCCACCCCGGCCCCGATGATGCCGCCCGCGATGTGCAATGACTCCACCCGCAACCGCATCACAATCGCTGCCGTCACCCAGCCCGAAGCAGCCAAGCACTTGAACAACGAGCTTT
>CAXTNA010000031.1:14391-18582 GCA_964245535.1 uncultured Acidobacteriaceae bacterium | reverse complement strand
CTTCCCCCACCCGCTCCCGCACCGCCCGGAGCGCCGCGCGAAACACCTCCGTCCGGCTTTCAAATCCATCGCTCCAGCCGCCCAGAGCAAAAACCTCCCGCAGCCCACACTGCGCCAGCTTGATCTCCCCGACCCGGGCCAGGTTTCCAGTAGCCGTAGAAAGCAGTGCGCCTCGCGCCTGAAGATGCCCTAACACCTCGCGCACTCCCGGCAACACTTCGATGCGCAGCTCCGCTCGGTTCACTTCCACCTGCGCCCCTATCTGCGCGCGGATCTCCGCTAAACGGGGCCGCCAGCTAGCCTCGTCCACCCCTCCCAGCGCGAAGGCGTCGCGCAGAATGCCCTGATCCGTGTTGCCATGCGTGACCACGCCGTCAAGGTTCAACGGCCGGCCCGCGACCGCACTGAGCGCGTCGCAAAAGGCGAAGTAGTGCACCGCATCCCCGCAGTTCAGCAGCGTTCCGTCGATATCAAAAAGATAAGCGTCAAAAGCGTCCCAGGGACGCGAAAGCATCGATGCCAAAGCCATCTCCACAGGCTAGCAGCCACTTCCACGGGGCAACTCCCGTACCCGACAAAACCGGATGCCCCATCCTCACGAAAGCTTCATCGTCGTTAGGGTGGGATTATCGTTTGCGGCAGGAAGCAATAGAGTCACTGGACTTAGATCAAACACCAGCCTTCGGCTCAACTGCCCACCGTTGAAGCTCCGCGACAACCCGTTCCAGCAGTCCAGCCCAGTCGCCCGCGGCCCGCTGCCGCCACAACCGCAACGATGGATACCATGGCGAATCCGCACGCCCCGCCATCCATCGCCAGTCCGCCCGATGCTGCAACAGCAGCCAGCAAGGCACACCCAGCGCTCCCGCCAGGTGTGCCGCCAGCGTATCCACCGTGACGATCAGATCCATGCCCTCGATCACCGCTGCCAAAGCGACGATCCCATCGCCACACTCGTACACATCCCGCCATCCGGCCGGAGGCGCGCCGGCAAGCCCATGCCGCGCCTCCAAACTCCACAGCTCCAGCCCGCCGACCTGCGTAACTCTCTCAATCAACCCAAAAGGAATCGATCGCGCCGCGTTCAAGTGACCCGCCATCCACACCACGCCCACACGCCGACGCGGCCCTGCGCCGATAACCCGTTCCGCACGCGCGCACACCGCTTCCGGCAACTGCAAATATCCCGCACGGGGCGCCAACTCCCCCGCCTCGACGCGCAGCAGGTACGGTAGTTCCATGACCTCCACCTGCACATCCCAGGCCGGGGAAGTCGCGGGTGCCTGCTCGCCCCACGTGATCACGTCGCCCATCCCGGCAAAGCAGGGCGCCAGCTCCAACAGTCGCGGCGGCACCTCCACAATCAGCTGCGAAGCCATCGCCTGCAGCCGCGGCAGAAACCGGAACATCTGCACCGCATCGCCAAACCCATGCAGGCTGCGCACCACGACCCGCTTGCCACGCAGGTCCTCGCCCAGCCAAAAGCGGTGCGGGTCCGGCACCCCACGCTTCCGGATCGCATCGCTTTCCCGCCAGGCCGCCTGAAACTCCCCGGATAGCATGTACGCCAGCCAGCGATTCCCGGCGCAGCGATCCGGCTCCGCGCCAGCCATCTCAGCCGCATCGAGCAGTGTTAGCGCCTCCGCAAGTTGCTCCTCCGCCAGCGCCGCCTCCCCGCGCTGGGCCAGCGTCTCCGCCGAACTCATGACGTAACGGTCGTCGAATCTGAGACGGCAGCACTCCGCGCCGGGTAAACCGCATGGGGTCCATCCGGCGGCACCGCCACCGGCTGCCATCGGCAAACGTAAACCTCGTCCTCCGGTTGCGCCTCAATGGCAAAGCCTGCCGAGCGCAGCATCGCCTCAGTACACGCGCGGTTCGGCACCCACCAGTTCGTCTCATCGTGTGAATACCGCTGCTCGATGAAGTGCATCTTCGGATACCCCGGCTCATCGAACGGCGCCGGCGCATTGAACTCATAATCCTCGTCGACCTCTGCCACCTCGCGGCTACCCCGCTGCATGCTTTGAAACAGCAACAGGTCCTTCGCTGCATGCGCATGAATCAGATCGAGCGCCAACAACGGATGCCGCAAATGGTAGAGCACACCCATAAAGATCACCAGATCGAACGTCTCCCCGAGTTGCGCGATATCCCAAACCGGCATCTGCCGGAACTCCACATCGAGCCCCGTCACCTCCGCCGCAAACCGCGCCTGCCGCAGATAGTGCTCATCGGTATCGATGCCGAGCACCCGCGCCGCCCCGCGCCGCTTCATTTCCAATGAGTAAAATCCGCCATTGCAGCCGATATCCAACACGCTCTTGCCGGAAAGGTCCGCCGGCAATGCATCCCGAAACCGCGCGAATTTGACCTCAGGGTAGTTCCCAAGAAAGTGCTCCGGGGCCGTTTCCACCCCACGCAGCCGCATGTTGTGGAACCACGGCCCGAGCGCCTCAATTTGCCGCTGCAGTTCGGCATCCGTCAGCGAAGCCGCTTGCGAGGGAGCAGCCCCCTCCAGTGCAGATTCAACGTGTTGCGGTTGCATTTCGGTCATGCTCTCCTGTCATCTCCCTTGTTGACTCTTGCCGCGGCGTAGCTACCATGCCGTCTTCCAGCAGCCGGATCGCCGCCCGGTACCCGTGCAACGTGCCTACATCGACATACGCTTCGCCCCGGCGCACCCCCACCGCTCGGCCGCCCTCGGCCAGCCAGGCATTCACCAGGGTCCCAATGTACTCATCGCGTCGCTCCGGCCGGCACCACAACGCGTGTAGCGCATGCAGCACCCGGCCCGGCATCTTGATCGCACCCCAGATCCAGTGCGTATCCGCGCCTTTGCGTTTCACCTGGATCTCGCGCACCACGCCGTTCGCATCCGTCACCACTGCATCGAACAGCTCCGGCCGCTCTACCGGAAACAAAAGAAACGAGAGACTTTCCTCCGGCAGCGCCCGCAGCCCATCGGCCGGCGACCACACTGTATCCGGCAACCCGATGACCACACTCTCATCAGGATGGATCAGCGGCAGTGCGCGAAAGATCGCATCGCACAGGCCCCCCGGCTGCCCCTGTACCACATACGCGATGTCGGCACCCCAAAGGCGCGATCCGTAGTACTCCAGAATGTCCGTTTTGCCGGGCGAAATCACAAAGCAAAGCTTGTCCGCCCCGCCCGCGATCATCCGTTCCACCAGGTATTCGCTCACCGCCCGGGGCCGCTCGTCACCGCCCTCGACACGGCTGCCCACCGGCAGCAGTTCCTTTGAAAAGGCCAACGGCTGAATCCGGCTACCCGCGCCCGCGGCTGGAATGATGCCCCACATCGGTGCTCGTCGTCTCCTTTGGCGTCCGGCTCAGGCCTAAACGGGCACTGGAACCGAGCGATCGCCCAAACCGGCCAGCGCCCGTTCCAAATCCAGCACGCGGCAATCCGCCGTATGCTCCCGAAGCACCCGCGCCTGCGCCGCCTCGGCTACCCGTTTTAACTCTGCGTCGGACAAGGATACCGTGTCGAGCACCTCCTGCGCAGAGCGAACCGGCAGGATCTCCGTGCCGCTTGTGAAGAACTCGTCCAATCCCGCCCATGTGTCCGTGAGCAAAGGCACCCCACACGCCGCCGCCTCGAATAACCGCCCCGAAGGACAATACCCATACTCGGCCATCGCTCGCCGGGTAACATTCAAGGTCGCTCGCCCCGAACAGAAAAACGCCGGATGCTGCGCGGGCCCAAGATGCCCTGTAAAAAACAGGTTCCGCGTCCATGGAAAGCTCTCCGGATACTGCGCGCCGCCGATCAGAAAGCGCTTCTCCGGACGTTCCCGTGCCGGCTCAATGAACAGCCGCTCCAGAGCCGCCTGCCGGTCCTCTGCATAGGTCCCCAAATACGACAACTCCGCGCGAAACGCCTCCACCGGCGCCACCGGATGGTGCGTCGCGGGGTCGACCGAGCCATACAACGGCGCCACCACCCGCGCCCCCAAACGCGTCTTCAGCTCTTCCAGTGCCCGCCCGCCGGTATAACTCAGCACCAGATCGAGCTCGCCGAGACCGCCCTCCGGCAGGTAGGCCACCGGCGCTTTCTCCTCCAATGCCCGCAATGTCACCGGCGTGTCCATGTCATAAAACGCGCGCACCCCACGGCAGGCCTCCAACACCAGCGCGCAAGCGGCCGGTCCATCCGGGCAATAG
>CAXTNA010000031.1:11975-14381 GCA_964245535.1 uncultured Acidobacteriaceae bacterium | reverse complement strand
GCTCGTCACCAACGCCAGATCGGCATCGCGCAGCAGGTGCCGCGCCTCATCTCGCACATCCCCGAATCGTTCATAAAGCCCCAGCTTCCCACCCGTTGGCAAAGCCCAAAGATCCCGCGTCTCCGCGTAGTACGGTACGTCCCTCTCAAAGAAAGACACCGTATAGCCACGCCGTAACATGGCCGAAATCAGGGAACGCCACAGGGTTGCATGGCCGTTGCCCCAGGAAGAGGACACCGTCAAGCCGAAAATCACAACCCGCATGGGAGCCCGCTTACCACTCATACGTGCCGACGGAGCCGGCCTGCAGCGTCGTCGTGAACACCTTTGTCCCGTTATGCACATCAAAGCTCTGCGATGCATCGCTCACATTGGAAACAATCAGCACGCGCTTACCCTCCGGGGTTTTGAATGCCACATTGGGAACGGTTTTGGAATCCGTCGAACCGATGCGCACCGAGCCCGGCTGCACGAGCTTGGAAGCGTGAGCGAGGGTGTAGTAAGCCACATTGCGCTTCACCTGGTCGCCGTCGATCGTGAGGGCGCCGGAGCAGACTGGGCAGCCGCCGTCATTGGTATGCGGCCCATAGTTCGGATCGGCCGCAAGATTCCACAGCAGGATGTTCTTGCTCCAGTTCCGGCTGACGCCCACGATCACCTCAGCTACGGGCCGGTTCACGCGCAGGGTCGGGCCGCCGCTGTTATCGGTAATGGATTGTTCGGTGAAGTAGATATTCTTCTTGGGAAACGCATCGTGCACCTCGGTCATCGCGTCTACCGTGCCGCCGTAAAGGTGGAAGCCGCTACCGGCAATGTACTGGCTCGCCTTCGGGTCACGCAGGATGCTCAGCGGGTATAACGGATGATCGAGATTGTGGTCATACAGCACGATCTTCGTCGCAAGGCCCGCATTTTGCAGAGCCGGACCGAGATTCTCTCGGATAAACACATCCTGCTCCGAGTCGAGCATCAGCATGCTGGGCGTGTTTTTCTCATTCAACGGCTCGTTCTGAATCGTGAGCGTGTCAATGGTGATGCCCTCGGCCTTCATGCCCTGGATGTACTTCACCAGGTAGGCGGCATAGGCGGCGTAATCTTCCGGCTTCAACACACCGCCGCGCGCGGCCTCGTTGGTCTTCATCCACAACGGGGCAGACCACGGCGAAGCCAGAATCCTAATCCTTGGATTGATGGCAAGAATCTGCTTCATCAGCGGAATCACATCCGCCCGGTCCGGGTCCAGCGAAAACTTCGCCATGCCCGGGTCGGTCTCTCCTTTGGGCAAATCGTCATAGGAGAAGACGTGGTCGTTCATGTCGGACGCACCGATGGATAGCCGCAGATAACTCACCCCGATGCCGTTACCGCTCTCGGTGAACAACTCCTGCAGCAGTGCAGCCCGCTTGGCCGGGTCCATGTGCATCATCAGTTGCGCACTGCCGCCGGTAAGCGCAAAACCGAAGCCGTCCATGGTCTGGAAGGTTTGCTTGTCGTCGACATCAATCCGCTGGTTGTCGCTGGCCTGGCTGCTCGGGCCCGCCATGCCCATCGGGATCGGCGTCGATTGCCGCTGAAAGAGCGCCGAGCGATCGGCGTTGGTCAGCCAAAGGAAAACATCCTTCTGTGCGTGCGCTGCAGCGACGATGCTGAACGTGCAAAGGAACAAAGCACCGAAAAGCTTGCGGTTCATAGGTCTCCAAAGGTGCTGATGGGTGCGAGAACAGCCGAGCCATATGGGGGTCGACTACAGCGAAGCTTGCTGTTTGTTGTCGATCTGTCGCCCGTGGGCCCCAGTATAGAGAGCGCGGCAATGGCTTGTCGACGAAAACCAACACCGCGACGGATGAGATCGACGAAAATTCGTACAGGGGTTGGGCTGCACAATGGCACACGGCCACAACGCGCCCGCACGCATCAGAAGAAGTGTTTTGCCAGAAGTGCTTTGCCAAGCCGCTCGTCACGGCCGCGAAGCCAGGGAGGTTGTATCCGCATGAACGATGCAGATCGGAAGAGTGTGCCCGCCTGCACCCTCATCATCTTCGGTGCCAGCGGCGATCTTACCCAACGGCTGTTGCTGCCCTCCATCTACAATCTGCGTTCAGCCAACCTTCTCTCGGAGCAGTTCCACCTGCTGGGCGTTGCCATCGAGCCCTGGAGTGACGCAGAGTTCCGGAAACATATCGCCGACACGCTACACCAGTTCTGGGGTTCGGATGCCGACCAATCCGTCGTGCAATGGCTCGCGACGCATGCGAGCTATGTGCAGGCTGAGGCCGGACAGGCTGCCTCGCTCGACACCCTGGAAAAGGCGCTTGCCCACATCCAGAAAAACAGGACCGGCCCTGACGCGAACGCGCAGCAGAATTGCCTCTTTTACCTAGCAGTCGCTCCCAAGCTCTTCGGACC
>CAXTNA010000031.1:5820-11965 GCA_964245535.1 uncultured Acidobacteriaceae bacterium | reverse complement strand
TTTGGGCGCCCAACTCGCGCAAGCCGGTTTGCTGGCCGAAGATCACGGCTGGCGACGTGTTGTGCTGGAAAAGCCCTTTGGCGTCGATCTCCCTTCCGCCATCGAGCTCACGGCGGAGCTGCACAGGAGCGTTCCCGAAGCGCAGATCTATCGCATCGATCACTTCGCCGGCCGCGATCCCGTGCGTAACATCCCCGTATTCCGGTTCGCAAACAGCATCTTCGAGCCGGTCTGGAATGCCTCGATGATTGCGAACGTGCAAATCACCTTGGCCGAGACAATCGGGGTGGAAAAGCGCGCTGCCTTTTATGAAGGCTCCGGCGCACTGCGCGATATGGTTCCCAACCACATGGCAGAGCTGCTTTCTTTGGTCGCAATGGAGCCGCCCTCGTCCACCGACGCGAACGCGGTTCGTAATGAACAGGCAAAGCTGCTCGCGGCCATTCGCCCCATTCCAGCAGCCGAAGTGCAAAGATATGCCGTTCGCGGGCAGTATGGTGCGGGAACGATCCACAGCGCAGCGGTTCCTGGATACCGTGAAGAGCCCGGTGTGCAACCGGATTCGCCAGTGGAAACCTACGTGGCGATGCGGGTAGACATTGACAACCGCCGCTGGGCCGGCGTTCCCTTCTACCTGCGAACCGGCAAACGCCTTGCGCAAACGGACTTCAGCATTGCGGTCACCTTTCGGGAACCCCCAACTTCGCTTTTCGCGCCGGCGACCGCCGGCCGAAGCTTCGGAAACCGGGTCGTCTTCCGGATGCAGCCGAAGGAGTCGGTGCAACTGGTCGTCGAAGCGAGTGCCTCCGGCATGCAGATTCAGAGCCGGTCGCAGACCATGACGTACATGCTCGAAGACGAACTCTTTCACGCGCACGCCAAGGGTTACGAGCGCCTGCTGCACGACGCCATGGTGGGCGACCGCGGCCTTTTCCGCAGCCCGGAGTTCATCGAAGCCGGCTGGCGCATGGTCCAGCCCTTGCTGGACGCGTGGGCGAACACGCCACCGCAGGATTTTCCCAATTACGCCGCCGGATCCGCGGGACCAAAGGCCGCGGATGATCTGCTCGCCGCCGCCGGCCACAGCTGGTATCCGCTGGTCTGAGTCAATCCATGTACACCGCCGCCCTCCTGACCCTGAGCTTGCCGAAGGGGAAGGACCTCCGTATTTCGGAGCGGAACGACGCCCCAGACTGCATACCGAGGTCCTTCGCTGCGCTCAGGATGACACGGCATGAGGGAGCTTGTAAGCGGTCGCTACCGCACCTGCACCGCATACAACGACGTGCGCGCCAGAACGTACATCGTTTTCCGGTCGGCACCACCGAAAACAATACCCGTCGGGTGCTCCGGAACATTCATAACACCTACTGCCGTACCGTCTTTGCGGTAGATGTAAATCTGTCCATCGCTGACATAAACATTGCCGTTCGCATCCGACGCTACAGCCTCCCCACCCCGCTCGGCGAAAAGCCGCACATCGCTCAAGCTGCCATCGTCCCCGACCCGCGCCGACCAGGTCTTGTGCTCGTCCTCATCGGAAAAGAAGGTGCGGCTGCCGGCGGGCACCTCGTTCAGACTGAAGGCGCGCAACACATCGTGCATCTTGGTTCCGTAGTAGAGCGTTCCCTTGATGAAATCGTCGCCGGCCGCGAGAAACGTGGTGCCGTCCGGCGAAACAAACTGCCAAGGCTTGCGAGCGTGATTCGTGCCGTCTTCGTCTACGAACCGCCAATAGTCGGCTGGAACGACAGCCGTTCTACCCGGCATGGGTTGCGCGATCTGCGGCTTCAGCACGCGGATCTCACCCATTGCCTCCTCCGGCCGCATGCTCAGCACGGTGCCGTTGCCGTCATAACTGGTCGCCATCAGGTCGCCCGCGCGATCGAAGAACAGGTTGACGGCCGCAATCGGGTTGTTACGCACGAACTCCGTTTGCTGTTTTTCGGCGTTCCACCGGTAAATGCGCTGCCTTTGATAATCCGTGAAGAACAGGTTGCCTTGCGGATCAATGGCGGCCCCGGAGATGTTGAAGAAACCGCTATCCAGCTTCCGTACAGGACCGGCAAGGAAATCCGGAGCGGTTGCCGGAGCAATGACTGTGCCTCCGGTAAGATCCAGCACGGCGATTTCCTTCTGCCGAACCGCCTGTGTGCCCTTATCCACCACCACCGCGTTATCGAACGCCGCCTTCGAGTCGGAATAGATATGCGCATTGCGGAAGTGGATGCCGGTCGAATTGGACACATGCACGGCCGTCTCAAACGGCTGAAACATGCTAACCACGCGATAGGAGTGGAAGTTGGCGAACGTGACGTCGTGCGAGTGATTGACCTCAATCGGCAAGCAGGCCCCGCCTTCGCCCCGCTCCTCTTCAGTCTGCAGCGCATAGATGCCCCAATGGGCAGCGTGGTCCAGCACCACCTCATTGCGCACGTGGTGCTCGCTTGAAAGCTCATACACACGCCCCGGCGTGTCCGTGTGCGAGATGTACATACCGGCCTGCGCAAAGGTGTTCGGCGTCCAAATGTTGGAGAACACCCCGCCACCGCCGTCCGTCACCCAAATCGACGGGTACTGCGAATCCCACCGGCGCTTCGGATCGGGGTCGCCGCTGTGCTGCGCGTTGTAAATCTGGTACGGCGTACCATCGGGCGACTGCGTTCCGTGCCCGCCCAGTAATCGCGTATCGCTCATTAGTGAATCCGCACCCGCTCGCCAAAGCACCCCGATGGCTAAATTGTTGTTGCCGTTCGTCGAAAGCCCGATGCCGCTGACAATGTTCTTTCCACCCGAGGGCGTCGATAACAGGGCCTTGGGCGCACCTACTCCGTTAAAAGCGGGCGTGCCGTCAGCAAGAAAAATCTGCGTACGCGAGGGGTGCAGCGCAATCAGCACGGTGTCCGGCTTGAGCGCGAGCGTGTCACTGACGAGGTAGTACCCTTCCGGCACATACAGCACCCTGTGTTCGGCAATGGCGCGCTGAAAAACAGCGGTGTTGTCCGTTATAGCGTCGCCGACCGCGCCAAGATCGCGCACATTGGTCCAGGTCTCAGGCGTCGGCAGCGGCTGGATCGCGGGCGGCAGCGCCACGGGCATCGAGGGCAGCGCCGTGGCGTCCAGCACCGTCTCGATCTTGCCGGGGTCGCCGAAGGAACGCATCACCAGCCCATGCGTGAAGCGCCGCACATGATACGTCGGCGCGGGGCCGGTGATCTTCTTGCCGGAATCCCGCAGTTCCGCCAACGTAGGCGTGCCCGTAACGTCAAGGTCTTCAAAATTGATCTCGGTCTTTGCATTGTTTTCGTTCGAGATCACTACGCCGGCGCCGGCAATGTTTTCGAAACGCGATTCTTTGATCCAAAGCTCATCGGCAAACCCGTGCTCAATCGTGACCGCATGCGGCACATCGCGAAAGGTGTCGCGCACCAGGGTCAGCCCCGCCTCATGCTCTTGAATGGCGGATTCGCGCTGCCCATCAAAGCTCGAGTCGAGCAAGGTGAACTGCCAGCCGGGCGAAGGCTTGCGCGTCATGATGCCGTAGCGCCCGCCATGAAAATGCAGATCCTCGGCCTCATTGCCGACATCGTGCAGCCCGGCCAGCCCGGAGCCAAGCCGGAAGTCCATGTGCGACAAATAACAGTGCTGTGCGATGTGAAAGCGGATCCCCACGGCCGCTGGGTTGCCTTCGCCAATCTCCAGATCGACGTTCGACATCGCGGAATAGAACGTGCCCGGATTGGCGTCGATGATGTGTGCCTGCGCGGGCACAACGCCCTGAAACGGCGTGTCGTCGCCCTGTCGTGGACGGCCGTCACCACGGCGTCCCCCCGCAAAGAAAACCACATAGCCGATCCCCTGCCCGTAACCCGGCGTATGGGGCGGCAGTTGCAGTAGCGGCCGCGTCGGCCCAGTGCCGATCACGCGGATGCCCGGCCACACCAACAGCGTCCGGGTGATCTTGTACGTGCCGCTCGGCAGAAACACGATCCCTTGATGCCGCGGCCGCTCCTGAATCGTATCGAGCGCCTTTTGCAGCGCCGCGGTGTCATCGCCCCGGCCATCGCCTGCGAGGTCGCCCGCCCCACGGTGCAACGCGAGGGCTTCGGGATCGTTCGGCGTCACCGGGAAGACGGAATGCGTGCTCTGCGCCAGGGTGGGCGCGGCTGCCAACAGCAAGGCAACCACGGCTAGTCGTACAAAGGCGTTTGAAGCTATAGCGGCGATGAAGGGCATGCTTCTCTCTTTCCAGCGTAAGGGCATTCTCCTATAAACCTACTCAGTTCAAAAGATTACCTTTGGCGCTTACCAATGGACGAAACTGTTCAGCCAGTTCAAAAACCAACACCGCTGGCATGCTGAAGCTCCGTTATGTTCTACTTGGCAGCGCCTCGATTTGATCTGCCAATTCTTTTCAAGAGATGTGACCTGCAACCTCATGCCGAAATCTCCGTTTTCCTCCCGCTTCTGCTTCACTCTCCTTGTTCCCACGCTGGCAACGCTTACGGCAGCGGCGACGCTCGTTGCGCAGGCGCCCCACACGCTCACGCCGGCGGAGCAGGCCCGTGTCGACACCATTGTGCAGCAGATGACCCCGGAAGAAAAGCTGGACTACATCGGCGGAACCGGCTTTGCGGTGCGTGCGGTGCCCTCCGTGCATCTGCCCGCTCTTGAAATGTCGGATGGTCCCTACGGCGTGCGCTCCAACAGCGGCCTGCCCTCGGCCACCTATGCCTCCGGCATCGGTTTGGCGGCGAGCTGGGACCGGACCTTGGCGACCGAGGTGGGTAAGTCGATCGGACGCGATGCCCGCGCCCGCGGCGTCGACTACCAGCTCGGCCCAGGCACCAACATCTATCGTTCGCCGCGGAATGGACGCAACTTCGAATACTTCGGCGAAGACCCGTATCTCGCCGGAGAGATGGTCGTCGGCTATGTCACCGGCATGCAAACGCAGGGCGTCAGCGCCACGGTGAAGCACTATGCAGCCAACAACTCCGAAGCCCTGCGGCACGATTCCGACTCGGTTGTAGACGAGCGCACGCTGCGAGAAATCTATTTCCCCGCTTTCGAAGCCGCGGTGAAGCGCGGTCACGTCGGTGCGGTGATGGACAGCTACAACCTCATTAACGGGCAACACGCCACGCAAAGCGTCTTCAACAATATCCAGGTGCTGCGCAAGGATTGGGGCTTCAACGGCACCCTCATGTCGGATTGGGACGCTACCTATGACGGCATTGCGGCGGCCAACGGCGGACTCGATTTGGAAATGCCGACCGGCAAATTCATGAACAAAGCCACGCTGGTGCCGGCCCTGACCGCAGGCACGGTGAAGCAGTCCACGATCGACGAAAAGATACGTCATGTGCTCAGCACAGCCGCCATGTTCGGCTGGCTGGACCGCGACCAGCGCGACCTGTCCATCCCACTCCTCGATGCGGAAAGCAACCGTGTGGCGCTCCAATCGGCACGCGAATCGGCCGTGCTCCTTAAGAACGAGGGCAACCTGCTGCCGCTTACCAAGGCGAGCGTAAAGACCGTGCTGGTGGTGGGTCCGGATGCCTATCCGGACGTGCCGGTCGGCGGCGGCAGCGCCGGGGTGGTGCCCTTCCAGAACATCAGCCTGCTGGAAGGCGTGGCGGCTGTGAATGAGGGCGCGACGGTGCTCTACGATCCGGGCTTGCCCTCCCTGGGTGAGCTCGCCTATCACACGGATTTCATGACCGCCGCCACCGGCGGTCAGCCCGGACTCACGGAGGAAGACTTCGAAAGCCGCGACCTTTCCGGCACCGCGCAAAGCCACACCGTGGCGCACCTGAACATCAGCGGCGGCGGATGGGAACAGCCCAAAACTTCTATGTCGCTGTCGCATCGTTTCACCGGTTTCTACAATGTGCAAACCGCGGGTGACTACCTTGTCGCGCTGGCAGGCGATGGAGAAAACGCGGGCAATCGGGTCTATGTCGACGACAAGCTGGTGATTGACGACTGGAAATATGTGCGTGCCTTTGAGCCGCATCTCACCATGCCGCTTTCAGCAGGCATGCACAAGATCGTTGTCGAAGCCTGGCAGGGCAATCCGCGTGGCGGCCGCCTGCGCCTGGGCATCCTGCCTGAAGAAAAGGTGGTCGACGACCGCGCAAAA
>CAXTNA010000031.1:0-5810 GCA_964245535.1 uncultured Acidobacteriaceae bacterium | reverse complement strand
CTGCCCTACGGTCAAGACGCGCTCATCCGTGCCATGGCCGCCGCCAATCCCAAGACGATCGTCACGGTCACCTCCGGCGGCAACGTGGATTCCACCACCTGGATCGACAAGGTTCCAGCCCTGGTCGAGGGATGGTACGGCGGACAGGCCGCCGGACGTGCCATGGCCGAGATCCTCTTCGGCGAGGTCAATCCTTCAGGCCACCTGCCCGCGACCTTTGAGCGCCGTGCCGAAGACAACCCCACCTTCAACACCTACTATCCCGAAGGCGACGCGAACCGCATCGTCTACAAGGAAGGCATCTTCGTCGGCTACCGAGGCTATGAAAAGAACGGCGTGAAACCGCTCTATCCATTCGGCTTCGGCATGTCCTACACAACCTTCGGTTTCAGCAATCTCAAGGTGCAGGCCGGCGCAGGATCAGATCTCGCTACGGTGGATTTCGATGTGACCAACTCCGGGCAACGGCCCGGTGCCGAGGTCGCGCAGGTGTACGTTTCCGACACGCATGCGAAGGTCCCACGGCCGATGCATGAGCTGAAGGGCTTTGAACGGGTGCAGTTGGCGCCCGGCGAAACCAAGCACGTTTCGGTGCCGCTCGAGGCACGCGCCTTCGCCTATTGGGACGAGCGCGGCAAGCACTGGACCATTGATCCGGGCAGGTTCACCGTCTCGGTCGGGGACTCGGTAGCAACCTTGCCGCTCACCGGCACAGTGCAGGTAAGCAGTGAAGCAGCGCGCAAAGCGGCGTTCTAGCGGGAAGCGGGGTCCAAATGGTTTTCTATTTGTCATTCCCGAAGGGAATCTGCATTCTCTGCAGGTAATCGGAAATCTTCCAAGCATGGAAGGACACACCCGTAGCCCATGCGCGTTCTGCAAACTACCTTCGGTGTCTTTCATCATTTCGAGCTCGCGCGCGAGCTCGACCGCCGCGGTCACCTCGAGGCCATCTACTCCACCTGGCCCTGGCGTCGCCTGGAGCGGGAAGGCCTGCCCCGCACCAAAGTGCGCCCCTTTGCGCGCTGGGGCCTGCCGGACTACTTACTCGGCCGTACCGGCCTGGATCTGCCGCGCCTGCACGACTTCATCGGTTACCAAAACGCCCTTGCCTTCGACCGCTGGACGGAGCGGCAGATCGAGCACGGCGTCCTGCACGGAACGCATCTGGACGCGCTGATCGGCCTTTCCGGCTCCAGCCTGTGTGCCGGGCAGTTGGTGCAACGGCATGGCGGCCGTTTTATCTGCGATCGCGGGTCCACGCATCAGCGCTACCAGGAGCAGGTCGTCTCGGAAGAGTACCGCCGTTGGGGGGTGAATCGTCCCGTCTCAGACGTTCGGGACACCGCACGCGAAGAAGCCATCTATGCGGTCGCCGACGCGATTACTGTGCCCTCCACCGAGGCAAAGCGTTCTTTCGTCGCCATGCAGGTGCCCGCCGCAAAAGTCCATGTGCTGCCCTACGGTGTTCGGCTGGAGAACTTCGCCCCTTCCGCCGACCCGCCCATCAATCTAAAAGACGAGTTCTGCCTCCTGTTTGCCGGCTCGGTCGGCCTCCGCAAAGGCGTTCCCTATCTGTTGGAAGCCTTCGCGGCCCTGCGCGCACCGCGTAAACGCCTGCGGATCGTCGGCGCGGTCCAGCCGGAGATGAAAGCGTTGTTACATCGCCTGCCCCAGCAGGACGTAGAGTTTTTCGGCGTTTTGCCGCAACCCGAACTCGCCGCCTTGATGAGCCGCAGCCATGCGTTGGTTCTGCCGAGCGTCGAAGAAGGGCTGGCCCTGGTGCAAGCGCAGGCCATGGCCTGTGGCTGCCCAGTAATCTGCTCGACCGCCACCGGGGGCGAGGACCTTTTTACCGACGGCGTCGAAGGCTTCATCGTTCCAGTACGTGATGTCTCCGCCCTTACGGATCGCATGCAACGCTTGGCGGATGAACCCGCACTGCAACAAAACATGCGTGCCGCTGCCTTAGCTCGCGTCGGCAAACTTGGCGGCTGGAGCACCTATGGTGATCGTTGGGAAGCGCTGCTGCGGAACTTAACCCAAAGCTCCTAAACCCGGGGCGTATCAACCTATCAATAATCCAGGGCGTATCGACCTATAACTTTGCATTCCTACAACGTGTCATCTCGACCAAGCGTAGCGAGTGGAGAGACCCCTGTATTTTGTTGGTCTAGCTTGAAAGCTGTCGAAGCCTACGAACACAGAGGTTTCTTCATTACTCAAAACGAAAACCGTCTTGCTCCGATCGAGATGACACTATCGAGGTAGTCCGGTCCGTAGGTCGATACGCTCTGGAGCCTTCGAGCTTTCGACCGCACCGCCACCGACGAAGTGAACCACCTCCAGCTTGTCATCTGTGTGCACCACCTGGTGTGCCCAGCCCGCCCGTGGCGCCAGTTCCCCGTTGAGCTCAACGGCAATGCGATCCGCACGCAAGGCCAGTGCCTCCAGCACCGCCTGCATCGGCGCGGGGGAATCAAGCGCCTCCAGGGTCCGTTGCTTGCCGTTCAACGTCAGCGTAAGGCCATGGCTCATCTCATAAGGGTATCAGCGGCCCAACTCACGTCGCGCCTCGTGCGCCACCCACGGACAGTCACAGGACAATCACAGGATAGTCACAGGACAGTCAATGGCCACAGCAGATCGAGCGGTCCCTTCCCCCCGCCCAGCCCAGGCGCATGACGCAGCGCGCCGGCGACATACGCCTTTGCCTCGCGCACTGCCTTCTCCGCACCCAAGCCGTTGACGAGACCCGCAAGAAGCGCCGAAGAAAAAGCACACCCCGTTCCATGCGTGGAGGTCGTTGCGATGTGCTCGCCGGAAAGCACCTCGATTTCTCCGTCTGAGGTAATCATGAGCTCCGTCGGGCTCGCCTGATCCCCGCCCGTGACCACGACGTTCAACTTGGGATACCGCGCCAGCAGCAGTCTCGCTGCCCGTTCCGCATCGGTAAGCGTTGCGATCGAGGTAGCCGTAAGTACCGCGAGTTCACCCCAATTTGGGGTAAGCCAGTCGACTTCGGGCAGCAAAAGGTCATGCAGCATGTGCATCTCTGAACCCGGGTAGAGTTCCCGTCCGGAACTCGAACGCAGCACCGGATCGTAAACCACCGGCACAGGAGAAACTCGTACCGAGCTTTCCTGCATCCGGCGTAGGAAATCGCCGACGATGGCCGCAGTTTCAGGCCCGCCGACCATGCCGATCTTGACACCCGAGGGTGGTAGATCGAGGAACAGATGATCGACACTATGCCGAAAAAAGGCAGGCCGCACAGCTTCAATCTCCGCTACGCCCATCGTCGACTGCACCGTCAGCGCCGTGGGCACAGAGCAGCCAAAAAGACCATGCGCGGCGAAGGTCATCAGATCGGCTGTAACGCCCGCACCGCTCGATGCATCGAACCCGGCAATCGTCCAAACCACCTTCGGTTTTGCGCCCCGCCCACGTTCCGTACCCGACACCGAGATCCCTCCGCCTGCATCGTTTAGGCCGTCTCTCCTACACTCCGGCAACGCTGGTAACCGGAGGTGGTAGAGACCGTTCCATGCTATCGGCCTACCATAAACGAAGTCATTCCAGCAAGCCATAGCTCTACAAACAAGTCCTTGTAGATCATTGACTTAGCTCATCCGAACAGGAGACAATTTGCCTGTGAATCGAATTCTTTCGAACGGTTTTCCTAGCCTCAGCCGCGCCCTCCTGTCCACGCGAAAGCCAGTCAGTTTTGCCTTGGGCCTCGCGCTTTCTGCCACCGTGATCGCCAGCCCCCCGTCCAAGCGAAACGCTTCTGTAGGAAACACCACGGCAACGCACCGGTGGTACCAGATTGGCAAAGCGACATGGTACGGGCGTGCTTTTCAAGGTAAGCGCACCGCCACCGGGGAACGCTTTGATATGAATGCCCTGACCTGTGCCCACCCCACTCTCCCGCTTGGCAGCTGGCTTCGTATTACCAATCTCAGCAATGCCAAATCGACCTTCGTTCGCGTGAACGATCGCGGACCGTACACGGCCCACTCGATTGTCGATTTGTCCTTTGCTGCAGCACAGCGCCTCGCCATGTTCGGTCACGCCCAGGTACGCGTCGAACAAGTGCGACCTGACGATCCAGAACTCGCCGAAGCCATGGTCACCGCATTCGACCTGAACGCGAGCACAAATCCAGTCGTTCGCTAAAGGTGATTGGAACCTTCGGAGAGTGAAGCGTACAGCGAGGCAACACTCCTAGAGCAGGATCCTGACCCTGAGTCTATCAAGGGGAAAGGACTGAGTACTCCAGCGTATCGTTGCTGCACCTCGGAAGAAACGTATAGGCTCTTCGCTGCGCTCACAAGACGAGCACTTTGTGACATTCTCGTTGAAGAACACGCAAGTATTAGCCCTGGCACTTGCTTCTTCGTTACCAAGAAAGGCCCGCCAGGTGGCGGGCCTTTCATTCATCTAGCAATCACTAGAGCTTCTCAAAAAAATCGCAAGCCGAGCACGAAATGTACACGCCACCAGGGGTGCCGCGCTCACGATCCTTCACGCGTTTCACGATGCGGGTAGGTTTCGAACACTTCGGGCAATCCGTGCTCTTTTGCGTGTCCATCATCTTTTGACGGTCAGCAGTTTTGGCAATCTTGGCCATATGGAATCTCCATCTTGAAATGTCGCTTCGTCGGGCATGCGCGTCAACACCCGAAGGCGCTAAGTGCAGAGATAAGGGCTACCCAAACGCAAGCGCACAGAAAAAGCTAAACTTATCGTATCACCGCACCGAGGCAGCGCTTCATAGTTACTGCGAAGCCACGCTCACCAGATTCTGCGGTCCATCTTTCGGCACAACAACCTTGCCCATCCCCGCAGCACCTGCAGCCTCGTCCGGCTCACCCGGCCGACGCAGAGTAGGCGGTGCGTTGCCCTGCCGATCCTCCTCTGGCCGGGCATGCTGATCCCCGTTGAGAATCGTGCGCGCTTCCAGCGTCGGATGCATATCGCCGCCCATCTCATTGGTTTCATGGATCTGGATGGGTTTACCTAAAGCGGCAATCTCAAGCCGGATGACGCGATCATGCTGAAAACGCACAAACTGCATCGGTTGCGGCGTTTCCCCGTAAATCCACTCTTCATACATCGCGCTGTCCTCGTCACCGACATGCTCGCGGTGTTTCGTCTTGGGCTCCCCTAGCGATGCGAGCACCATCCGCCGGTCCATGCCGACGAGAATCTCATGTGCGTCGATCGCCTCGCGTACCTTGGACGGCAACGTGTCGGCATAAGCTTCGGCACTGCTTTTCGCTTTGAAATCGACCACCGGGTCGAGCAGCGCCTTTACCTCCGCCGCCGTCACCTCCGGCACTCCACCTTCGAAGATCAGGGTCACCCGACAACCTGTCGCAATCGGGCCCTGCTGCGCAAGTTGCATGCCGTTTAGCTGGATGTGGCTGAGAAATCGATGTTTTGCGTACGGTCCGCCATTGAAGTCGATGATGATGCGATCGGTCCGAAAATCGAGTTTACTCACTTCCACGCGATCGCCGGGCGCTGCCGACTGCCCTTTCTCGTACAGCATGCGGCGGTATTCCTCGTCGCGGGGGCTCATATTCCCGTTGGCGAGCAGTGTTAACCCGGCACCCAACGGCAACTCACGATGCGCAAACCCCTGCTCTGCTTCCAAGTTCCGGAGCAAATCCAGCCGACCCCGTTCGTCGAGTTTTTGCTGCGGTAAAGACACATGCGTTGGGCGAAACTGCGTTACCGCATCGGCGGTAGCAGATTTCATCCCCACGACAAAAACCTGCGCTGCCAAAGCGTTGCTGCAAAAAAGC
>CAXTNA010000030.1:3482-18830 GCA_964245535.1 uncultured Acidobacteriaceae bacterium | reverse complement strand
GGCGGCTATCTGCAGGCTGAGGAAACAAAGCAGGCATAGGATTGCGAAGCGCATCTGCTTCGCACGGGCAATCACCGGTTTTCTACGCGCAATGCCTTTCATGCCGTTATCGCCAAGGGTCGTCGGTGGTGAGCATACGAAACACATGAAGCGGTGCCTGAAGACACCCGATTCTATCGCTCAACACTTGCCCAAACAAACCAGCGAAACCGTGTACACCACCGCACCGCGATCGAGCACCGCATACGGACGCACCTCATAGGCCGGACTTTGCTCAAAGCGTTGCGTCAGGGGGTTGCCGATATCCGGCGGACGCGACAAGGGCGCGGGTGGACCGGCGTGCACCACCAGGAACCGCCGATGTTGCCCGAGAAACGAGGGCAGATCCTCGATTGAACTGGAGAAGTACCCAACCTTTTTCCAGATCTCCATCAAATGATATTGCGTCACCTCCACGAGCGGGGCGGACGGGCTGAGGGCTTGCGGCCAGTCGAGCAGAAACATAAATCGCACGCCGTCCGCATGCTGCGGGGCTACCAGTTCAGTAAAGCTGAAGGCATCTTCGCAGACCACCGGGACCGACCGGGGCAGCATGGCCGTGAGGCGGGCGGTGTAGGCGGGCTGCGACGGCGTAAACGCCCGCAGGTGATCGAAAACCCACCAAAGCAGGCACGCCGCGTAGCCGATGGCAGCGATGCCCCGGAGAATACGTCCGTGGGGCAGCGGGAGGCGCGGGGCGAAGCGTTTCCAGAGCGCGCGCGGCTCCGCGAGTTGCAGCAACTCCGCGGTGAGGTAAGCCGTCCCCACCGTAATCGGCAGTAGATACCGGCTGTTGAACAGCCATGTGCCGACAAGTCCTTCAAGAAGAAACCCCACCGGCACCAGCAGCAGTGCGAAAAGGCTCAGGTAGAGTGGCAACCGCTGTTGGAAAGCGGTCGCCAACACGGCGGAGGGGACGTCATGCCGGCTGCGCCACACGCGCCACACCCCCAGGCAAAACAGCACGGCGAGCACAGCGGTAATCTCCTTGCTCGAGCCGGTGTAAGCCATAAGGATGTCGGTTTTGGTGGGCGCCTTGGTCCAAAAATGCGGCCGGCCCACATTTGCGCTCGCGACGAGGTTGCTGCGCTCCGGCAGAAGCAGCAGCCATGCGGCCGCGCCGGCAAGATAGAGCCCCGGCCGCCGGCGTCGCCGCGCTAGGTCGGTGGCGAGCAATCCCCCAAGCAAAAAGGCGCTGAACACCACACCCAGCAAGTGGCTGGTCACGAGCATCCCGTGCACGAGAAAGAGCGCGGCGTACCAGCGCACCGGCACCGGCACCGGCACCGGTTCGGAAAGCGATGTGGGAAGGTCGGCCAGCACAAGGTTGAGCCAAAAGGCCAGCGACACGCAAAGGATCAGCAGGCCGTAAAAGCGGCCTTCGTGCATGTGCATCACCAGCGGCGGGCTGAAAAACCACGTATTGAACAGCGCGAAGGCCACGACGCCCGTGCGGTAATACCGCCGCGCTGCGATCCAGGTCACGGCAAAGGCGAGCCCAAAGCAGGTGGACGAATACAGCCGAAAGGAAAGATCCGAGGCCCCGAGAAGAAAAAACCAGAGCCTTCCGGTGAGGTAGAAAAAAAAGCCGCCCCCATCGGCGCCCATCTTCCAGGCGGTCACCATGTGCCGCCACGAGGGATCGTGCAGGAGCATCCAGCCCAGCGTCTCGTCTTCCCAAAAAATTCTGCCCCGCGACAGAACGACGGTTGCCGCAAGGGTGAGCAGAAATCCCGCAAGCATGCCCAAAAGGTCCCATTGGTCCAACTCGCCCACGGGGCCGGCAGGTCGTGGGGACCGGGTTGCCCCCTTCTGTCGCGCAAACGCCTGTTCTTTCGGCGCTCTGAACGGCGGTGCGGCAGCGTTTGCCAAGATCCTGAAACACCAGGGATCGTTCAAAATTCACCTTTCGTCATGTTGCCAGTTTCGCCGAACGGTGCCCGGCCGAACATGCAATTTTTTCACGGCTCCGGTACACTCGGCTCAACCATTTTCGTCGGGGCCGGCCACGGGCAGACTTCGCCAATGGAGCCTTCGACGTAGGCCTGCGACGGGAAGCCCGCGCCGCCATTGCTCATCATGCCCCGTGGAGCGCTTGACCGTGTCCCTTGATCTCGTGTGGCTGCCCCCGGCCGCGGCCTGGAAAGAAGACCTGGACGCAGCGCGGCAACAGCCCCCTGCGGTGGCTCTGGAATCTTTCCAGCGGCTCGCCAATACCCGCATGGATTTTGTGCGCGCGGGCCAGCTCGATAAAGCGGTGCAACGGTACCTCGCCGAGCATGCGGGCAGCAATGCACTGCCTGCATGGCCGGTGTTGCGCGTGGCTTTGCTCGGCTCGTCCACGCTCAGCCATCTGCTGCCCGGCATTCGGCTCGGGGCACTGCGGCGCGGCTTTCTGCTTGACCTCTACACCGGCCCGTACGGCCTGTACCTGCAGGAACTCATGGATACGGCATCCGGCCTGCACCGCTTTCGTCCGGAGTTCGTCTGCTTCCTCCTTGACGCCGTCCACCTTGTACCGCGTGCGGGCACAGACATCCGAGAAACGCTGGCGCACCTCCAGCGCTGCTGGTCGTTGGCTCGGGAGGCATGGCCCTGTGAGGTCATCCAGCAAACGGCCTTGCCCCGCTTTCCTCGGCTGATGGGCAACAACGAGCAGCGTTTGCCGGCGTCACAGGCGCACCTGGTCGCCAAGTTGAACGAGGGGCTGCGGGAGCGTGCGCAGGATAGCGGCGTCTCGCTTCTCAGCCTCGATGCCTGGGCTGCGGAGGCCGGTCTCGCGGAGTGGTTTGATCCCGCGCTTTGGTACACGGCCAAGCAGGAGGTGCATCCGCGCGCCGCGGTGGTGTACGGTGACCAGCTTGGGCGTCTGCTGGCGGCACTGCGCGGCCGCAGCGCCAAGTGCCTCGTGCTCGATCTGGACAACACGCTTTGGGGCGGTGTGGTCGGCGATGACGGTGTTGAAGGCCTGGTACTGGGCCAGGGCAGTCCCGCCGGCGAGGCGTTTCTGGCGCTTCAGCAATATGCCTTGCAGCTCGCGGGGCGGGGCGTGCTGCTGGCAGTGTGTTCGAAGAATGATGATGCCAACGCCGTTGCGCCGTTTGAAACGCATCCGGAGATGGTGTTGCGGCGCAAGGATATCGCCTGTTTTGTGGCGAACTGGCAGGATAAGGCGACCAACCTGCGCACGATTGCCGAGACGCTGAACATCGGCCTCGATGCCTTGGTTTTTGCCGACGACAATCCCGCGGAACGGCAACTGATTCGCCGCGAACTGCCCATGATCGCGGTACCGGAGCTGCCCGAAGAGCCTGAAGGCTACGTCGGCTGCCTTGCGGCTGCGGGGTATTTCGAAGCCGTGGCACTGACCACCGAAGACCGGCAGCGAACGGAGCTGTATCGCGCCAACGCCGATCGTGCAGCGTTGCGGAAAACGACGACGGACCTTGCCGGCTACCTAGACGCTCTACACATGGAACTTGTTTGGAGCCGCTTCGATGAGCTTGGGCTCAAACGCATCGTGCAGCTCATCAACAAAACCAATCAGTTCAATTTGACGACCCGGCGTTACACGGAAGCCGAGGTGCGCGCGGTGATGGACGATCCCGCCGCGCTCACCTTGCAACTGCGTTTAATGGATGCCCACGGCGACAACGGCATGATCGGCGTGGTCATCGGAAAGCCCGCAAAGCCCGCAGAACACGGCGCTCTTGTGCTGGACACATGGCTGATGAGTTGCCGTGTGCTGGGCCGCGGTGTGGAAGCGGCCACGCTGAATCTCGTGGCCGCTTGCGCCAGGGAAATGGGCTATCGCAAGCTCATCGGCAGCTACGCGCCTACAGCGAAAAACAGCATGGTGCGCGAGCACTACAGCCGGCTCGGCTTTTCGCTGCTGGAAGAACACGAGGACGGCAGCACGGAATGGGCGCTCACTCTTGAGGACTTCACGGAACAACACGCGCCAATGCGCATACTGAATGGAGATGCATGCAAACCGTCCATGTCTATGGCGAGCTGACCGGGATTTTTCGAGAGGTCTTCGACGACGACACGATCGTGTTGACGCCGGAAACGACGGCCGCCGATGTGCGCGATTGGGACTCGGCCAATCACGTCACGCTTGTGGTTTCCATTGAAACGCGGCTCAAGATTCGCTTCAAAACTTTTGAGCTTGAATCGTTGCACAACGTGGGGCACCTGGCTGCGCTGGTGGAACAAAAACTGCAGGCCAAGGGCGTGCCCGCAGAATTAAACTAGTTGAGTTCGCTGCGGTTCTGGCAATGCTTTTCAATTCGTACGCATTTCTCTTCGGGTTTCTACCCCTCGCGCTGCTCGGCTATCAGATCGCCGCGCACTGGCACCGGCGTGCGGTGGTGATCTGGCTATCAGCGGCCTCGCTCGCGTTTTATGCGTATTGGCGGCCGCAATATCTGCTGCTGCTGTGCGGTTCCATTTTGTTCAATTACGGCGCGGGCCTGTTGATCAGCCGGCGCGTGCCCAATCGCATCCCGCCGCGGATGCTGCTCGTTGCGGCGATTGCGGTCGATCTGGCAGCGCTGTGCTTCTACAAGTATCTGATCCCGTTTGCGAACTTTGCAGCTTCACTCGCGCATCGGCCCAGTCATTGGGAAAACGTCTTTCTGCCGCTCGGCATTTCGTTTTTTACCTTTACGCAGATCGCCTATCTCGTCGATCTTGAACAGGGCGAGGCGATCCAACAGGACCTTGGCAGCTACACGCTGTTTGCCACATTTTTCCCGCATCTGATCGCCGGCCCCATCCTGCACCATGCGGAGATCATGCCGCAGTTCCAGGCTGATCGCGACTATCGTTTGCGACTCGACGATGTCACGGTGGGCTTCACCTGGTTTCTGCTTGGGCTGGGGAAGAAGGTGCTGCTGGCAGACCGTTTCGCGTTGGTTGCCGATCCGGCTTTTGGTGCGGCCGCGGGCATCACCACCTTTGGCGCGTGGGTCGGCATCCTGTCCTATGCGTTGCAGCTTTACTTTGATTTTTCGGGCTATTCCGACATGGCGTTGGGCCTGGCGCGCATGTTCTCGATCGACTTCCCGCTGAACTTCAGCTCGCCCTACAAAGCAGGCAGCATCATCGACTTTTGGCAGCGCTGGCACATGACCTTGACGCGCTACATCAACACGTATCTGTACAACCCGCTTTCGCTCGCGGTAAGCCGGCGACGTGCCGCACAGGGCAAGAAGATTACGCGCAAAGCGATGGCGACCCCTGCAGGTTTCGGCAGCATGATCGCAATGCCGACTGCGGTTTCCCTGCTGCTGGCGGGACTTTGGCACGGCGCAGGGCTGCAGTTCCTCATCTTCGGCGCGCTGCATGGCGTGTACCTGACGGCAAACCACGGGTGGCGCATCTTTCAGGGCGGTAAGCCGGTGCCGTTTTTCGCGCGCACCCGCTTCTTACGCGGCTTTGCGCTGGCCGGACGCGTGTTGCTCACCTTTGCGGCCGTGCTGATCGCGCAAGTGTTTTTCCGCGCCGCGGGGGTGAGCGCGGCCCTGTCGATGCTGGCCGGGGCGGCGGGTCTGCATCGTCATCATGCGCCTGTTGCCGGGGCGTATGCACCCGCCTGGAGCGATTTGCTGCTGGCGTTGGTTGGCCTCGCGATTGTGTGGGGGTTGCCGAACACGCAGCAGATGCTGCTGCAGTTTAAGCCGGCGTTGGAGGTCACCGCAGCAGATCTGCAGGAAGAGCCTTTGCGGCTGTTCTGGCGTCCGACGTTTCTGTGGAGTGCCGTGCTGGGCCTAATCTTCTTTGTGGCTCTGGTGAGAATGGAAAACCCCACCAGCTTCCTTTATTTTCAGTTCTAAAGGTGAATGTGCAAGCGCCTGGTACGTTCCCCAGCCGCAAAACTGCAGGTCTCTCCACTGCGCGCTGCTCCACCCCAGCGAGCAAGCTCGCCGGGAACCCCGGTTGCGCGCTTCGGTCGAGAGGACAGTTCTTATAAAACGTAAGCTGTTTTAACCACTTGCCGCAAAGCGCCGGGTCTCTGCGGCCGCCGTACTTTGCCGCAAGCGATGCAACAATAGCAAAGATGAGCACGCTGCAGCGGCCCACGGTGGCGACAAACGAAACCGACGACCGAACGGCCACCGGCAGCCGGCAAAAGAGCTTTGCGGGCTATCTTTGGCGCGTTCTGCTCATTCCGGCGCTGTTGTATCCCGTGGCGTTTGTGATTGTGTTGCTGCCCTCGTATGAGCGCTGGTCCACAGCGCAGTATGGCCCGATGCTGGAATATCCGTTCGATAGCCGAGCGGATGCCGATATCGTGATTTTTGGCGATTCCAGCGCCTTCCTAGGCATCGATCCGCGTGTTGTGGATGCGCAACTCGGCTTGCGCAGTGTTGTTTTGCCTGACACGGTCGGGAGCCTGCCGGTGACGGGCGATGCGCCTTTGCGCAGTTATCTGGCGCATAATCGCGCTCCGCAACTGATTGTGTTGTATTTTTCGCCCTGGAATCTTGATTTCGGGCATATGGCGCCCGCGCGTCTCTTTGAAGGGGAAGAGATGCTGCTGCGGCATATGCGTTTCGGGGAGATTGCCACCTTTGCCGTGCACCATCCAACGGAACTGCTTGAGTTTCCGTTCCGGTTATTCAGCACCTTTGGGCCGAAGATCGTACGAGCCGCATTGCACCACGTAAACCGCGAAGCGAACACGGCGGACGCACGCGGTCATGCTGATTTTGCAGAACACGTTCCGCCGCTCAGCGATTCGTGTGTGTTCCCGCAGGCTTTCATAAATCAACGAAACGATAGCTCAGTGCGGGAGCTTGCGGACCGCTATCGCACTGCAGAAACGAACGTGCTGGTCTATCTGGCCCCGCTTCCCAAATGCCGCAACAGCGTGCTCCTCAGCGGGCGATCGTTTGCCGATCTACAGGCTATGCCGGCGGCATTGCTGCCGGCGTACTTTTTTGCGGGCGACCGTTATTACGCGCACGTTCTTCCCCCGTTTGTGACGCAATCGTCCTTGCTGTTGGCGAAGGTGCTGCAAAAGCATCTGCACCAGCACGACTAGTTAGCGTTGCAGAAAGATCGTATCCCCGACATGCAAGGTGCCGGGCCGCACCACGCTGGCATAGATGCCCACGCGGCCCCCATGCCGCTGCGCCAGCAAGCGCAGCAGAGCCGGATGCGGTGCGGTAGTTTCAGGATCAAGCGAAACCATGCGGCAGCGTGGAATGCGCTCCCGCACGACAAGTGCTGGGCGGACCTCGAGACCGGATGCGCCACCGTAGAGGTCAAGGCCACCGAAGTGGAGCGTCGCGGCGGTCCAGGCGTCTTCCGCAAAAGGCTCATCGCCATCCAGCGCAAGAATCAGGTTGGAGCGGAATCGTTGCGGATCGAGGTTTGTTTGCAGCTCGCCGGCCACGGCCTGCAGCGTCGCCAAGGAGACCAGCGAAACGGGCCGAACATCGGTGAAAGGACGCGCGGGCGAGGCGAGCAGAGTGAGTTCTGCGCCAGGGTGGGTCGTGCCGGCAATCGCTGATCGCAGTGCCCCTTGGAGCGCAAAGACGAGCTCCGGCGAGGGCAGGGGAAAGCTGCGCCCGTCGGGCGTCGTCACGGTGGGCGTCGGCTCCAGGCGCGGGGCATAGCGCAGCATGGCGGTTCGTTCCCGGCTGCTGAGCAGCGGCTTGCCGGCCGGTGCGGCGGTGGAGGCGAAGGCAAACCGCCGATCGCCGGCCATGCCCGCCTCGTCAAAATCGGCACGGTGCAGCGGCTCGCCGCGCATGCTCTTGACGGGGTATCGCCAAAGTTCCACGACGGTGCCGACACGCTGCATGCTCTCGATGGTAGGGCATGCGGGGCGGTAGAGTGTTGGTATGTCCTCTTCCTGGCAGCCCGCCCATTGGTCCGATCGTCTTGCCGAACTGGAAGCACGCAGCGGCGAGCTGAAACAGGTGCCCTTGCGCCGCGATGTGCGTTCGCTGGGCGCTTTGCTGGGGCAGGTGCTGCGTGAGCAGGCGGGGGAAGCCCTGTTTGCCACGGTGGAAGCCTTGCGGCGCATCGCCATTGCGCGGCGCGAGGCCGAGGCAGCCGGGGATGTGACGGCGGCGCAGGGGCATCTGAAGCGCGCGCAGGAGCTGACCCGCGAGGCTGCGGCCGATCCGCAGCGGGCGTATGAACTGGCGCGGGCCTTTGCGTTCTACTTCGAACTGATCAACCTGGCAGAAACCAATCACCGCAAACGGCGGCGGCGGTCCTCGTTGCTGGATGAAGGGACAGCGCCACAGCGCGGCAGTCTGCGCGGCACGCTGCGGCGGCTGCGCGAAGCGGGGCACACGCGCGAAAGCGTGCTGGCGCTGTTGCGGCAGATCTGCGTGGTGCCTGTGTTTACGGCGCATCCGACCGAGGTGGCGCGGCGCAGCGTCATGTTCAAACGCCGCCGCATTGCCGAGCTGCTGGAACAGCTGGACGCGATCGGCACGCCGCCGAGTGCGTTGGAAGCGCTTGAAGGGGAACTGCTCGCCGAGATCACCGCGCTATGGCAGACCGACGATGTGCGTGCAGCGCGGCCCACCGTGCGCGATGAGATTCGCATGGGGCTGGATTACTACGAAGTGTCGCTATTCAATACGATTCCGGTGCTGTACGCGGAGATCGCGGCGGCGCTCGATGCGGAGTTTCCGGTGACGGGCGTGGAACCGGATCGAGAACGCGGATTCCCTTCGGGAATGACAACAAAACAAGAGACAAAGACCTCCATCGCCGAGCTGCCGGTTGCCGTGCGGTTTGGTTCCTGGATCGGCGGGGACCGCGATGGCAATCCATTTGTGACGGCGGAAACAACGGCCGAGGCGGTGGGCATGGCCCGCGATCTGCTGCGCGGGCACTACCTTCACCAGTTGCATGCCGTCTTCGATCAGCTGGCGTCTTCGACGCAGCAGGCGCCTATCTCCGCTGCCCTTGCAGAGCGGCTGGGGAGCTATTTAGCGCAGCTGCAGGCCTCGGGGCATACCGCTTTTGCCGAGCGCTTTCCGCATGAGGCGGTGCGGCTGGCCATCGCGTGCATCACCTTGCGGCTCGGCGGCAAACCGCCCGTCAGTATGCATCGCAACCTTGCGCTTTCCGACGCCGCTACACTGCCGCCGTATGAAGGCGCGCCGGCGTTGCTGGACGATCTGACGATTTTGCGGGCCTCGCTCGCCGAGAACCGCGGCCGGCGTTTGGCTGAGCTTTATCTCGATCCGCTGCTGGTCACGGTGCGCACCTTTGGGCTGCACTTGCACACGATGGATGTTCGCCAGCATGCGCGCGTGCACGCGGCGGCGGTGGCGGAACTTTCGGCGTGGGGCACGGGCCGCGACGGCCTGCAACTGCCCCCGGCTCCTTCCGCGCAGACGGCAGAGGTGCTTTCCAGTCTGCGTGAAGTCGCGAAGCTGAAGGCGCAGGAGCCCGCGGCGATCGCGCAGTATGTGATCTCGGGTGCGAGTTCGCCCGAGGACGCGCTGCGCGTGCTTTGGCTGGCGCGAGTGGCCGGTGTGCCAGTGGAGGGCGGCGGTTCTGCCCATACGGAGCCCGACCCGGGGCTGCAACCGGTGCCATTGTTCGAGTCGATTGAGGACTTACAGCAGGCACCGACGATCTGCCGTGCGCTGTGGACGAGCGAGGTGTACCGGCCATTGCTGGCGTCATGGGGAGGCCGGCAGGAGGTGATGCTCGGCTACTCGGATTCGAACAAGGATGGCGGCATGATCGCCTCGACCTGGGAGGTGTGGAGGGCACATCGCGCGTTGCACGCGGTTGCCCGGGAGTGCGGTGTGGCGCTGCGGCTGTTCCATGGCCGCGGGGGTGCTGTGGGCCGCGGCGGCGGGCCCACCCATCGCGCGCTCTTTGCGCAGCCGCTGAACAGCTTCACCGGCACCTTCCGCCTGACCGAACAGGGTGAGGTGCTGAACTGGAAGTACCGCGATGTGGTGCTGGCGGAGCGCAATCTGGAGCTGATGATTGCGGCGTCGCTCGATGCGCTCGCGCGGCCCGATTTGGCTCAAGAAGCAGGGAACAGGGCACAGGGATTAGGGCACAGGGGACAGGGATTAGGGAACAGGGCACAGGGATTAGGGCACAAGGGACAGGGATCAGGGAACACGCACCTAACAGGGGCTACGGAACCGGCGTGGGAGGCGGCGATGGATGAGCTTTCGGCCACCTCGCTGGCTTACTATCAGCAGGAAATTGTGGGCAATCCCGAGGTATTTCGCTTCTTTGAGCAGGGCACGCCCGTCGCGGAACTGGAGCACGCGCACATCGGCTCGCGCCCAGCCAAGCGCGTCGATGCGAGTGCGACCCGGCAGCGCTCCATGGCCGATCTGCGCGCTATTCCGTGGGTCTTCGGCTGGATGCAGTCGCGCCTCGTGGTGCCCGCTTACTTCGGCGTCGGCCACGCGCTCGAGGCCTTTGCGGAAACACATGAAAATGGCTTGGCGCTGCTGCAAACCATGGCCGCGAGCTTTCCGCTGTTCCTCGATATCGTGCGCAACGTGGAGGTCGCGCTGGCCAAGGCCGACTTCGGCATCGCGGCGCTCTACAGCACACTGGTTCCCGACGAGGCGCTGCGCACGCGCGTCTTCGCCACGCTGCAAGCGGAGTTCGAACGCACGCGCCGGATGATCCTCGCTGTCACTAAGCAAACGGAACTGCTGGAGCGCAACCCGGTGCTGACCAACTCCATCCGGCTGCGCAATCCCTACGTCGATCCCATGAGCCTGCTGCAGCTGGAGCTGCTGCGCCGTAAGCGCGAGGGGGAGGCGGGCGAGGTCTTGGATCGGGCGATCACGGCGACCATCAACGGCATCAGCGCGGGGCTGCGAAACACGGGTTGATGGGAGTCTCGAAGCTACTCCCATGTCAGCGCTGAAAGCGCGTTCTATATCAGCCTGGGCCTTGCGGCCCAGGCTGATATAGAACGCGCCGTTGGCGCTAAACAATAAGCGCCATGCATCCCAAATGGGAACGCTCCTCTACAGGGGAACCCTCGGCAGCGTACACTGGCGACGCGATGCAACGCCCTTTCTTCCTGTTGACTACCCTTCTTGCTGCCCTTCTTCCCTTGGCTGCCGCGGCACAGCAGCCCGCGTCCGGCACAGCCACTGCGGTCAATCCGGACGGCTCGATTACCTTTCGGCTCAACAATGCCGGCGCGACCGCGGTCACGGTGGAGTCGGATGCCGTGCCCAAGCCGTTGCCCATGCAAAAGGATGAGAAGGGCATGTGGTCGGCGACCACGCCGCCGCTGCCGCCAGAGCACTACGGCTACAGCTTCCGTGTGGATGGCGGACCGGCGATGCTGGACCCGCAGAACCGCACGCTGCGGCCCAACATCGTCGGGCTTTCGAGCGACATTCTGGTGCCCGGCTCGACGCCGCAACCGTGGGAACTGACGGTGGTTCCGCACGGGGCGGTGACGCGCTTTGCGTACACAACGCACATCGCAAAAAACCTGCCGCAAAATCAGGAGCCCTATCTGGTCTACACGCCGCCGGGCTACGATCCGAAGCGCAAAGGCGGCTACCCGACGCTGTATCTGCTGCACGGCTGGAGCGATACGGAGGTTGGCTGGACGGCTGTGGGCCAGGCGCAGCTGATTCTGGACACGCTGCTGAGCCAGGGCAAGATTGTGCCCATGGTCGTGGTGATGCCGATGGGCTACGGCGACTATACGTTCGTCTCCGACGGGCACGGGGGATGGAACGACCAGGCCAAGGTGGACGACAATACGGGGCTCTATTCCGAGATGCTGGTTGAGGAGATTCTGCCGGCGGTGGAGCGCGATTACAACGTCGCCAAAGATCGCAACCATCGGGCGATCGCGGGATTGTCGATGGGTGGGTTGGAATCGTTAACCGTGGGGCTGACGCACCATGAGCTATTCAGCTACGTGGTCGGCATGAGCTCCGCGGTGCAGGGCGAGCAATTCGACCGGCATTTCCCGGCGCTGGCGGCGGGCAATGCCGGCAGCGGCACGAATCTGAAGCTGCTGTGGGTGGCGTGCGGCACCGAAGATGGGCTAATCACGCCCAACCGCAAATTTGTGGCGTGGGCGAAGAGCAAGGGCCTGCCCGTCACGCCGGTTGAAACACCGGGGCAACACACATGGCTGGTGTGGCGAGGGAATCTGCTGACGTTTGCGCCGCTGCTGTTTCGGTAGCGCAACGCCTCGCTTTGTCATTCCCGTAGGGAATCTGCGTTTTGGTGGCAAACTGCAGGTCTTTCCACTGCGCGCTGCTCCACCCCAGCGAGCAAGCTCGCCGGGAACCCCGGTTTCGCGCTCCGGTCGAGATGACAGGTCATCGAAACTTGACCTTGGTTTCTTTCACGTGGACCCGCTAACGAAGCATCGCAAGAGCACCAACCATGCAAGGAGATCCTCATGCAGGCCATACAACCGTATCTGTTCTTTAACGGAAACTGCCGTGAAGCGATGGAGTTCTACGCCGAGGTGCTTGGCGGCAAGCTGGCCATGATCACCTACGGGCAGGGGCCGAATCCGCCCAGTGAGGACTCGCACCTGATTATGCATGCGACCCTCACCAGCGGCGCGGTAGTGTTGCGGGCGAGCGATCCGCCGCCGGACCAAACCATGCCGGCGAGCCGTAACTTTGCGCTTTCAGTCGCCTGCGACAGCCGCGACGAAGAAGAGCGCCTTTTCGCCGCGCTGGGCGAGGGCGGCAAGGTGCTGCAGCCGCTCCAGCACACGTTCTGGGAAGCGTACTTCGGCATGCTCGAGGACAGGTTCGGCGTGATGTGGATGCTAAGTCACAATGAGTCGCGGGGAGGCTGACAGTTCCTGTTTTACGGTGTAACCGTGTCATCTCGACCTGAGGCCGAAGGTCGTAGTGGAGGGACCCGCAGTTGTCTTATACCAACGACCATTTCGAGAGGACATGACGTCGATCAACTATGTGTTGGTGAATCTTTGACTACGGACGGGGGCGGGCCAGAGCCTTTTGTACCGCCGCGCGCGCAAGCGGTTCCATGACCGCGTACCCTGCATCGGTTGGGTGGATGCCGTCCTGGGCGAACTCGGGACGCATGCCGCGGTCCGGCCCCGCCAGCGCCGGGAAGTAGTCGAGGTAGATGGCCTGTTGTTCGGCCGCATACCCCTGCAGCCAGGTGTTCAGCGCGGCCACTTCCTCGCGGGGATCGACCCCGGGATGCCACGGAAAACGCGCTGCCGGGAGAACGGAACTGAGCACCACGCGAACGTGAGCGGCTTTGGCCAGCATCACCATGGAGCGAAAGTTGTCTTCGATCGCACTGAGGTTTTCAGGTCCGGTGTTGCCCGCAATGTCATTGATGCCGGCCAGAAGGACCACGGCCTCCGGGTGCAGCGCAAGGACGTCCTGCTGGAAGCGAACAAGCATCTGCGGGGTGGTTTGGCCGCTGATGCCCCGATTGACCCAGGGCTGGTCGGGGAAGAAATGGCCGTGTCCACGCCCCCACCCGTCCGTGATGGAGTCGCCCAGAAACACGACCCGGCGTTCCCCCGCTGCGGGCGGCCCGAGCTTGGCGTTGTCGGCGCGGTAACGGGCCAACTGGGGCCAATCCGCCAGCTTGCCCTGCATCGAGGCGACCTGCGCGGGGGTGAGTTGGGCGGCGGGCACGGTAAGCTCCGGCGCGGCTGCCGGGGAGCTCAGGGTAGACACGGACGCGGTTCCTCCTTGCGCCGCGGCAGCGCCGGCGCATAGCAATCCAAACACGGCCAAATAACGCAAAGGTACCGACATGATGCCTCCCATGAGGAAAGCAGCAGGGTATCACTCTCAGCCTGGCAATCGCGATAAGACCGCGAGAGAGATGACGAGAACCAACCATTGCGAGGGAACGGCAATGAAAGCGGCGGAGGACTGGAAGCGAGACGAAGGTTCCTCATGTGGGGTAGTCTGCTGCTTGCACCCGTGCAGCCCTTTGCTCATTCTGAGGAGTTTCCCCCAAGTTCATGTCCGAATTTCATTCCAACTCCAGTTCCAAGCTCAAGCCATCCCGCCGTTCCTTCCTGCAACTCGCCGGGGCATCCGCCGCTGCCGTTCCCATGGCCGGCCTGCTGCCTGAGGCGGCGCAGGCACAAGCTTCTCCCGCCTCCACGGGCCAGCGCAGCTTTCCTACCGATTTTCTATGGGGTTCGGCGACGGCCTCCTACCAGGTGGAAGGCGCGGTGCATGAGGGCGGGCGCGGCCCCACCATCTGGGACACTTTTTCGCACACGCCCGGCAAGACCCACGACGGCGACACCGGCGATGTGGCCGATGATTTCTTTCACCGCTACAAGAGCGACATCGCCATTATGCGCGACCTGGGACTGAAGACCTGCCGCTTTTCCGTGGCGTGGAGCCGCATCTTTCCAACCGGTACCGGACAGGCGAACCAGGCCGGCATCGACTTTTACCGGCGGCTGACCGAAGCGCTGCTCCAAAGCGGCGTCGAGCCCTACGCAACGCTCTACCATTGGGATTTGCCGCAGCCGCTGCAGGACCGCGGCGGTTGGGAAAACCGCGACACCGCGAAGGCCTTCGCGGACTACGCCGGCTTCATCACAGGCAAGCTGCAGGACCATTGCAAGCACTACATGACCCTCAACGAGATAAGCACCTTTGTTGACCTGGGCTATGGCAATGGAACGCATGCGCCGGGTCTGCAGGTGGGGCGCAAGCGGCTCGCGCAGTTGACGCACTATGTGGTGCTCGGCCACGGCCTGGCGGTGCGGGCCATTCGCGCCAGCGCGCCGAACGCGCAGGTTGGGCTGGCCGAAAATCCGCGCGCGGTGGTGCCGGTAATGGACACCCCGGAGCACATTGCGGCTGCGCATACCGCGATGCGCGAAGAAAATGCGCAGTTTCTGGGCGTTGTGTTGGGCGGGCGTTACACGGACCTGTATCTGAAGCGTCTGGGCGCCGATGCGCCGCAGTTTACGCCGGACGAGTTGGCCATCATCGCTTCGCCGCTCGACTTTGTCGGCACCAACGTATATCAGGGGAATTATGTGCGCGCCGACGCGAACGAGGCCGGGTACGCGATTGTGCCCCGCCCATCCTCGTATCCGCACATGTACAGTTCCTGGCTCGATATTGTGCCGGAGGCGCTGTACTGGGTGCCGAAACTGACGCATGAGATCTGGCATCCGAAGACGATCTTCATCACGGAAAACGGCTGCTCTTCCGCGGACACGATCGCTCCGGATGGGCACGTCTACGACACGGACCGCGTCATGTTTTTCCGCAGCTACTTAACGCAGCTGCAGCGTGCCGTGGCTGAAGGTGTGCCGGTGAAAGGCTATTT
>CAXTNA010000030.1:263-3472 GCA_964245535.1 uncultured Acidobacteriaceae bacterium | reverse complement strand
GGCTATTTCCTGTGGAGCCTGCTGGATAATTACGAATGGGCCGACGGCTACGACAAGCGCTTCGGCGTGGTGTATGTTGATTTCAAAACAGAACAACGGATTCCCAAGCTGAGCGCGTTGTATTACAAACAGGTGATTGCGGCGAATCGGGTGCTGTGAGGCTGGGGGCTTAGGCTGCTTTGTACACGTCGAAGTAACTTCTAATTTGTCATCCCGTAGCGCAGCGAAGGATCTGCTTCTTGGCCAATGCAGCCATACTCCAGAAAGCAGATCCCTCCGCTGCGCTACGGGATGACAAAACGCTGCGCTGCGGGATGACAAACAAGGACGGCAGGATCGCTTGGGCGAGCTCTCGAGGAGTCGAGCGCTGATTACGTCACCGGTTCGCTGGCGCTCAAGGACTGTTCCAGCGCGATCAGGTCTTCGGCATTGAGGCGGTCGGCACGGCGCAGTGCCGGGAAGAAGACGCTCCACAAGCCGGTGACGGCTAGGCTGCCTACCCCGCCCAGTACCACGGCGCGCACGGCGCCAAACCAGTGGGCGGTCAGGCCGCTTTCATATTCGCCGAATTCGTTGGAGGCTCCCAGAAACAGCCAGTTGACGCTCGACACACGGCCGCGCATCTCGGGCGGGGTAGCCAGTTGCAGGATGCTCGAACGTACCACGACCGAGACCATGTCCGTGGCGCCCGTAATAACCAGGACAAGGCAGCTAAGCCAAAGGCTGCGGCTGAGACCGAAGACGACCGTGGCCGCGCCGAAACCGGCGACACAGGCCAGCATGGTTTTGCCGGCGTCGCGCCGGAGCGGAAAGACGCTGAGCGTGAGTGAGACGGCCAAGGCGCCGAGCGAGGGCATGGCGCGCAGCAGGCCCAGGGCGTGCGGTCCGCGGTGCAGGATCTCCTGCGCGAAGATGGGCAAGAGACTGACAGCGCCGCCCAGGAGCACGGCAAAAAGGTCGAGCGAGATGGAGCCGAGCAAGAGTCGCGTCCTGAGCACGTAACGCAGGCCCGCGAGCATGGTTTGCACGGTGAAGCCCTTCTTTTCCGCCGCGCCGCGCGGTTTTACCTGGCCGACCAGCACGAGAAAGGCGCTGATGGCCCCGGCGCTGAACAGGTACACGAGCGGTGCGCCGTTGAAGGCGTGCCATCTGCCGGTAAGCGTGATCGTGAAGAGCAAACCGCCCACCATGGGGCCGAGCGCGTTGGCGAACTGGAAGATGCTCGCGCCCCAGGTGACGGCATTGACGAAGTGCTCTTTTGGCACCAGCGTGGGGATGAGCGCCGAGGCGGCCGGCCCGGAAAAACAGCGTCCCAAGCCGATAAGAAACAGGATGCCGTAGACCGCCCACACACTGCCGATGCCGTGAAGCGTGAGCAGCAGCAGCGCCAGGGTCGCGACAAGCTGCAGCGCGTAGCAGAGCAGGATGACGGTGCGGCGGTCGTAAAGGTCCGCCACATGGCCGGCGGGCAACGTAAACAGGAGTCCCGGCAGAAACAGGGCAAGGCCGGTGTAGCCGAGTGCGAGCGCGGAATGCGTGAGCTGATAGACCTGCCACGCCACGCCGACCGATTGCGCTTCCGCACCCATGACGCCCAGCAGGCGCGCCGCCGAATAAAGCCGGAAATCGCGGTGCTGCCACGCGACGGTGGCCGGACGATGCGGGGGGAGCTCGGTTGCCGGGGCTGCATGGGTTGCCATCCCCTATGGTCCCACACAGGTTTGGGATCATCGCGGAAAAGGCCAATTTTTGGTTTGGTTTGCGCGAAAGGAAAGGCGGCGAGGGAATCAAGCGGCGGAGAACGCGATGCACGCATCTCATGCAACATGAGCGAAGAAGCCTCGTTAGCCCGCCCATATGTCGATCTGCTCGAAGGCCGCGATCCTGCCGAAGTGATGCGCGGGACGCCCGGACGTCTTACGGACCTGTTGAAGACCATGAGCACCGAAGCGATCGAACACAAACCCGCACCCGGCAAATGGAGCGTTCGCGAGATTTTGTGTCATCTCGCCGATTGTGAGATCGCATGGGCGTGGCGTTTGCGCTCGATTTATGGGGAAGAGTCGCCGGTGTTACAGCCCTTCGACCAGGACCCCTGGGCCCGTGCCTACGACGGCGTCGGCTACACGACGGCGGCCGCCCGCGCGACCTGGACCGCAGTCCGGCAATGGAATCTGGCACTGATCGAAGGCCTGTCGGAGGCGGATAAAGCGCGTCCGGCAAAGCATCCGGAGCTGGGCGACATCACTTTGTGGAGCGTCGTCGAGATCGCGGCCGGCCACGACATTCACCACCTGGCCAATCTTGAAAAGCTGGCTGGCTCGATGGCGAACGGCTCGTAGTTTCCAAGTAGGTCACCTGCTAAGAAACGGATTGAGATGGTGTAGCCTCCTTGCTCCTCCTATGGCACTTGATCGTGAAGCAGGCATGAGCACGCACCAAATTCTTAGTTGGTGCATACTGTGGACATGAGAATGACGATCAATCTCGACCCAGATGTGTATGACTTTACCTCTGCATACGCGGGCGCCAGGGGAATGACGTTGTCCGCAGCCATCAGCGAACTGATTCGCCGCGCGGAGCAGGCGCCAGAGCCGGAAAGCAGTTCTTCCAGACTTAGGATGAACGAGCATGGGTATCTGGTGATTGCCGGAACGGGTAATGTCATCACTTCTGAAATGGTGAAGGAAGCTTCGGAAGACGAGCTTGTCTAGCGCCAAGTACCTGCTTGACGTGAATGTGTTTCTTGCGCTTCTGTCGGAAAATCATATTCACCACCAGCTTGTGACGGCTTGGTTCAACACGCCGGACCTTTGGTGGGCCATCTGCCCGTTTACGGAAGCCGGTTTTCTTCGCAACGCGACCGCGCCACGGCCCGGCAATATAACTATGAGCGAGGCCACGGCGATTCTTGCAAGAATGGCGCAAGAGCCGGGGTATCACTATTTACCGATCACCGCCGACTGGCATACGCTATGCAGCCCTTTCTTTTCGCGGTTGTACGGCACCAAACAAGTCACAGATGCGTACCTGCTTGCCCTCGCTGTGCGAGATGATTTCGTTCTGGTAACGATGGATAAAGCAATAAGGCACATGGCCGGAAACGAATTCAGGGAGCACGTTCTGCTGCTGGAAGGGAACTGATGCAGTGTTCGGGACAGGAGTGATCATTCACCTAAAGCCCTTGCCGCCCATCGCCAGTTCCCGGT
>CAXTNA010000030.1:0-253 GCA_964245535.1 uncultured Acidobacteriaceae bacterium | reverse complement strand
CTGAAACTCCGACTCGGCAGCGGCGAGGGCGCGGCGGTAGCCCTCGGGATCGAGCCACACGCGGGCGCCTTCGGTGGGCAGGCGTTTTCGCTTGCCCAGCATGTCGAAGTAGCTGCCGTGGGCGCCCAGAAAGAGGTCGCAGGGCAGGGCGTGCAGGACGGCAAAACCTTTTTTGAAATCGGCAGCGATGCCGGGGTAGGACGCGGGTTTGCCGTGCAGGCTGGTGAGCCGATAGCTCGGCAGGGCATACCAG
>CAXTNA010000029.1:0-19044 GCA_964245535.1 uncultured Acidobacteriaceae bacterium | reverse complement strand
CTTCGGCGAGCCGCGCTGCGGCAAGGTAGTCGCCCCCACCGAGCACCCATTCGCCTTCGCTGCGCGGCTCCGGGTAGGGCACCAGATGCGGCCTGCCTGCGACGGCGGGTTGCTCGGTATTTTGATCGGGAGCAGCGACGAGTAGGGGGTGTCCGGCGAAAGCAGTGGAAAGTTCTGCAAGAACGGCCGTCGTGGCCTCGCTCGCCATGGAAGGCAGGCAAACAAGGAGCGGCGCCCGGCTCGGCCCGGGTTGGAGGCCGGCGCTGCCCGAGGTTTCGACATTGACGGTGGGCAGGGTGGACATCAACGCTCTCCTGCGGTGAAGTTGCCAGAGGATTTGGCAGCCGAGGGGTTACTGGCTGGAGTGAGTAGCGTAAGCAAACCGCTCACGGGGATGGGCAGCCATGTCGGCCGATTGTTGAGTTCGTAAAGCAATTCGTAAAATGCCTTTTCCAAGAGCAGTGCCGAAAGCAGTGTACGCGCTTGGGGGGGCTCCGGCACAAGGCCTGGGCGCTGCGCGACGGCTTGGGCATAGCCATCAAGGAAGACCGCCGCACTGGCTCGTTCCCATAACGCCGCCCAGGGCTTAAGCGCTTCGGCCTGTTCCGGGTGGCGTTGGGTTTGGCGAATCAACGCGGACTGTGCGGCATAGCTGAAGGAGCGCAGCATCCCGGCCACATCGCGCAGGGGCGACTGCTTGCGGCGGCGCTCTTCAAGCGTGCGCGCGGGCTCGCCTTCAAAGTCGACGAACATGAAGTCGGAGTGCGACCGCAGCGTTTGGCCAAGATGGTAATCGCCGTGGATGCGGATGCGCTGGCCGAAGTCAGCGGGGTCGCCGTCGATGCCGCTGAGAAGCGACTCCACGGCGGTCGCTTGCGCGATGAGCGTGTCGACAGCGGCCTGCGCTTCGGCGGGAATGCGATCGCTCGACTGCCGCAGGGTGTCGAGAGCCGTGCGCGCCTGGGTGGCGATGCGCTCGCGTTCGGCACGGAGATCGTCCGCGCTGAAGGGCTCGGCCGTGAAAGCGGCGTTTTCCGTCGGGGTAGCAAGCGCGACGTGCAACTCGCCGGTGCGGCGGCCGAGCAGATGTGCGGCGTCCAGAAAGAATCCGGCGTGGTCGCGAACCTCCGGGGCAACCTGCGGAGGCACGCCGTAGATCGCCGGAGCGTTGGTTTCGGTAGGTAAAGGGGAGCTGGCCACCGACTCGAGAAAGCGGTGCAGCTCTTCGAGCGCCCAAGCCCAGCCATCACCTTCGTTGGGCGCGAAGGCTTGCAAAAAGGCCAGCGTCGAGCCGTCGTCGGTGCGATGAAGGTCGCCGAGATAGGCAGGGATGTTGGGAAAATGTGCGACTTCGGTGAGGAAGCGCGTGATCTCCACGTCGGGGTTTTCGCCCGCGCGCAGCAGCCGAAAGAGCTTCAGGATGGCCTGCTCGCCGAAGAGCATGCTGGTATTGGATTGCTCGGCGGAGCCGACGCGGGATGGTAAATCGACCAGTTCGCGGCCGTCCAGCGTAGTGGCTTTGCTGGCCGTGAGTGACGCAGACGAGGCGCCCAGATTCATCGCGACCTCGGCGGCCTTGGTGATCAAGGTGAGCAGGGCGGTGCGGAAATCGGCGCTGGCCGTGGCATCGTAGAGGGTCGCGGGCCCGTTGGCGCGGCTGAAGGAAGCAATGACTGCGCCGGGCGCGCTTTGGCGCAGGGTATCGGCTTCGGCGCCTGTGGCAATCGCCAAGGGAATTTGGTACAGGTCCGCACCGCCGTCGGCATAGTGGACGTTCACCGCTGCAAGCGCTGCTTCAATGCCCGGCAGCGACGTGACCGTGGCCATCTGCGTGGAGGTGATGGTGCGGGATTTGCCGCCGAACCAGCGCCGCTGTGCCATATATTGCGGCAGAACCTGCTCCAGCAGTGACTGGCCTGATTCATTGAGCAGCGCGCCCAAAAGACTCATGGGAACCGGGGAAGTGGTGCCGAGCCGATCAGGAACTGTCACGGCAGGGTGCTCCACCATCGGCGCCTCCGGGATGGGCTGACCCTCCTGCAGCTCCAACCACAGGGAACTGTAGGGCGCGAGCGTTAGGGGATACAGATTTTTGTTGATCTCCGGGAAGGAAACGTAGCCCAGCATCTCCACGGGTTGCCGGCCGATGTATTTGCCGAGATCGAGCGCGACGGGCTGTGCAAAGCGTGACAGGTTCGCCACACAGAGTACGGTTTCGCAATGACCGTCTTCGGACTCGTAACTGCGAATGTAGGCGAGGATTTTGCGGTTTTCCGGATGCAGAAACTCGAGCGTACCGCGGCCGAAGACCTTGAACAGCTTGCGCAACGCAATCATGTTGCGCGTCCAGTGCAGCAGGCTCGAAGGGTCAGCCTGTTGCGCTTCGACGTTGATGGCCTGGTAGCCCCAGATGGGGTCCATGATGACGGGAAAGTAGAGCTTGGCGGGCACGGCTTTGGAGAAGCCGGCGTTGCGATCGGAGTTCCATTGCATGGGCGTGCGAACGCCGTTACGATCGCCGAGATAGATGTTGTCGCCCATGCCGATCTCGTCGCCGTAGTACATGATCGGTGTACCCGGGAAACTGAGCAGCAGGGAGTTCAGCAGTTCGATGCGGCGGCGATTGTTGTCGAGCAGCGGTGCAAGCCGGCGACGAATGCCAACATTGATGCGCATGCGTGGGTCGGCCGAGTAGGCCATGTACATGTAGTCGCGCTCTTCATCGGTGACCATTTCGAGGGTGAGTTCGTCATGGTTGCGCAGAAACAGGCCCCATTGGCAGTTATCGGGGATGTCCGGCGTTTGCGCCATGATGTCGGTGATGGGCAGGCGGTCTTCCTGCCGCACGGCCATGTAGATGCGCGGCATGAGCGGGAAGTGGAAGGCCATGTTGCACTCATCGCCATCGCCGAAGTAGGGGCGCACATCGGCGGGCCACATATTTGCTTCGGCGAGTACAAGGCGGTTCTCGTATTCGGCGTCAATCGCGGCACGAATGGCTTTGATCTTGACGTGGGTTTCAGGAACGTTTTCGCAACTGGTGCCGTCACGTTCGACGAGGTATGGAATGGCGTCAAGGCGCAGGCCGTCGGCACCCATGTCCATCCAAAAGCGCATGGCCGAAAGCACCTCGTCCATGACCCGCGGATTGTCAAAGTTGAGATCGGGCTGGTGCGAAAAGAAGCGATGCCAGTAGTACTGCTGTGCCACATCATCCCAGGTCCAGTTGGATTTCTCAGTGTCGGTGAAGATGATGCGGACGCCGTCGTAGAGCTTGTCGGTATCGCTCCACACATACATTTCGCGGTCGGGCGAGCCTTTGGGCGCGGTGCGTGCGCGCTGAAACCAGGGGTGCTGGTCGGAGGTGTGATTGATGACCAACTCGATCATGACCTGCATGCCGCGATCGTGCGCGGCGTTAAGGAATTCCTGGAAGTCTTCGATGGTGCCGTAGCTTGGATTAACGGCGGTATAGTTGGCGATGTCATAACCGTCGTCGCGCAGAGGCGACGGGAAAAACGGCAACAGCCAAAGGCACGTGACGCCCAACTCTTGCAGGTAGTCGAGCTTGGAGATGAGCCCTTGAAAGTCGCCGATACCATCGCCGTTCGAGTCCGCAAAGGCACGCACGTGCAGTTCATAGATGATTGCGTCTTTGTACCAAAGCGGGTCGCTGGCGCTACAGGCTTTCTTCACTCTTACTGATCTCCTGATCTCCGAAATTTATTGGATGCGGATGGATGTGGGTTTGTCAGCCGGGGTGAATGTTCAAGGTTGTCACATTGCGAGAACAAGATACAGGAGTTGCATTATGCTGTGTTCAGGAGGCGTCTATGGCAAGTAAACCGGGTACAGCTCGGAATCGGACCTGCTACCGACAGTCCAGACGGCATCCACCCCAGCTGAACCGCCTAGAATTATTGAGAACTTTATTGGGATTCTTGCTGGAAAAAGCCAAAAAGTCGCGACTCTCGAAGAGATCGAAGAAGCTATTGCGCGAGGGTGGGCAGGCCGAATCACCTTTTTCGAGAATCTTTCGGTCGGGTAGTGTGCGACCTCAGATTAGGAATGCATCCATGACCAGAATTGAAATCGCTTTACCTGACCAGCTTGCAGAGGAAGCGCAGAAAGCCGGACTTTTCTCTTCGGATCGCCTTGAACTTTCGATACGCGAACAGTTGCGTGTGCGGCGAGGAACTGAATTTTTTTCGGCAATGGATCGCATGGCGGCTATGCCGGAGCCGGCCGCGATGACTCCAGAAGAACTGTCTTTAGAGCTCAATGCTATGCGACAGGAACGGCGTAGCCGCTAACGCGCTTGCGAAAGCTTGTACTCGATACCAACATCGTAGTCTCGGCTCTGCTTTGGGGAGGGATGCCACGCGTGCTGCTGGAGGCTGCCCAGGAATGTAGACTCCAGCTTGTAACAAGCCTGCCCTTAGTGGGTGAACTTACACAGATCCTGAGCCGCCGCAAGTTCACGCAAAAGATTTGATGCATCTCTCCTCACCGTCGATCAGATTGTTGATCATTACCTCGCACTCACAACATAGTACGGCCGGATAGCATAGCGAGAATCGCGGCTGATCCAGACGACGATGTGGTTCTTGGCACGGCACAGGCCGCAAACGCAGATTGGGTGGTCTCTGGTGACAATCACTTGCTCCGCATCGTGCAATACAAGGGCATATCGATCTTCACTGCAACTGAAGCAGTTACGAGGGTTTGTCCGACGAGAGAAGCTTAAGAACATGAGCGGGCTGCTCTGGTTTCAATGCGACATAACACCATTCCTTCCAGGGGTAACGTGCACCGGTGAGCAGGTCTTCCACTTCGAATGAGGCGTCGTAGGGCAGACCCAGTTCCGCCATGTTCAGCTGCATCCATGTGCTGTGTTCGGCTTTGGGGTCGAGGTTGATCGCGACGAGGATTGTATTTGCGCCATCGTCGCTTTGCTTGGAATAACACATGATTTGCTCGTGCTCGGTTTTGTGAAAGGCGAGTCCGTCGTTGCGTTGCAGGGCCGGGTTGGTGCGGCGGATTTCATTTAGTTGGGTTAGCAGTGGCGCAATGGAAATGGGGTCGGCGAGATCCCAATGACGAATCTGGTACTTTTCACTATCGAGATACTCCTCGGAGCCCTTCTTGCCTGCGGACGGCTTCGCGGCGCGGCCTTCGCAGAGCTCGTACGCGGGACCGTAGATGCCCCAATTGGCGCTCAAGGTCGCGGCGAGGATGGCGCGAGACATAAAGATCGAGCGCCGGTGGGCAGGGTCGGGTTCCTGCAGCTGTTCGTGCAGAATATCGGGCGTGTTGGGCCACACATTGCCGCGGAAGAAATTCGATACCGGCGGATGTGAGATCTCGGTGAAGTAGGCTTCGAGCTCGGCTTTGGTGCTGCGCCAAGTGAAGTAGGTGTAGCCCTGCGTATAACCGCCTTTGGCGAGCGAGTACATAACGTGCGGCCGGGTAAAGGCTTCAGCCAAAAAGATCACCTCGGGGGTGTCGCGCAGGATTTCGGCGATGCACCACTCCCAAAAAGGCAGTGCTTTGGTGTGCGGATTGTCAACGCGAAAGACGCGCACGCCGCGATCGATCCAGAACTTGAAAACGTGGTAGAGCGCATCCCAAAGGCCGCGCCAATCCTTTGATTCAAAGTTGATGGGATAGATGTCCTGGTATTTCTTGGGCGGGTTTTCAGCGTACTGGATGGTGCCGTCAGGACGTGCCTTGAACCAGTCTGCGTGCGCGGCCACCCAGGGATGATCGGGCGAGCATTGGAAGGCGATGTCGAGCGCCAGTTCTAGGCCGTGCTCTCTAGCGGCTGCAGAGAGCGCATCGAAATCGGCAAAGGTACCAAGCTGGGGGTGAAGAGCCGTATGACCACCTTCCGCGCCGCCGATAGCCCAAGGGCTGCCAACATCGCCTGGTGCAGCGGTAACGGCGTTGTTTTTGCCTTTGCGGAACTGAACCCCGATGGGATGAATAGGCGGCATGTAGACGATATCGAAGCCCATGGCGGCGATCTCCGGCAGCCGTGGGATGACGTCGCGCAGGGTTCCGTGGACCTCTGCCGTTGCGCCGCAGGAACGTGGAAACAGCTCGTACCAGGCGGAAAAACGCGCCAGTTCGCGATCGACCCAGACCGGCAACTCGGCGTTATACCGTGTGGCGTAGGTCAGATCCGGATAGCGGCCCGCGAGTTTCACCAACTCTTCCGCAAGGGGAGCTTCGTAAAACGAATGTTGTGCGGCGGCCAGTTGCCGGAGCTCTTCGACCCCTTTCTGCAGGCGCTTGCTATCGGCGCCTTTGGCGCGTGCTGCCGCTTCTTCGAGCAGGTTGGCGCCGATCGTTAATTGCAGGGCAATGTCCTGGGGTTCGACCTGTTGCGTGGGTTGGTGCGGGTCGGGTTGCGCGGCGAGACGCTTTTCGAGATCGTGCACCCAGGTGTCGAAGTGATCGACCCAACCTTCGACGGTGAAGATCCAGGTGCCGAGCTGGTCCACAGGGAAGGTGGCAGTCCAAAGATCATTGGGTGAAGCAACGAAGGGCGCTGTTTGCCAGCGTTTTTGCGAGCTATGCCGGTACAGCAGCCGCGCGCCGACGTGATCGTGACCATCGGAAAAGATGGCCGCGGTGACGGCAACTTGATCGCCGAGGGTGCGCTTGGCCGGAAAGCGGCCGCCATTTACCTGCGGTTCCACTTCTTCAATCACGACGCGCCGGCGGCCTTCAGTCGGTTTCATGCAGTCCCGTTCCTCTTTTCTTGTTCTTTGTACCTGATGGCGTGTGTTCGTGAACAGTTGGCTTTGTGGCTGCCTTTACGCAGCACGGTTGCACCGCTTACCAGGTACCTGCATCTTAACGTCCAGACATTTCGCTGTGTGGAGACAGCCCCATCCCTGCATGCTTGCAAAGAGCATTCTCGGCAAGGCTGCGTTTCTGTATGCGCGACCACAGGATATCGCGGTCAGCACATGACGTTGGAGAAAAGGAGGGCACTTGCCCGAGACATTTGGAAGGCCCTCGAAGTCCCCGCTGCATGGGGCACGGATTGAAGAGTATGCCATGATCGGTGACTTGCAGACGGCGGCTTTGGTGAGCCGGGCCGGCTCGATCGATTGGCTTTGCTGGCCGGATTTTTCATCGAGCGCGTGCTTTGCTTCGCTGCTGGGCACGGAGGAGAACGGGTTTTGGCGCATTCAGCCCAAAGGAAAGATCCGCGAAACGCGTCGTCGCTACCGGCCCGGCACCCTTATTCTAGAAACAACCTTTGTGACCGGTGATGGTGAGGTGACGCTGGTGGATTTCATGCCGCCGCGGGGAGCGCACTCCGATGTGATTCGCATGGTGTACGGGGTGAGCGGCAAAGTGAAAATGCGGTTGGACCTTGCGATACGGTTCGACTATGGATTAACAGTGCCGTGGGTGACCAGCAGCGCGAATGAACTGCGCGCAGTTTCCGGGCCGGACATGATCGTCTTGCGCAGTCAATGCCTGCAAGGGCCCGCGGCGGAGTTCCATGGGGAACACATGGCCACGGTGGCTGATTTTGTCGTGAAGGCAGGCGAGTGTGCCTGTTTTACGATGACCTACAGCAGCAGCAATGAAGACATGCCGCCGCCGGTGGTGGCCGACACGGCATTGCAAAGCACCGAAGCCTTCTGGAAAGAATGGTCGGCGATCTCAACGTATAACGGCCCTTATGGCGATGCTGTGCAGCGGAGCCTGTTGACCCTCAAGGCGCTCACGTATGGACCGACGGGCGGCATCGTGGCCGCGCCCACGACCGGCTTACCGGAACAGATTGGGGGCGAACGCAATTGGGATTACCGCTATTGCTGGTTGCGCGATACGGCATTCACCTTGCTGGTGCTGCTGCAGGCGGGCTATACCGAAGAGGCCATTCACTGGCGTTTATGGCTGCTGCGCGCCATTGCCGGCGCGCCGGAGCAATTGCAATCGCTGTACGGTATTCGTGGGGAACGCCGCTTGATCGAATGGACGGCGGGTTGGCTGGCTGGGTACGAGCGGTCGCAGCCGGTACGCATCGGCAACGCGGCTTCGGAACAGTTTCAGCTGGATGTATTCGGGGAGGTCGGCCTTGCGCTGGGCCGCACGCCGGAAACCAACGATGATTTGCGAACGCCCTCCGCGAAGTTGGAGGTCGCCCTGGTTAACCACCTTTGCCGCATTTGGGAGTTGCCGGATGAGGGTATCTGGGAGGCTCGTGATGGGCGCAGGCAATTTGTACACAGCAAGGTGATGGCCTGGGTGGCGTTGGACCGGGCTGTGAAGCAGCAGGAACGCTATGACGGCGCCGGAGACGTCAAGCGGTGGCGCAAAAATCGCGACATGCTGCATAAGCAAATCTGCAAGAAGGGTTTCAGTAAAAAACTGAACTCGTTCACGCAAAGCTACGGTTCCAACACCTTGGATGCGTCCTGCCTGCGCATACTCTTCGTTGGATTTCTGCCGTTAAACGATCCACGCATCATCGGCACGGTGCAGGCCATTGAGAAACACCTGATGCAGGACGGCCTGGTGCTGCGGTACGACCCGGTCAAAACGAAAGACGGTCTAAAGGGTAAAGAGGGCAGTTTTCTTGCGTGCAGTTTCTGGATGGTGATCTGCTTGCACCTGATTGGACGGACCGCCGATGCGAAGGCGATGTTTGAGCGTTTGCTGGCATTGTGCAATGACGTCGGATTGCTAAGCGAGGAGTACGATCCGAAGGCGAAGCGGATGCTTGGGAATTTTCCGCAAGCCTTGTCGCATTTGGCTCTGGTGCATGCCGCGCTGACGCTTTCCGGGCAGTGGCAACCGGAAGAAGCCGATGTTCCAGCCAACTGAGCCGATGTTCCAGCCAGCTAATCGGGGATACAACCCCCGGCTTTGCCCCGGGACTCTATCAGCGGAGACAGGGGCTGACAAACGCAACGGAGGGCATGGTGCCACGGCTGTGTTACGCCTGTGACACGCCCTTTGCGTATGCGAGGGAACGGAGCGAAATTAGATGGTACGTGTTCCGCATTCCACCTATCGGCTGCAATTGCACGAGCACTTCGGCTTTGATGATGCTGCCGCGGTAGCGCCATATTTGAAGAAGCTCGGCGTGAGTCATGTGTACAGTTCGCCGTATCTGCAAGCGGCGCCGCACAGCATGCACGGCTATGATGTGGTCGACCATCGCAAGGTGAATGAGGAACTCGGGGGCGCGCCCGCGCACGAGCGTTTCTGCAAGCAGTTAAGTGAGGTCGGGTTAGGGCAGGTGCTGGACATCGTGCCCAACCACATGAGCCTTGGGCAGGAGAACCGGTACTGGTGGGATGTGCTTGAGAACGGCACGAATAGCCGCTACGCCGGGTTCTTCGACATCGACTGGCACTCGAGTGAAGAGCGTTTGCGCGAGAAGGTGCTGGTGCCGGTGCTGGGCGATCAGTATGGCCGCGTGTTGCGCGACGGCGGGGTGAAGATCAAGCGGCAGGGACCGGGATTTGTTGTAGAAACGGCCGGGCAGTTCCTGCCGATTTCTCCTACAACGCTGCCCTTGATCTTGGCGAAGGCTGCCGACCGTGCCGGCAGCGACACGCTGCGTTTCCTGTCGGCAAGCTTTGGCCGCTTGCCGTCGGCGGAGGAGTGGGATCGCTGGAAGTTGAATGCGCGCGACCGCGATAAACGTGTGCTGCAAAGTTTGCTGGAACGCCTGTGCAAGGAAGAAGTGGAGACCTGCCGCGAGATCGACCGCGTGTTGGAAGAGATCAATGCGGATGTCGATGCGCTGGATGAGCTGCTTTCACACCAGAGTTACCGGCTGTCGTATTGGAAGGCTGCTGACCAGCAGTTGGGGTATCGGCGCTTCTTCGATGTGAATACGTTGATCGGCGTGCGCATGGAGCGGGAATATGTGTTTGAAGAAACCCATGCGCTCATTTTGCGCTGGCTGCGTGAAGGGGTGCTCGACGGTGTGCGCATCGATCATCCCGATGGCTTGCGCGATCCGCTGCAATATTTGCAGCGGCTGCGGGAGCGTGCGCCGGATGCGTGGATTATCGGAGAGAAAATCCTGGAGCCTGGGGAGTGGCTACGAGAAAACTGGCCGATTCAGGGCACCAGCGGCTACGACTTCATGAACCAGGCGATCGGCTTGCTGGTGAAGCCGGAAGGGCTGTTGCGACTGGGCGAGCATTACCGCGAGTTTACGGGCGATACGGCGACATTTCCCGTGACGGCGCACGATAAGAAGCTGAACGTCACCCAAGAGGGACTGGGTTCGGATGTGAACCGGTTGGCAAGCTTGTTTGTTGAAATTTGTGAAGCGAATCGGGAGTTCCGCGACTTCACCCTGGCAGAGATCCGTCGAGCGATTCGGGAGTTTGCTTCGTGCTTTGCGATTTATCGCACGTATGTTGTACCGCATCGCAAGGAGATAACCGAGGAAGATCGCGCGATGATTGCCAAGGCTGCGGAGTGCGCCAAGGATAACCGGCTTGATATCGACGGCTCATTGTTTGACTTTATGAGCGATGTGCTGCAGATGAAGATTGCGGGTGAAAACGAAGCGGAGTTCGTGTACCGGTTTCAGCAGTTCACCAGCCCGGTGATGGCCAAGGGTGTGGAAGATACAGCGTTTTATTGCTACAACCGGCTTGCGGCATTGAATGAAGTGGGCGGCAACCCGGCTTGCAGCGGATTTTCCCTTGAGGAGTTTCACCACTACAACGGCATGATGCAGAGCACGTTTCCGGAGACCATGCTGACGCTGAGCACGCATGATACCAAGCGGGCCGACGATGTGCGGGCACGCCTGGCGGTGATCAGCGAGGATCCGGATGGCTTTCTGCACGCGGTGCAGCGATGGCAGGGGATGACGGCGAGCTATCGCAGCGATGAGGTGGACGCGGGCACACAGTGGTTCCTGTTTCAAACCCTGATTGGCGCTTGGCCGATCACGCTCGACCGGTTGAAGAATTACATGCAAAAAGCGACGCGGGAAGCGAAGCTGCGCACGAGCTGGGTGGCCAACAATGCCGAGTATGAGGATGCTTTGAATCTGTATCTTGGAAGCTTGCTTGAAGACGAAACGTTTTTGCAGGATCTTTCAGCGTATGTCGAAAGCATTACCCGTGCAGGCCAGATGAACTCATTGACGCAAACCTTGTTGAAGCACACGTCGCCGGGTGTACCGGATTTGTATCAAGGCGGGGAGCTTTGGGATTTTTCGCTGGTGGATCCGGACAATCGGCGGCCGGTGGACTACGATTTGCGTTCGCGGTATCTCCATGAACTCGCATCCTTGAGCGCGGCAGAAATCATGGCGCGCATGGACGATGGGTTGCCGAAGCTGTGGGTTGTGCATCAGGCGTTGACGCTGCGCACGGAACATCCGGAGTGGTTTGGGCCGACGGCGGCATACACGCCGGTTGCCGCTGAAGGAGCAGAGGCGGAACGCGTGATTGCATATCTGCGCGGACGCGACGTGCTTACTGTGGCGCCGCGTTGGATGCAGGACGCACCTATCTCGCAGGCTCGTGTGAAAGTGCCGGAAGGACAATGGCGCAATCGCCTCACCGGCAAGAGTTTTGCGGGTGGAGACATACCTGTGGCTACACTGCTTGGAGAGTTTCCGGTTGCCTTGCTGGTGCACACGGCAGAGCTTTAGCGCGGAACCAAGATGGTGCCCCGAGGAGAGAGAACGCATGCATGAATTTACGATCTGGGCGCCGCGCGCGCAGGCCATGCACCTGCAAGTGAACGGCGGTGAGCCGTTAGCGATGCAGGGGCCCACGGCGCGGGGATGGTGGAAGCTCGCGGTGCCAAACGCAGACAAAGGAACGGACTATGCGTTTCTGATCGACAATGATCCGACGCCCTATCCGGATCCGCGCAGCCGATGGCAGCCGCAGGGGGTGCATGGGCCGTCGCGCGTGCCGGATAACGATGCCTTCCAGTGGACCGACGAGCACTGGCATACATCGCCACTGGCCAGCGCCGTTATTTATGAGCTGCACATTGGCACCTTCAGCGAAGAAGGGACCTTTGATGGAGCGATCGAGCATCTCGGATACCTTGCAGAGCTGGGCGTAACGCATGTGGAGGTGATGCCGATCAATGACTTCGCCGGTGCACGAGGGTGGGGTTACGACGGGGTTGGTTTATTCGCTGTATTTGAGCCTTATGGCGGGCCGGAGGGCTTCAAGCGCTTTGTCGATGCCTGCCATGCGGCCAACCTCGCCGTGGTGCTGGATGTGGTGTACAACCACTTTGGTCCGGTGGGCAATTACACGAACAAGTTTGGGCCGTATCTGACGGACAGATACCACACGCCGTGGGGCGCAGCCATGAACTTCAACGAGGGGGGCAGCGATGAGGTACGGCGCTTTTTTCTCGACAACGCGCTGATGTGGCTGGGGGAGTATCACTGTGATGGATTGCGGCTGGATGCGACGCATGAGTACATTGATCGCTCGGCGGTGCACTTCATGGAGCAGCTATCAAGCGAGGTAGAACGTCTAGGCAACACGCTGAACAAGCGATTTGTGTTGATAGCGGAAAGCGATCTGAACGATCCGAAGTTTGTGCGCCCGCGCGAGGCGCATGGGTATGGCATGGACGCGCAGTGGAGCGATGATTTTCACCATGCGTTGTTTACGTTGCTGTGGAGTGATCCGGGGCGCGGCTATTATGACGACTTCGGCAGCATGGATGATTTGGTGAAATCGATTCGGCATGCCTTTGTGTATGACGGCAGGTACTCGGGCTATCGGCACCACACGCATGGGAGGCCGGTGGAGGGACTTTCGGCGCACCACTTTTTGGGGTACATCCAGAACCATGACCAAGTGGGAAATCGCGCCGCGGGCGAGCGTTTAGAGCACCTGGTCGGCATGGAGGCTGCTAAAGTGGCGCTCGGCCTGACGCTGATGGCGCCATTTGTCCCTATGCTTTGGATGGGGGAGGAGTTTGCAGCGAGCGCACCGTTTTTATATTTCGCGGATCATGAAGAAGAAGAGATGCGGCGGCTTGTGTCGGAAGGACGCAAGCGCGATTTCGCGGCGTTCGGCTGGGAAGAAGATGCCGTGCCCGACCCGGAGGCCGCGGAGACTTTTGAACGCTCCAAGCTTGACTGGCGCGAGGTACACGAAGGGCGACACAAGGAGATGCTGCAGTGGGTGAAGAGCTTGATCGCGTTTCGGCGAGCCACTGTGGATTTGAATGATGGCGACTTTGGTCATCTAGAGGTTTCGTGTTCGGCCGATGGCAAAGGGCTGACCATGCAACGTGGCAGCGTGCGTGTGCTGATGAATGTCGGCGAGGCGGAGATGCAGGTGACGCTATCGCCGGGCGAGGCGATGCAGCTGTCTTCGAGGGCTGAGGTGGCGATGCGGGACGGTGCGGTCCATCTGCCCGGCATGAGCTTGGCGGTTCTGCAACTTGCGCCGTAGGGCGTTCTGGTTCTTGGTTCGATAGCATGACGGCAGGAGAGATTGTGGCGATTAGGACCATCAGCAGCCGTGAGGTGTATCGCAATGCCTGGACGAGCGTGCGCGAGGACGTGATCGAGCGTTCGAACGGCGAGCGCGGTTTGTATGGCGTGGTGGATAAGGATCCGGCTTGCATTGTGATCCCGATAGAACACACGGCTGACGGGGATTTTCTTTGGCTGGTGCGGCAGTTTCGTTACACGGTGGGTGATACGTTTTTCGAACTACCGCAGGGCGGATGGGAGCTGGCAGATGCGGACCCGGAGGCGTTGGCGCGTGGGGAGTTGCGTGAAGAAGCGGGGCTGGAAGCGGAACGGATGATTGCGCTGGCGCCGCTATGGATTGCGTATGGTGCGATGCGGCAATTGCAGCATGTGTATCTGGCTGAGGGATTAACGCAAGGCGAGCCGAATCGGGATCCTGAAGAGGATGATATGACCGTGCACCGTGTACCGGTGGCGGAGTTTGAAGCGATGTTGCTGGACGGGCGTGTGATGGATAACTGCTCGGCAGCGGCCTGGGGGTTGTACCGGGTGTGGCGGGATCGGCAAGGGTGATAAGGAGAGTGGTGAGCCTTCGCCAGTAGGTTTTATCAGATGTAGAGTCACATGCTGTCATCCTGAGCGCAGCGAAAGACTTCGGTATTGCTTTATGCGGTTCCGCTCCGAGCAGAATACAGGGGTTCTTCGCTTCGCTCAGGATGACAAGCAGTATGGGTGCTAGCTCAGGAATCTATACGATGACGCGGTAAGCGACCGTGTGCTCATTCGTGGAGCGGAAGCGGTCGGCGGCGGTTTCTTCCGAAGTGAGGGTGGACCAGTGGGCCCACAGGCGTGTGATGCCGGGGGTAGCTTCTAGCAGGTGCGCGAGTTCTGGATTGGTATAGAGGAGATAAATCTCACGTGATTCGGCGCGGGCGGCGGCGAGAACATGCTCAAGAAAGCGGCGCATAATGGGCGCGGCGAAGGGGTGATACAGGAAGCAGATGAGCGGCCCGGTAGGCAGTGGAACCGTGGTGGCGTCGGCGGTGAAAACTTCGGTGGAGACGTTGGGACAGCGCCAGGGTGCCTCGAAGGTTTGCAGGTTCTTGCGTGCAATTTCGGCCAGTTCCGGGGAGAGTTCGATGCCGATGGCGCGACGGAACGGAAAAGCAAGGGAGAGCAGAAGGGCCCGACCTTTGCCGCAGCCGATATCTACAAAAGTGAAATCGGACCAGGGCAAAGCGAGGCGGCGTAGCGCGGAGTCGAAGGCAGAAGGTGCGACGCCGTAGTAGCCTGTCGCCCAATAGTACGGCTCGTTGCCCGTATCTGTGGCGGTTGTCAGGGCTTCACCCCAGATCAGACCGGCGGTGTCCACATGATAGGCGAGGTCGAAGGGATGCGGACCGGTCTCCGGGCCGGGACGGCCGGGGATGGATTTGCCTTGCAGGCGAAGATCGAGGCGGGCACGTAATTCATTGAAGAAGCCATGCCAGCCGCGGTTGGCAATCCAGTGGCGGGCACGGCGGATGTGGGCTCGGCGGGTGGGCATGGGTATTGTGCTGCTTAGTCGACGGGGAAAGCAGGTCCTTTCGGAAATAACAGAAAGAAAGACAAAGGCACTGCAACAGCAGGTCCCTTCGCTGCGCTACGGGATGACAAACAAAAAAGCAGAACCGCTGTAACGGCAACAACGGATTCTTTTCCCTTCGGCTTCGCTCAGGGTGCGGGGGTAGTAAGCGAAGGGTTGTGCGAATGCTCGCTGCTTTATCTTCAGGCTTAGTTCACCACCTTGGAGCGGCGCGTCATATAGTCCTGGAGTAGATAGTTGCCCAGGGTTTCAGGGGTTGTGAAGTAGGCTTTGCCGCGGCACATGGCGCTCATCTTTTGCACGAATTGCACGAGTTGAAAATCGTCGGCGAGCATGAAGGTGTTGATCATGATGTTCGAGCGCTTGCAGCGGCCAACCTCTTCGAGTGTTTCGGAAATGACCAGGGGGTCGAGGCCGAAGGCGTTTTTGTAGATGCGGCCGTCTTCGAGCGTGAGCGCTGAGGGCTTGCCGTCGGTGATCATGACGATCTGCTTCATGTCTTTGCCGCTTGACTTCAAGATGCGCTGCGCGATGCGCAGGCCTTCGCGGGTGTTCGTGTAATGCGGGCCGACCTTGACGCGCGGCAGTTGGGAGATCGGAATCTCCTCGGCTGAATCGTGGAACAGCACGAGATTGAGTTGATCGCCTGGATATTGCGTGCGGATCAAGTGCGCAAGCGCCATGGCGACACGTTTGGCGGGGGTAAAACGGTCTTCGCCGTAGAGGATCATGGAATGCGAGCAGTCGAGCAGAACGACCGTGGCGCAGGAGCTTTGGAAGTCCGCCTGCTGCACGTGCAAGTCACCGTACTCGAGGTTGAGCGTCCCGGAACCGTCCGGCGCCCCTTCACGCGCGAAAACGGAATTGAGTGTTGCGGTGATGTCGAGGTTTAGAGAATCGCCAAACTCGTAGTTTTTGGAGGAACCATTGGTTTCAACGCCGGCGGCTTCGTAGCGGGTGTCATGGCGGCCCAGCGAGCTCTTACCCAGGGGCCCGAGCAGGTCGCGCAGAGCCTTGAAGCCGAGAAAATCCATACCCTTGTCGGTGACTTCGAAGCGGGCGTTTTCACCTTCGCCGTCGCCCTGTTCCCCTTGGCCTTCGGCGGGCTCTTCGGCGTTCAGGAAGGCTTCATCCTTCATGCGCTGGATGATCTTTTCAACAAGCTCCTGTTTGCCTTCTTCGGGCAGCTCTTCGTATTTTTCCTGGGCATCCTCATCGAGCAACTCGCCGGCGTCAAGGGCTTGGCGGACGGCTTCGCGGAGGTCCTCCATGGAGTTTTCGCCGGAGTTCTGGAAGGGCGAAAAGGGATCCTGAAAGCCGGAGTCAAGGAAAAAGTCGGAAAGGGCTTCCATAAGGTCTTCAAGATCGAAGCTGGTAGATAAATCGCCGGTGAACTTGGTATAACGAGTGAGCTTCATTGCGTGTCGGTCCCTCGGCAGCTGCTTCTTTTCAGATTAGACGGTTTTCCACGTCTGCGGTCGCAGGCACGATTCCCGCTTGCGGCACCTGAAACGAGCAGAATGTTCCCCTTCATGAAAAATGACTGACCAACAGTGACTTTATTTGAAAGGCCGTCGTGGACACTGCCTCTTTACACATTGACGAAAAGATCAAGGAACTTGGGGACTGGCGCGGGCAGAGACTTGCGCGCCTTCGCGCGATCATGCAGGAGGCGGACCCAGCCATTGCGGAAGAGTGGAAGTGGAGGGGAACGCCGGTCTGGTCCCGTGCCGGTATCGTCTGCACGGGAGAGACCTACAAGGGTGTCGTTAAGATGACTTTCGCCAAGGGAGCTGCCTTGCCGGACCCTGCAGGTTTATTCAACGCCAGCCTCGATGGGAAGGTTCGTCGCGCCATTGACATCCGCGAAAACGATACGGTTGATGAATTGGCTTTGAAAGAGCTGATTCGCGCTGCCGTGGCACTCAATCTTAAGGGCAAACGCACGCCGAAGCCGCGTTCCGGATCATAGGGGGCGGTGAGGCCTGAAGGACAGTTTGGAGCGATCTGGACCTGGGACTAGAACCTTAGTTCGCTGTGCGAGGCTAGTCGAGCTAGCTCCAGCAGGTTAGGAGTCGGTTTGCGATAGAGCAGGATGAGGTCGGGGTGAAGGTGGCAATCCCGTATGTCTTGCAGATTGCCTGTGAGCCCATGGTCTCGATAAAGGGCGGGCAAGGGCTTATCTGCCTGTAAGAACGCCAGTACCGTTTCAAGGTCAGTGTGCAGGCTCTTGCCGTGCCGTCCATGCAACTCGCGTCGCACGTCTTTCTTAAAACGCGTGCTCCATTTAATCGTCCGCATCAATTTCGTTGAAAAGGTCCGCAAGTGTGCCTTCGGTGCCGCCTCCATTGCGGAGTTCCTGGATTGCTTCTAACGTTTCCGCGTTGGGACGAAAGGAATCCATGCTGACATACCCGTCCCGAACCGTTTTTTCGAGCATGGAACGAAACGCCTGGTCCAGGGTAAGGCCAGCGGAGGCGTAGATAGCTTCAGCGCGCTGTTTGAGAACTGCATCCACGTGAGCTTCAATGGTAGCTTCGACTGCCATAGGTTTACCTGCGGTTCAAGTGTAAACAAAGGCGCAACACATAGGCAGAGCTTTCTTGAGTTCTTTATTTGAGCTCGCCCATGAGCGTTTGGACCGCTCTTTGGAGTTGGATGTCTTCGCCGGTTTCGGTTTCGCCCAGGGGACGGAGTTGTTCGACGTCGACCGGGCGGGGGTGCATTTCCATGTCCTGGCCGCGGGTGTCTTTGACGCGGTCGCCGGGCACGCGGACCTGGGAGCCGTCGATGAGGCGTTGGGCGCCGGTAAAGATGATCCAGCCGGCGGTAGGCGTGCCGACGACCTTGCCGAGACCGAGCGTGCGATAGCCTTCGGTGAAATCTTCGCCGTCGGAGAGCGTGCTTTCGTTGGTGACAAGCACCGTCGGTAGGCCGAGGGCGCGTTGCCCTAATGACTGGCGGCTGGGCTCCGTGGCCTGGTCGCGTGGTGTCATGAGCAGGTAATTTTTACGTGAAAAAACGTCGATGACGCGGCCGTTCACGTAGCCGCCGTTGTTGTTGCGCACATCGACGACCACGCCCCGTTTGGACTGATTGAGCACATCGAGATCGACGTAGAGCTGCGCCAAATCGGCGTCGCCCATGGCGGCGATGTGCACATAGCCGAGCTTGCCGCCGGAGATCCGGTCGACATAGGCGCGGCGGCTTTCAACCCAGGCGCGGTAGAGCAGCCCGGATTCCACCTGCAGCGTAACCGGGCGAACGATGATGTCGCGCTTCTTGCCGGCATCTCCGCCGGGCGCGAGCGAAAGCACGACGCGGCGATTGGGGGCATCTTCCAGCATCTGATCAAGATTGGTAGCCGGCGTAATCGCAGCGCCATTCACGGCGAGGAGGCGATCCCCGATGTGGGCAGAGCCTTCGAGCGCGACGGGGCCGAGCGGAACGATCTCCCGGATGACCAGCGCGCCGATGGCTTCGAACGGTTCGCGCTCAAAGCGGAGACCCAATCTGCCGGTGCGCACCGCAGGGACGCTGGGGCGGCCGATGCCGGAATGGGAGCTGTCGAGTTCCCCGATGAGGAGGTTGATGTTGCGACGAAGTTCGCCGCCGGTGCGGGCACCTTCGATGTAAGGGGTCCACTCGGTTTTGAGTTGGAACCAGTCGCGGCCGTTGAAATCCGCGCGAAAGAAGCGCTGATCGAGGGTAGACCAGGCTTCGTCGAAGACGACCAGTTTCTCGCGGTCGAAGTCGACGTCGAGCGCGGCAGTGACCGGGATCGGTTTGGGCGTGCGTGTGTCGAGCGCGACGACGCGCACCCCGGACGCATTGTCGCCTGGGCTGGGCGCGCCGCCGCGGCCACCGCCGCCGCCTTGCAGGTAAAGGACCGCCTTGGAATCGGGAGTAAAGGCGAGATCGGCTTTCGCGCCGGGGTCGGAGGTGAGCTGGCGCGGGGAGGCGGGTTCGCGGGCGAGTTCGGCATGCGCGT
>CAXTNA010000028.1:0-19078 GCA_964245535.1 uncultured Acidobacteriaceae bacterium | reverse complement strand
ACCAGCTGCTTGACCAGCTCGGTGCCGATAAAACCAGTTGCTCCCGTAACGAACACCTTCATCTTGAAGCTTCTCCTCTGCTCTTTATGCCTTGACGTAGTGGCTGAAGTCGCTGGTGTGAATGGCCGCGACTTCGTCCAGCGTGCGGTAGTTGTAGGCTGCGCAGTCGCGATGCGTCCCAATGCTGAACTTCGTGGGTGAGCGCCGCAATGTGCCCTTCGAGGGCCCATCTCCGCCGATACCGGCACGATGAACCATCCACTCGATGTCCCGGGCTTCCTCCGCTAGGTAGGCCATCACGGCCTCGTTGTCCTGGTGCTGCCCCTCGAAACCCCGCGCGATCGTGTGCCGGATCGTCCAAAGTAAAGGTGACAGATGGCCCTTATAAGGAGTGCTGAGACCGCCAGCCTGGTACAGGAAGCGCTTCACACCGTGACGACGCATGGCCGGGATCAGCTTCTTGGTGAAAGCAGTGTTGATCTTCTCCGTCTGCTGTGCTTCGCGGTCGCCAAGCATGGAGACCACATAGTCCACTCCTTCCAACAATTTGTCGAAGCTTACCGTCGTGTCTGTAATCGAGCCTCGCTGAACCTGCAGATTTGCATCTTGCACGGCCAGCTTGCCGGGGTTTCGCACAAGCACTTTGACCTTGTTCCCCTCCCCAAGCGCGAGGGGAAGGAAATGCTTTCCTGTGCCGCCGGTCGCACCGAATACCAAGTAGGTTGCCATTACGTCTCCTTGAGAAAAGACCTCGCGAAGTCAGAAGCGGGGACTCTCTCCACTTATAGTAAATGGAGAGAATCCCCGGTTGCCGCAAAATTTGCGAAACTGGATAGAGATGCCGGAAGACTTACCAATGACCGGAGCTGCAAGAAAGCAGCGTTCCGACGCGCAGCAGAATCGCGTGCGCATTCTACGAACGGCTCAGCAGGCTTTTGTTCAGCATGGGGCGGCAGTTGCCATGGACGATATTGCCCGCCAGGCCGGCGTCGGCTCGGGCACGTTGTACCGGCATTTTCCTACGCGCGAAGTGCTCATCGAGGCTGTCTACAAGGAAGAAGTTGAAAAGCTCACGGCAACTGCCGCGCATCTTCTTAGGACCAAAACCCCTGTCGATGCGCTCCGCATCTGGATGCTGCTTTTTATCGACCACGTCGCAAGCAAGCGGCTGATTCTTCCAGCCCTGGAGTCCGTCGCGGGGGGATCGACCCGATTGATCGAAGGCTCGCATGAAGCCATTCATACTGCTTTTCTAAGCCTCGTCCAAAACGCCCAAACCAAAGGCGCTCTTCGCGCAGAACTTCAAGCTCACGACCTGGTTCGTGCCATGCTTGGCGTCTTCTTCACGACAGCATGGCCCGGTTGGGAGGAGAGTGCCCGTCGCATCGTGGATCTCCTGCTTGAAGGTGCTTTGATGAGGCCGGATAGAAGTTAGCTAGTGATCGCTCAGCGTTGTCACAAACGTTTCTTTGCGATAACTCAAACGCTTCGCCCTTCGGGCTTCGCCGGGGCGAGCTCTTCGGCGAATGCGCGGTAGGAGCGAAGTGAATGACCGAGCAACTCGGCAACGCGGTCTGCTGCCGACGGTCCTCCGATGACACCCTCCCGTAAAATTCCTTGAAAGACGAGTCCCAGGTCATACGCACTGGACGACGGCATGACCCGCCGAAAGCCCTCCTGCACAAACGGGAGATCGTCTCCCCGGTACAGCACGGGCCTGCCAAGTACTTCAGACCAGATCGTCGCGATGCTTTCGCCAGTCAGGGTTTCTGGCCCTACGAGTTCAAAAACCTGCGTGGGCAGCGGCGCCCCCGCCGTTTCACGACGGAGAAGTTCTACCGCCGCGACCTCCGCGACATCGCGTATGTCGATCATCGTCATCCCGATCCCACCGACCGGCGTGGCATAAACGCCAGAATCTTTGATCATGGCAAGCTGTGCCGCGTCGTTCTGAAAGACAGCGTTGGGGCGGAGGATAGTCGTCGGGATATTCCGGCGGTGGATCAGTTCTTCCGCTACAAGTTTCGACGCGGCGCGTGAGGACTCTACAAACCGGTCCACGCCCATCATGGAAACGAACACCGCACGCTCGATGCCGGCTTCTTCAATCAAAGAGAACACCAGAAGCAGTCTGGCCAGCTCATCTGGAACTCCGGGATTGAGAATGAACACGGTGCTAACTGTTTTTAGCAGAGCGCGCATGAAATCTACATCCATCACGTCGCCCAGAATCAGGTCCACTCCTTCCGGCAACTCCTCGTTTGGTTTCTTCGTCGCGAGCGCGCGCACCTCCGCCCCGCGCTTCGTCAGTTCAGCAACAACGCGGGAACCGATCTGTCCCGTTCCACCCATCACCAGAATTGCCATTCTTACCTCCGCACGTCCACTTGGTCACTATCCCTTTGAACCGGATCTTTGAAGGTTTTCTTTAGTAACCTGGTTCAGTATGCGCAAGTATTCGTTTGCGTGGAAGGAGGCACTTTTTTGGAACCAGGGAACAGCCAAGTAACCATAAGACTGCCAGACCCGGATGCAGACCTGGAGTCCTGCCCCGTTCGTACCATCCTCGACCAAGTCGGCGACAAATGGACCGTGCTGGTCATTTCATACCTTGCAGTCAGTTCTCTGCGCTTTTCTGAACTACGGCGGAGGGTCGATGGTGTGAGCCAACGCATGCTGACGCTGACTGTGCGGACGCTGGAACGCGATGGTCTCCTGCTGCGCACGGTGTACCCCACAATCCCGCCTAAAGTGGAATATTCCTTAACGGCGCTGGGGGTGTCGCTCGTCCGTCCCGTACAAACCCTGGTCGGTTGGGCGATCGACAACCGGGACGAAATAGAACGTGCCCGTACTGTTTACGACGAACGCGCCGCTCAACCGGTGCGGGCCATCCATCTATGAACCGGAGTTCCTTTATCGTTTACCGCGAGTGCTTTTGCCACCGAAGTATTCCTCGTCCTACAGAACGACATAGCGCACGTGTAGAGCAGCCGCGTAGTTTCTACTTCTCCCAAGCCGGTATAGCCCCCGGCCTGGAAGTTCGCTAGACCTGCCTCAAGCTCAACCTCTGTGCGTAATGCCTAGTCGAGCGCTTCTGCCAAAGCAAACGCCTTCAGAGCGCCATCTTTTCCTTGGTCCGCAATTTGAGCAGCAAAAAATTAAGGCGATCGGCATTCAGCAAAGCTTGCAAGGTGGTTGACACGGAGAAGCTCTCCTCCAGAGCTTCACCATCTCCGCTGATTCATCAAAAGAACTCTGAAGTAGCCAGAAGCGGCTGTCGGAAAGCGCCTCGCTGCGGTGTTTCACCCAAGCGAGTAGTATCTGCGGCTCGACGGGGCGCTTCGTGACGAAAGTCTAAGGTCAAACCTTTCAAGAAGCCATCGACGATGCTCGTCTTCGCAGACCCCTGCGGCACCGGGTAGAGAGGTTCTCGCACCAACCGAAAAGCCCGCTCTGGGTCGCTGGCCGTCGCTGGCCGTCGCTGGCCGTCGCTATCCTGGCCACTTCGGCAAGAAACGGTCCTCGTACTAGAACGTCGCCGTACTCACCGGTGAGGATCACCTTCGCGTACGCCTTCAGCGCCTGCCGCGCATCGTCGCCGTCGACCAACCAATCCATGGGCTGCTGAAACGCAGCTAAGCTTCTCTCTATGCTGTTCGTTCGCTGTCGGACCGACGAGCGCGTCTCAGAACCTCGCTCAGGTTGGCGGCCTCCTCGGCCGAGGGCGTGCCAGTCCTCCCGGTCTTGGAGACCAGCTTCCGAACCGCGGCTGACGAACATCTTTGTTCGACTTTGCCCCTCATCTACGAACGAATAGTGCGAGGTAACGGCCGCGGCCGCATCACTCGCTTCTGTCGGGGATCGCCCGTTTCGAAGCGCGAGTGGAACGCATCATAACCCTGCATGCACTCAGCCAACTTCCAATGTGCCGGTTGCTTCGAGTGGATCGAAACGACCATTGACGAATCAGGTGGATCGCGGCAGCAGTATGTGGAGGACTGTCAGGTTTGCTGTAGGCCGAATGTGCTGACCATTCGGTGGGACGCGACCGAACGGGAATTCATGGTCTCGGCGGAGTTGGAAAGCTGATTGCCCCTAACTGTACAGGTCAGATGTATAGGTCGTAGGTGCGTTTACCGACACAGGCATGATGTTCTAGGGCCCGAGCCGCTTCAACAACTCCGCTTCATCGATCACTTCGATCTCCATTTTCTGTGCTTTTTCGAGCTTGGAGCCCGCGTCTTCGCCTGCAACGACGAAGCTGGTCTTCTTTGACACGGAGCCCGCGACCTTGCCGCCGGCAGCTTCAATGCGTTCCTTGGCCTGCTCGCGGGACAGCGTAGGAAAGCTGCCGGTGAGTACGACGACTTTGCCTTCAAGCGCGCCGCCGACCGGCCGTTGCGGGGCGGGCATGGTGAAGCCGAGCTGTTGCAGATCGAGCACAAGAGCGCGGTTCTTTTCTTCGCCGAAGAACTCTGCGATGGCCTGCGCCACGCGTGGGCCGACCTCGTTTACGGCTTCGAGCTGATCCGGCGTCGCCTCCATGAGGGCGTTCAAGGAACCGAAGTGCGTGGCGAGCAGCCCGGCGGTACGCTCGCCCACGAACCGAATGCCCAAGCCGAAGAGTACGCGGGCGAGTGGCGCCGTTTTGGAACGCGCGATCTGCGCCAGCAAGGCATCTGCGGTTTTGGCGCCCACGCGTTCGAGCGAGAGCAACTGCTCGCGCGTGACCCGGTACAGGTCGGCGATCGAGCGTACCATCGGTTCGCGCACCTCTACCGGCGCACCGTCTTCGAGGTCGGCGCCTTCGGGTGTTTGGCCAAGCAGCTGCGTCACCATAGCCTCGCCGAGGCCTTCAATGTTCATCACACCGCGCGCGGCCCAGTGCAGCAATTCTTCGCGCACGCGGGCCGGGCACTGTGCGTTCACACAACGGAAATCGACCTCGTCTTCGAGCTTTACCAACTCGCTGGCGCAGACAGGACAATGCGTCGGGAAAACGATCTCGCGTGTGCCGCGGGGGTGATCGGCATCGTCGACCACCTCGGTGATCTTCGGGATCACATCGCCGCCGCGCTCCACAGCCACGAAGTCGCCGATGCGCACGCCGAGCCGCGCGATCTCGTCGGGGTTGTGCAGGGTGGCCCGGGTGACGGTGATGCCGCCGATGGAGACCGGCGCGAGCGAGGCCACGGGTGTCACCTTGCCCGTGCGTCCGACCTGGAAGAGCACGTCGACCAGCTGCGTGGTGGCGCCGCGGGCGGCAAATTTGTAGGCAATCGCCCAGCGTGGGGCCTTGCCGGTGAAGCCGAGTTTGCGCTGTTGCGTGACGGCATCGACCTTCAGCACGACGCCGTCGATCTCGTAAGGAAGCGTGTCGCGCAGCGCTTCCATCTCGCGGATGAAGACCAGTGCCTCGTCGATACCGGCGACGGTGCGCGTGTTCCTGTTTACCAGGAAGCCTGTGCGGCGCAGCGCTTCGAGCGCACCCGATTGTTCGGCCAGCAGCATCTCGCCATCGCGCAGCAGGAAGTACGCAAAAAGCTCCAGGCGGCGCGTGGCGACGATGTTCGGGTCGACCGTGCGCAGTGTGCCGGCGGCGGCGTTGCGCGGGTTGGCGGCAGGCGCCTGGCCGGCGGCTTCCCTTTCGGCGTTCATCTTTTCGAAGGCTTTTTGCGGCAGCACCACCTCACCCCGCACCTCGAAGGCCTGCGGCAGACCGGCATCGGCCAGCTTTTCGGCCGAGATATGCAACGGCACCGTGCGGATGGTGCGCACATTGGTGGTCACATCCTCGCCCACGGCTCCGTCGCCGCGCGTGAGCCCGGTGTGCAGCACGGCCTCACCGCGTTTGCCGGCGGTGTATTGCAGCGCCAAGGAGAGACCGTCCAGCTTCAGTTCGCAAACGTAATGGACCGTCTCGCCTTCCCCCAGGGTGGCGGCGACACGCTCGGCCCAGGTGCGCAACTCGGTCTCGTTATAGGCGTTATCGAGCGAAAGCATGGGACGCGAGTGCGCGACCTTGCCGAAGCCGTCCTTTACCTTGCCGCCGACGCGCTGGGTGGGCGAATCGGGCGTCAGCAGATCGGGGTGCTCGGCTTCCAGGCGCTTCAACGCATTCATGCGCGCGTCGTATTGCGCGTCGGTCCACTCCGGGGCGTCGAGGACGTAGTACAGGTACTCGTGGTGGCGCAGCTCTTCGCGCAGGGCGTCGATTTGCTGATCGGGAGTAAGGGGTTCCGGTGCAAGCGCAGGCATCGTGAGCATTATAGGGAGATTGCCGAGTTTCCCGCGCGCAAGGGAGCCATGTGGAGCTTTCCTTTACACTGGAACCCGATGGTTGGACGAGAAGGAGCTTGTGAGACGATGCCGCACATGGTGTTTTGCACAAAATACAAAGCCGAAATGGAAGGTTTGGACGAACCGCCGTTCGACTCCGATTTCGGGCAGAAGATTTACAAGAACGTGTCGCAGCGGGCCTGGAATGAGTGGCTGGAGCGGCAAAAGATGCTGCTGAATGAATACCGCCTGCAGCCCTGGACGCGCGAGGCGCAGGAATTTTTGGTCGAGCAGATGAATGACTTCTTTTTCGGCACCGGTGGTGAGTTGCCGAAGGAGTTCGTAGCTCCGTCTCACTGAAAAAGTGCAAAGGAGGTCAATATGGCAGCTGCGGCCGTTATTCCACTTATTTCGGTAGAGCAGTACCTCCACTCCAGCTACGAGCCCGATATGGACTACGTGGATGGGGTGCTCGAGGAGAGAAATTTGGGTGAGATCGACCACGGAACCCTGCAACGCAGGCTGATTCTGATGCTCTGCGGACTGGGCGCAGACTGGGAAGAGCGAGTCTTTCCCGAGACGCGCGTGCAGGTTGCCCCAACACGCTTTCGCGTTCCCGATGTGTGCGTAATGCCGGAAGGCTGGCAAGGCGATCGCATCATCCAGCAAGCCCCTTTGCTTTGCCTCGATGTGCTTTCTCCGGAAGACCGTATAAGCCGCGTGTTGAAGCGCGCCAAGGACTTTCTTGCGATGGGTGTTCCCGAAGTTTGGATCTTCGATCCCGACGAGCGGCAAGCCTATCGCTTGTTGCCTGACGGCGTGCTCCAGGAGGTACCCGATCGTTTAGAGCTTCGAGAGACGGAGATTGCCCTCGACCTCAAGCGTTTATTTCGTACCGTCTAGTCGCCGCGGCAGCGCGCAGCGGGCAAGCGAAGGATGTTCCGTCGCTGGTGTACACTGTCGCTACCCCGCGCGGGCTTTGGCCGGCGCTTTTTGCAGCAAGTCGGGACGTGGCTCAGCCTGGTAGAGCGCACCCTTGGGGTGGGTGAGGTCGCTAGTTCGAATCTAGTCGTCCCGACCATTTACTGCCGCTGCGAGGCAGCCTGCTTTTGCGCCTGCGCCCATGCCAGATTGTTCTTAGCCAGCTGAAAGTCCGGCTTGAGGGCTACTGCGTTTTGAGCGGCGGCGATGGCCTCGTCCCATTGGTGCAGGGCCTCCGCATTTGCGGCAATGTTGTTCCAGGCTTCGGGTGATTGTGCATTAATCGCGAGCGCTTTCCGGGCTGCCGCATCGCTCTCCGTATACCGTCCCTGTTGGTTGAGCGAGAGAGATAGATTGATGTAGTCGGCCACGGTTGTGGGTGGGTTTGGCGCAGGTTGTGCCCCGTTCCGCTTCTCTGCAGCGTCCGGCTTTTGTGCCTGCCGGCGTTGGAACCAGCGCAGATTGTTTTCGGCAATTTGGAGTTTTGGATTGCGCAGAAGCGCTTGCTGTTCGGCGGCGATGCCGCGATCCCATTGTCCTAGCGCGCCATACCCTGCTCCGAGGTTGTTCCAGGCCTCGGGGGAGTTTGCATCCACGGCGAGCGCCTGCTTTGCCGCGTCGATGGACTGTCCATACTGCCTCGCCTGGTAGGCCGCCAGCGACGCGTTGATGAACGGCGCGGCGGGGCTGTTGGCGGGGCTGTGCCAGGCGCCTGCCAGGAAAGCGGTCGCGGAGGCCTCTCCGGGTATGAGGGCGAGCGTTTGCTCTGCAAGCCGCTTCGCTGAAACAGTGTCGCCAGCCTGCTCGTAGGCGCCCAGCAGCAGGTCACGTTGCATGGCGCGCTGTCCATTGAGCGCCACCGCGGTTTGCAATTGCGCGATTGCGTCAGCGAGGCGGCCCTGAGCGAGCAGCCAGCGGCCGAAGAAGGCATGCGTGGTGTCGTCTCGGGGCGACAGGGCGATCGCACGCAGAAAGTGCTGCTCCGCGATCGCGGCCAGCTCCGGTTTGCCCGCAGCCGCGAGCACACCGTTCGCGACACCCAGATTGATCTCCAACGTGGCGTAGTTGGGTGTGTACATGAGGGCGCGGTTGAAGAGTGCCAGGGCGCCCGCGGTGTCGCCCACGTTCATGCGGGTGAGCCCGTAGATCATCAGACCGCGGCCGTTGTGGGGGGATTTCGCTACATCATCGGCCCACAGGGTAGCCTCGGAACGCCAAACGGCGTTTCGCCGGTGCGCGCCATAGGCGTAGGCGCTGAGCAGGAGGAGAGCCGAGGCGAGCGCCACTCGATGCAACCATGCTCGCCCCTGTGTACGAAACTTTGCATTAGCGTCCAGCTGCCCGCAAAGGCGTTGATAGCCGAGGTGAAGGCCCCAGACCGCCGCTAACATCAACCCTGGAAAGGAGAAGAACATCCGATGGTCGTTTTCGACCTCGCTCAAGGGATAAAGCGACGTAGGCAGCTGTGTGAGGACAAACCACAACAGACCGTAGGCGATGGGATACAAGCGCCGTTGCCGCGCCGTGTACGCGATCACGCCGACAAGGCCCAGCACAAAAAGCGCACCGGCGATGGCTTCTGCATGCAGGGTTGCGAAGGGTTGCAGATCGGTATCGACGTTGAGGTGGAGCGGCAGAAAGAGGGCGACGGTGTAGCGCCACCAAACAAAGCCCTGCGTCAGGCGGTACTGCGCTGGAGAAAGGATGGAGGGCTGAAAGGTCTTCGGCGTCATCCGGGACTGAAAAGCGAGCAGCAGCACGGTGATCAGCATCGAGGGGAGCGCGGCGCGGAAGCTTCTGCGCCATCGGCAAGGCAAGGGGAGCGTATCGGTCTCAAAGAAGAGGTTGTACAGCAGCAGTAAAAGGGGAAACACCGCAGCGGGTGGCTTGGACAGCATCGCCAGAATGAACGGCACAAGGTAAAGGCCGTAGCGTCGCAGGGCCGGCCAGCGGGCAAAGATACTCAAGGCGGCGACGCAGCCGAGCGTGCAATACAGATCGCCGCGCTGGATGACGTAGTTCACCGTTTCGGCCATCGCGGGGTGCAGACCGAACCAGGCAGCGGTGCCCAGGGCAAGCCAACGATTGGTCTCGGAGGTTTGCACACGATCAAGCAGATGTTCTAAGAAGAACGAAAGTAGCGCAACCAGCACAAGAAACCAGAGCAGGGTGCTGCAGTGGAACCAGAACGGGTCATAGCCCCGCCCCAATGCGTAGTCCAAAGCGAGCGATGCCGTTACGACCGGCCTGTATGTTTGGTTTGCGGGAAGGACACTGAACGCGGTTGTATCTGTGAGGATGCGCGGCAGGTTGCCCAGTGAACGAATAGCGGGGTTATCGACGATCGTGTGGAAGTCGTCAAAGTGAAAGCTGTTGCCCAACGAATTGCCATAAACAAGGCACACCGCGAGCAGCAGCAGGGCTAACGGGAGATGACGTTTGCCTGGCATGGAACGCTTCCCGGATCTTTGAGAAGATCGTGGACCCGGGTCGAAGGTGCATCCCTGGAACTCGACCTCTTTTCGGAACTCGACCCTTTTTCCACCGAGCTGCGACATTTTCACTCCGCGTTCATCGAGAAATAAAGACTACGAGCTTAGCGTGGAAGCAGTCCCAAATGCATCCCACTTTTGAGCGATACCCCCATGGCGTCTACCGCGACAAATCCCGCTCTTCTCGCTTCCAAGCAGCCTGATAGGCAACCGGACAATCTTCTCGATCAGAAAATGGCCAACAATCCCGCCGGCAGGTGGGGTGTGCTGGTCTTCGGTGTGCTGCTGGTGGGTGGGTTGGTGTACATCGCCACGCGGCTCACGAAAGATCTTTCCGTTGTTCACAATGCCTCGATTTTCCCCTATGTGCTGCTAGGCGTCGCGCTGTTGATTGCGCTTTCCTTCGAGTTCGTGAACGGGTTTCACGATACAGCGAATGCGGTGGCGACGGTGATTTACACGCATTCGCTCGAGCCGCACCTGGCGGTCGCCTGGTCGGGCATTTGGAACTTCATCGGCGTACTCACGAGCTCAGGAGCTGTCGCGTACACGATCGTGTCGTTGTTGCCGGTGGAACTGATTTTGAAAGTGAGTTCGGGATCAGGATTTTCGATGATCTTTGCGCTGCTGATCGCGGCCATCATCTGGAATCTGGGCACATGGTGGCAGGGGTTGCCGGCTTCCAGTTCGCACACGATGATCGGCTCCATCATCGGTGTGGGTGTGGCGAATCAACTGATGCAGGGCCGCTCGGGGGTGAGCGGCGTGGATTGGGAGCAGGTCACGAAAGTATTCAAGGCGCTGATCTTTTCGCCGCTCATTGGCTTTGGCGGCGCCGCGCTGCTGTTCTGGCTTTTCCGCACGGTGCTCAAAGACCCCAGGCTGTACAAAACTCCTGAAGGCACAGAACCGCCACCGTTCTACATCCGCTGCCTGCTGGTGCTGACCTGCACAGGCGTCAGCTTCGCGCACGGGTCCAACGATGGGCAAAAGGGCATGGGGTTAATCATGCTCATCCTGGTGGGCACCGTGCCGACGGCCTACGCGCTGAACCATGCCGTCGATAAGGGCTCGGTGGATACCTTCGCTGCCGTTTCGACGCAGGTGGCGGGCACGTTGCAAAAATACGAGACGCCGGGTGCGGTGGTCGGCGACCCCGGGCCGGAGCTTGAGCGCTTTGTTTCCGATCACAAATACCAGCCGTCCACGATGCTCTCTTTGGAACAGATGGTCAACGAGATCCGCAACGAGGCCGTGGGCTACGGATCGCTCGGAAACGTGCCGCAGGAGATGCAGGCCAACGTGCGCAACCAGATGTATCTGGTAAGCGAGAGCTTCCGGCTGATGCCGAAGTTCGGTCCCAAATTTCAGGCCCCTGATGCCAAAATCATCGCTAACTACAAGGGCTTCCTCGACAAATCCACAAAATACATTCCGACCTGGGTGAAGGTCGCTGTCGCTTTGGCGCTCGGCCTGGGAACGATGATCGGGTGGAAGCGCATTGTGATTACGGTGGGCGAAAAGATCGGCAAAACGCATATGACCTACGCCCAGGGCGCGTCTGCCGAGTTGATTGCCATGTGCACGATTTACGGCTTCGACAAGATCGGCCTCCCGGTCAGCACGACGCATGTGCTGAGCTCCGGCGTGGCCGGTACGATGATGGCCGGCGGCAGCGGTTTGCAGATGTCTACGGTACGCAATATCGCGATGGCCTGGGTTTTTACCCTGCCGGCGGCAGCGCTGCTCTCAGGGTGCCTGTATTGGCTGTTCAGCACGATCGTTCGGTAATCCAGCCTCGATACATCGCGTGACACATCTTACCCGCGCGCGTGCATGGCACGGGGTAAGATGTGTCTACGCCTCGATGCCCTGCCCTTCGCCACGATCCTCGCTACGATCCTTGCTACGATCCTCGCTCATGGCTGCCGTTCCCTTGTGGTCCCTTGCGGTTGCGGGGGCGTTGCTGCTCGCGGCTTCTTACCCATTGCCGGCGCAGAAGCCGGAGGAGGAGCCGCAGGTCGTGCACACGGCAGGCGCGACGACCGAGGTCGGCGTCCTTAATGGCGCTGCGTATCGCATCGACGTGCCTGGGGAGTGGAACGGGTCGTTGGTGGTGTATTTCCACGGCTACGCCGAGCATGGGGCGACCTTCCACCTCGCCGAGCACCTGCATCCGGATCTGGAATCGTTCACAGACCGGCACTATGCGGTGGTGCAAAGCGCGTACTCCGAAGCGGGCTGGGCGGTACAGCAGGCCTACCCGGAAACGGAGGCGTTACGCCACTACTTCGATCACAAGTTCGGCCATCCCAAGGAGACTTACGTCGCCGGCGGCTCCATGGGCGGTGCCCTGGTGATGATTACGCTGGAGCTGAATCCGAAGCCCTATCTGGGCGGCCTGGACTTGTGCGGAGCCGTGGGACCGACCTTTGTCTCGTTCGATCGGCGTTTCGCACTGCGGGCAGCTTTCGATGTGTACTTTCCCGGCATTATGGGGCCGTTGGTGCCGGTGCCTGCGGATTTCGACGACACCGCCGCCATGCGCGAGCGCATCACCAGCGCGTTGCGGGCGAACCCAACTAATGCGGCCGTGGTGCGCAACCTGATGGCGCTCCATACAGACGCCAATGTCGCGCGCGATATCTCCTACTTTACTTTTGTGATCGCGGATTTGCAGCGCCGCTCGCACGGCAACCCGTTCGACAACCGGAATTGGATCTATACCGGCACCAATCCGACGGCCTCGGCGAGTGATGTGGAGTTAAACGAGAGCGTGCGTCGCTACGCAGCGGATCGAAAAGCACGCGAGTACCTGGTGCATCATTACACGCCCACCGGCCGGCTGGGGCGGCCCATGCTGGCGGTGCACACGATCTACGATCCCTTCATCCCGCCCGGGCAGCTTGCGTTATACAACGAGATGGTGGAAGGTGAGGGCTTGGGCGATCGGCTGGTGCAGCAGTATGTGCCGCACGACGGCCACTGTTCCATCACGCCTGAAGAGATTGGGCATGCCTTTGACGAACTGGTGACCTGGACGCACAACGGCGCACGGCCCGTGCCCGGGTTGTTGCGCTGAGCCGGTTTGTCGTATTGCGCTGTTTCGCTTGACTACGACTGTGTCATCTCGACCGAAGCAGACGGTTCCTCGTCTGCGCAGTGGACAGACCTGCAGTTTTGTTCGCGCCGGAACTACAACCAGGGGAAAAAGGCTCTAAATGAGAGAGCTTGTTCGGAGCGGCTTGTGCAGGGCGGGCGACGTCACGACGAACTAAAGTTTCGCCAATCCCTGCCGATATAATGAACTATGGCGATAGCAAGGCCCGATCTGCCTGTGTCCAACGCTCCCGAAAGCGGCATGGCGGCGTTGCGCGTCGATCCAGCAAAGGAAAATTTGGAGTCCGGGATGGGCATGGAGTCGGCGCTCCCGAATCTGACGGCAGCCTCTCCGACCCAATCGGCAAATTTACAAAACTCACAGGTTTTACGAAGTTCCCAAGGCTCACAAAATTCCTTGGACGAGCCGACGGGGGCATTTCCTGCAGCCACGGCTGTTGCGCACATCGACCAGCAGGCTTTGGCGGCTGCTGTAGCACGCGCCCATCGGGGAGCAGCTGCCGAGTCGCCGGGATCTGCACAAGGTGGGGATGCGGCAGAACAGGCAAAGCCGCCAGCCAATGCTTTTCAACTGGTGGAGCGGTTCGAATACATGCTGGCGACGCTGCGGGCCAATCGGCCGCACGATGACCAGGCGCTGGTACGCGCTGCGTGGGCGTTCACACAAAGCCAGCACGACGGCCAGAAACGTGCCTCCGGCGAACCGTACATTATTCATCCACTCGAGGTCGCGCAGGTCCTGGCCGAACTGAAGATGGATGCGACGGCGATCGCCGCCGGCCTGCTGCACGATGCGGTGGAAGATACGCCGGTGACGACGCCCGAGATCGCAAAGCGCTTCGGGGAGCAGGTCGCGCACATCGTCGATGGTGTCACCAAGCTCGATAAAATCAAGTTTGCCAATCGCGAAGACGCGCAGGCAGAAAACATCCGCAAGATGCTGCTCGCGATGGTCGACGATGTGCGTGTGGTGATCATCAAGCTGGCGGACCGGCTGCACAACATGCGCACGCTGGAGCACCTCCGGCCCGACAAACAGGCACGCATCGCCAAAGAAACACTGGATGTGTACGCGCCGCTGGCGCACCGGCTGGGCATGGGTAAGCTGCGCGGCGAGCTGGAAGACCTTGCCTTCCGGTATGTGGACCCGCTCGCCTATAACAAGCTGACCGATGAGGTAGAGGCGATACGTGGCGAAGGCGAGGCATTCCTCGACCGCATCGTGGCGACGCTGGATTCGAAGCTGCGCGAATCCAATGTGCGCGCGCGTGTGGAATCCCGCATCAAGCGGCTTTACTCTATTCAGCAAAAGCTGAACCTGCATTCCATTCCGGTGGAGCAGGTGTACGACCTTTTTGCAGTCCGCGTAATCACGGAAACGGAGCCTGACTGTTATGCCGTTTTGGGGCTGCTGCACGCAACCTGGCGGCCAGTGCCGGGTCGGTTTAAAGATTTCATTGCCATGCCGCGCCCGAATTTATACCAGTCGCTGCACACCACGCTGATCGCCGAAGGCGGGCATCAATTCGAAGTGCAGATTCGCACGGCAGACATGCATCGGGTAGCCGAAGAAGGTATCGCGGCGCACTGGAAGTACAAAGCGTCCGATGCCGTGAGCGCCAAAGACGAGCAGCGGCTTGCGTGGGTGCGCCAGCTCATCGAGTGGCAGCGCGAGATGACCGACCCCAACGAGTTCATGTCCACGTTGAAGATGGATATGTACCCGGAGGAGGTATACACCTTCACGCCCAAAGGCAAGGTCATTGTTTTGCCGAAAGACGCCAGTCCTGTGGATTTTGCCTATGCAATCCACACCGATGTGGGTCATGCGACAACGGGCGCGAAGGTGAACGGACGCATTGTGCCGCTGCGCTCGCGACTGCGCAACGGCGACATCGTCGAGATCCAAACGCAGGTGGGTCACGCACCCTCGCGGGACTGGCTGAGCTTCGCAAAAAGCTCGCGCGCGCGCAACAAAATCAAGCATTGGCTGAACGAGAACCAGCGTACCCGTGCCATCGAGATCGGCAAAAAGCTGCTGGAGCGTGAGGCCCGTAAGCTGAAGCTCGGCTTAAGCAATTTCGATACAGCAGACTTTATGCGCGTGGCCAATGAGTACGGCTTGGGTGGTGAGCAGGATCTGCTGGCCGGCATCGGCTTCGGTAAGTTCTCCACGCGGCAGGTGTTGAATAAGCTGGAACCCGCACTGCTGCAAGCAAATGCGCCGGAGGCGGCCGCAGAGGAAGCGTCTGGGGCGACGAACACGCTTTCGCACATGAGCGAGGCGGTGAAGCGGGTCTTCTTCGGGAAAGGTTCGGAGAGCCTCCAGGTGGAAGGTCAAGATGACCTGCTGGTCTACCGTGCGCGCTGTTGCAACCCCATTAAAGGCGAAGAGATTATCGGCTACGTCACCCGCGGCAAGGGCGTGGCCGTGCACGCGCGCAGCTGCCCGAATGTGCAGAATCTGCTGTACGAAGCCGACCGGCGCATCGAGGTGGAGTGGTCCTCCGGTGCACCACCGGCCCCTGCCGCAGGACACGCCGGCAACGTCTCCAAGCCGACAACGTATCCCGTGAAGCTCACCGTACTGGTCGACGATCGTTCCGGATTGCTGAAGGAGTTTGCCGCGATCATCTCCGAGGACGGCACGAACATCAAGAGCGTCGACACGCGGCCCACGGATGATGGCGGCGTGCATGTGGACTTCGTGATCGAAACTGTCGATTTGCGGCATCTTACGCGGTTGCAGCAAAACTTGCGCAAAGTGCCGGGCGTACGCGATGTGCATCGCGTGCAGAAGGTGTAAGACTGGGCAATAGCTTCAGGGTTAGGAGATTCCATGAGTGTGGTGCATATTTCGGAAGAAGAAGCCGTGCGGGACTTCGCGGCGGTGTTGGCCAAGGTAGATGCCGGCGATCGCGTCATGATCGACCGAAACGAGCATGGGATCCTAACTTGCGTCAGCGCTGCAATGGACAGCCCGCTAAGGGTTGCGGAATCGCAGGATGTGCCTGAGCAGGAGAAGCTTACCTATCTGTCGGAGTTCCGAGAACGTCATGCCGAAGCATTCGATGGGTCGAAGTGGGACTAATCCTGGACACATCGGAACTCATTTATGCTGAGCGCAATAACGTGAGCCTAACAAAACTACTTACGAGTTATGCGCCGGAGGAACAGTTTGGCATGTCGGTTCTTACACTTGCGGAGTTTCAACATGGGTTGCGGCATGCGGCGACACATGGTCAGCGGGACCGACGTCATAGCCTTCTAGGCTCTGCCATGCAGATGCTCAAAGTTCTGCCAATCACGGCCGAGGTCGCACTGTTGACTGGCGACCTCGATGCCGAACTTCAACTGCGCGGAGAACGGATCGCTATTCAAGATCTGCTGATTGCCGCAACTGCCATCGCACACGGCATGGAGCTCAGTACTCGCAATCAAAGGCATTTTCAGCGTGTGCCTGGACTAACGGTGATCTCGCCTGATCTGCCCCAACCTGAACTGAAGCCGTGAACCAATCAGCCCAGCGGGGGCACGTTGATCTTCTGTCCAACTTGAATGTGGTCTGGATTCGAGATGCCGTTATGTTGGGCGATCGTTTCATACTTGTTGGGAGTGCCGTAGAAAAGCGCGGATACTTTACTCAGATTGTCGCCGGCCTTGATGGTGTAGGGCTGGTCATCGCCGCCGGTGACAGTCATCTGAATCTCGAAATCACTGTACGTCGGGTTACACTGCTTAATGGCGTCCCACACTCGATTGGAGACGACCTTGGACGGCACCTCGCACTTGAGGACGAGCTTATCGCCGTTCATAAAAATCCCATCGAACTTGCTGCCATACTCGCTGAAATCGGCTATGACCTGTCCCACAGGGGCATACTTCTGTTGCAATGCTGCTTGATCCGCCATGATATTCCCTCGTGCCCGGACTTTATGTTTCCGAGCTTCGGAAGTGAGATGCAGGTGGTGTGCCCCGGGTCATGTGCCTCGCCTCAGCAAATCAAAGCACACCCAATTGCTGAAGCTGTCAAGACTCGTCGAAGCGAAAACAATTGGGAGGACGCATCCGGCCGCACATTAGGTTAACTGGAACTGAATGCCAGCGAGACCTTAGTGCGACAGCGGTACGGGTTATTCTGACAATTGCTTCAATTGGGTTTCAAAGCTTGGAATGATTCCAGCAAGGCGCTCCAGGTCATCGTACACCAGCAAGTATTCCTCGCTTTCATCATCGAGGTTCTTCAATCGCTCATCCAGATATATTCGGTAAAAGCGGAGGGAATCAAGAATAAGGGTCCACTCAGGCCATCTGGCCTTCAACGCGGGGTTGTGGGGCACGTCATCACCTCTTGTTGGGTAAGCTTGCTGGCAAACGCGGGATTGGAAGCAACTTCCTCAAGAAATCCAAGGAACTTACTTAGCGGCATATCGACAGCGGGGGACAACATATAGTGTCCTTGTCTTGTTAAATCCTTCACCAATCGAAGGCCATGCGGCAAGGGAGTTCCCTTTCTGATCCTCCACACTTTTGCTCCCTTTCTCATATCCGCAGTGATGAAAGTGAATGCAGAAAAGCCGTTTCCGTTAGCGATCACTGTCTTGATGCCGTTTCGGTCAACGGTTGTGCAATCTCTTAAGCTTCGCGCTTCACTGAAGTTCGGTGATGCCGAGTTACCCATGCGGTAAAGATCAGCATGCAGCGCATCGACGTTTATGATGTACAGGTCTTCAGGATTTAGCATGTCGCTTCAGTGTAAAACACTGATGGGGCATGCCCCCTAAACAAGCCCTTAGCGATGCGCACGAATGGTGCTCGATGTTACCGGGCCAATGCGTCTCAGAGAAGATTTAATTGCTTGGCGGTGGTCGTCATGGTGTCCACGGCGACGTCGATTTGCGTGCGAGTATGCTCGCTAGTCATGATGCAACGGATGCGGGCTTTGCCTTCGGGCACGGTCGGAAACGCGATCCCCGTTGCCATCACACCTTTTTCAAAAAGCGCGCGGCTGAACTCCATCGTCTTGCGGCCATCACCGACGAGAACAGGCGTGATGGGCGTTTCACTGGCTGGTGTGGTGCGTCCGCCGATATCGAACCCGGCATTGCGAAGCTGTTGCTGAAAGTAATGCGTATTGGCCCAAAGGCGCTCGATGCGCTCGGGTTCCGATTGCAGCAGATCGAAGGCGGCGATGCACGAGGCCGCCACCGACGGCGGATGCGACGTGGAAAACAGAAACGGCCGGGCACGATGGTAAAGATAATCGATCAAGTCGCGCGAGCCGCACACGTAGCCGCCCAACGCCCCGATGGCTTTGGAAAGCGTGCCCACCTGCACATCGACGCGGTCGGTGCAGCCGAAATGGTCCACGCTGCCGCGACCGTTGCGGCCCAGCACACCGGAGGCATGCGCGTCGTCGACCATCATGATGGCGCCATAACGCTCGCAAAGTTCGGCAAGCGCGCCCACGGGACCGATGTCGCCGTCCATGGAAAACACGCCGTCGGTGATGACCAGTTTGCGGCCGGGTTCGTGCTGCACCCCCTGCAACAACTCCTCGGCATGTGCCACGTCTTTATGACGGAAGACCTTGATCTTGGCCTTTGAAAGCCGGGCGCCGTCGATGATGGAAGCATGGTTGAGCTCATCAGAAAGGATGAAATCGTCTTTGCCGAGAATGCTCGAAACCGTGCCCGCGTTGGCGGTGAAGCCGGACTGGAAAACAACGCAGGCCTCCACACCCTTGAACGCAGCGATCTTTTCTTCAAGCTCCATGTGAATGCGCATGGTGCCCGCAATGGTGCGGACCGCGCCCGAACCGACGCCGAATCTCCCAATGGCCGCTGTAGCTGCTTCGCGCAGCTTGGGGTGGTTGCACAGGCCGAGATAGTTGTTGCTGGCAAGGTTGATGACCTCGCGGCCGTCATAGTGGCACACAGGCCCTTGCTCGTCATCCAGCACACGCAGGCGAAAGTAGGTACCCTTCTCCCGCAAATCATTCAGGGCAGCGGTAAGATGCGCGAGCTGTGGGCGGGGGAACGCAGGCCGGGCTATTTCGGCAAGAGATGGCGGGGTAAGGGTCGCAGCGCACATGTCAGCTTTGATGGTAACTCCGGCAAGCCGTGAACGGCATCCTACCGAGGAGGTGATCGCTGATGAAGAAGACAAGGTGCGGTAATCAAAGGTTTGTGCACAGCTTGGCT
>CAXTNA010000027.1:8534-19554 GCA_964245535.1 uncultured Acidobacteriaceae bacterium | reverse complement strand
GTGACGGATATGGCTGATTCGCCTTTGCTTTCGGTGCGGGATCTGCAGGTGAGTTTCGGCAGTTCGTTAGCGGTGCGGGGGATTTCCTTCGACGTGGGTGCAGGCGAGACGTTGGGGCTGGTTGGTGAGTCTGGATCGGGCAAATCGGCGACCTCGCTGGCGCTGATGCGGCTGTTGGCGCCAGGCGCGGCGGTTGGGGGGCGAGTGCTGTTGTCCACCGGCGCGGGGAAACGTGTTGAGGAGTCCAGTGCTGAGAGTTCTGGAACGTCGGGTTGGTTATTCGAGGCCGGAAGTCGTTGGCGGCAACGGCTTGGGGGTAAGCAACGGGCGCAAGTGGCGCCGAGTAAACCTCAAGTAACAGAACTGGGGCAAATGGTGGATTTACTGCAGCTGCCCGAGGAGACGATGCGGCAGCATCGTGGGCGGTCGTTGGCCATGATTTTTCAGGAACCGATGACGGCGCTGAATCCGGTGATGCCCGTCGGCCGTCAGGTCGGCGAGGCGGTGCTGGCGCATGCACCCCGCACGCCGCGGGATGAGGTGCGTGCGCGCGTGCTCCGCGTGCTGCAGGAGGTCGCGTTGCCTGATCCGGAACGCCGGTTGCGTGACTACCCGCACCAGTTTTCAGGGGGCCAGCGCCAGCGCATTGCGATCGCGATGGCGTTGATCAACCGTCCACGGCTTGTCATTGCGGACGAGCCCACGACGGCGCTCGACGTCACGGTGCAGGCGCAGATTTTGGCGCTGTTGCGGCAGTTGCGCGCGGCGCATGGGCTTTCGATCCTGTTTATTTCGCATGATCTGGCCGTGGTCGGACAGATTGCAGACCGAATTGCTGTGATGCGAGGCGGGGTCATTGTCGAGCAGGGGACGGCCCGTGAGGTGCTCACGCGCCCGCAACACCCGTACACGCAGGGGCTGCTGGCCGCAGCGCCCACCATGCAAACATTGCGGGACCGAGCTTTACCGGCTCTGCTTCCGGTACCCTAGCGCCGCCTTCATTGTGCGGAGGAGTACACTGAACTTTCCCATGCGCGCACTTGTTGTTTCCGATATTCATGGTAATTTTCATGCCTTCGAAGCGGTGCTCGCGGCTGCAGGCAGCTTCGATGAGCTTTGGAGTCTTGGAGATGCGGTCGGGTACGGAGGCAATCCGAATGAGGTGCTAGCGAGCTTGCAAGCGCTAGCTAAGATTAACGTGCGCGGAAACCATGACCGTGTGTGCGCCGGTTTGAGCGATACCGAGAACTTCAATCCAGTCGCCGCAGAGGCCGCTGCCTGGACGCGTGCGGCGCTGACCCCAGACAATCTTGCATGGTTGCGTGCCGTTCCAAAAGGGCCGGTGCAGGCCAGTGCGCGGGCGGCTTGTGCACACGGCTCGCCGCTGCACGAGGATCATTACATTTTGTCGATGCGCGACGCATGGACGCCCTTGCAACGCATGACAACCGGGCTCACGTTTTTCGGGCATACCCATGTGCAAGGAGCGTTTGGGCAGCAAGGCGCGGAGTGGGAAGAGATGCAGCCGACGTGCGATCGCGAGGGCAGCTGCGAGTTCCAATTAATTGAGGAAGCCCGTTATCTTATAAATCCCGGCTCTGTGGGCCAACCTCGTGACCGCGACCCGCGGGCAGCCTTTGCGCTGTACGACAGCGAGGCGGCTACTATAACTTTTCGCCGCGTTATGTATGATCTTGCCGGCGCCCAGGAGGCGATTCGCGCGGCGGGACTGCCGGACCGCTTGGCGTCCCGCCTGGAAACGGGACGGTAAATGGTCACATACGGTGGATCTCAAACGCGCGCACAGGATACCCTGCGCGTGATCATGCCTCGGAAGCGATAGGTTCATTCCGGAGTTAGGGAAGTTACCGCAAGGAGCTTGGGGCTGAGAAGATGCGGCCCAGGGTGAAGACAAATTTGCGCTGCCCGCCATCGCCGATTGCAGGAGCGACGGTGATAACGCCCAGCGGCGTTTCTGCCACCAGGCCGAAGTACACATCCTGCCGCAGGACGGTGCGCATGTCGGGAGCGCGCATCTGCCCAGCTTCGTAAGAAGCGCCGAAGTAGATGGATTGACCCAACGGCGCGGGCAGGTTCGCCAGGCGATGGAGATACCCGGGCGTAAAGAGAAAGTAGTCGGTGCCGCGCAGCTGGTCGATCGCCAGAGAACTCACCCGCAGTGGACCGCCCAGCGTGAAGCGGAAGGGTTGGGCGACTCCGTGATTAAACATGGTTCCGCCTTCGGCATTTAACAGCACAAGGTCGTCTTTAATTCTTTTCCCACCAAAGCCGAGATCGTGCGCGTATTGAATCTGTCCAATGAACTCGGGTGCACTTGGGCTGCCGGGCGTGTTGTAGAGATACCCGAAGCTGGCTTCCGTGCGAATGCCATTGCGGGGCACAAGGGCACGGTTCTGGGTGTCATGTACCCATTTGACACGCGCTGTTTGTGAGTTGCCGTTATAGTCCGGCAGACTGTCTGCACCGGTGGTAGTGAACCATTGCACGTTTTGAAAGGACCAGCCGACACGCAACTCGCCGTCCTTGCCTTCACTCAAACCGGCATCGATGGCCGCCCCGGCGAACTGGCTTTGGCGTTCGGAGACCCGGTAATTGCCCTGATAGATATAGAAGGGTTCGCGGGTGACGTTGGCCCGCGGTGCAAGGAAGAATCGACTGAAAGGGTTCGGTTTGTAGTAGTACTCTGCCTGCACGCGGGTCTGAAAGCCGATGTCAACATTGGCACGCAGTTCGGAACCGTAGCCGCCCAGATCTTGATAAAGCAGAATTGTGGACAGGGTAGCTCGCGTGACGCCGCCGGTTTGCGCGGCAATGTTTGCGCCCAGATTCAGAAAGGGCGGACCTGTCTTTTTGTCGCTCACGCTGACGAGCAGGATGGGCCGGTTCGAATCCGGACCGTCATAACCCACGGTGTAGTCGCTGTTGTACCGACCGTCGGAACGGATATCCGCGAGCAGGGATTCTACCTTTGCGGTGTCGACCGGTTGGCCGACCAGCGGCGCGAACAGACGTTCCGTGTATTCACGCACGCCCGGGTTGGACGCGTTAACGCGAACCCGCAGCACGGTACCTGCGGGCGGGCGCTCCCGGGAGCGCCGATGGGCAACATACGCCTTCCAGTCCTCGTCGCTGAGGGAGTATTTCACCAACTCGGCCTTATGCGCCTCGGCGGCAGCATAGCCGCGTGCGGACAGCAACTCGATTTGGTTGTAGCTGTTCGCTGTGAACCCTTTGACCTCGGGCATGATAAGAATGTTGGCCAGCTTGCGGTCAGTAGCTTCATTCGCTTCGATACCCACAGCAAAAGCTCGCTGCAGAACACCCAAGATGGAACCGAGATCACCCTGACCGACCGGCTCAAGCGGCAAGCTGACAGCAATGACGACGTCGGCCCGCATCGCTTTCACCTCTGGCGTGGGCAGGTTTTCAAGGATCGCGCCATCGACATACTCATGTCCCTTCAACTCGAAAGGACGAAAGACGCCCGGGATAGAAGCGGAGGCGCGCACGGCGTCAGGCAGGGAACCGCGGGCAAAGGTGACGGTCTTTGCCGCCGTCAGATCGGTCGCCTGGCAACGAAACGGGATCGGCAGGTTGTTAAAATCAGTTTGGTCGTTGTAGTTGAGAAATTCCTTATCCAGCAAGCTGTTTAAACCCGTATCGGTCAACAGGCTGTTGCGCAGCGAAACACCATGTTTCAAGCCGAGGCCGACCGCGTTGGGCAGGTCGCGGTCGTCTTCGCGGCGGCGATAGCTCAAGGAACTGTACGAAGCGTCGATGCGGAAGACGCGGTTGATCTCGTCCGGCGTCAAAATGTGCTTCATCTGCTCGGGCGTTTTGCCGGTGGAGTAAAGAGCGGAAAGGATGGAACCCATGCTGGTACCGGCAATAACATCCACCGGAACGTGGTGCTCCTCCAGCCACTGGAGGGTGCCGACTTCGCTGAGCGCGACCGCAGCGCCGCCTCCCAGCGCAAGGCCAATTACGGGCCGGCCCTTGGGCAGATCCTTTGGCGCTACCGAGGGATCTGTCGGGGTGAGGCGCAGTTTACTGGTGCTGGCAGCCTCTTCCGCGGCACCTGCCGGTTGGCTAGCTGAGGTCGCATCTTGTCCGTTCGACTTCTTCCCAGAAGGATCTTTGGAGCCTACACCCGTCTGTGGGCCTGCACCTTGCTGCGGCTTACCCCCGACCTCCTGAATCGTCTGCTGCGCGCCCACCACGGCGGAGCCCGCATTCGTCGACTGTGCATGAGCCAGTGATGAAGCGGCGTATAACAAGCTGCCTGCAAGTAGGACATGCCAGGTTTGGAAAAGGTGAGAAGCTTTCAGCAATGTCGCGAACCATCCTGCTTACGGAGTACCGTTGATCTCGGATCTTTGTTTAGACGTCGGCGAGACGATGAGGAATGGCTCACCCGCATAGCCTTAAAGGTGTAGGCCACCTTTTGCTGCTGCATGCTATTGGGCGAAACGATATTCCTGAAAGATCTCTGGAAACTGTTGGCCGAGGGAGGCGATTTTGGGAATATCGCAAACCTGAATGTAGGGGTTACTTGGATTCTTCATGGCATAGTCCTGGTGATAGTCCTCGCCGGGATAAAAAGTCGTCAGGGGCACGACTTCCGTGACGATCGGCTTGGCAAAGATGTGAGCCGTGTTTAGCTGCTCGATATATCTATCGGCAATCTCCCGCTGTTCTTTAGTGGAAAAATAAATTCCCGAACGATATTGTGTACCCACATCGCCGCCCTGCCGGTTCAACTGCGTGGGATCGTGCACAACGGAGAAAAAAATGCGCAGCAGCGTTCCATAACTGACCTGTGCGGGATCGTAAACAACCTCAATAGCCTCCGCGTGCCCTGTATCCAGGTAGCAAACAGATTTGTAGTCGGCATGTTCAGGCCTTCCTCCGGTATAGCCCACCGTGGTGGCGAGAACGCCGCGAACACGCTGAAATACCGACTGAACACCCCAAAAGCAGCCACCGGCAAAGACGGCCGTCTCCCGTTGGCCTGTTTCCCAGCCACTGGCGGGAGCGACAAGATCGTGCGTGGGTGCGGGAATCGGTTCTTTACGCATTGATGCCATAGCCATGTGCCTCCAAAACCGCAGCCCCAGATAGCCGAGCAAAAGGGCAGCGGCAAGTAAGTAAAGTCCGCGCCAGAATGAGGATGCAGTCACGAACATTGGACGCGGTGTGCCCGGTTTGCGATGCGCAGCGCTTGCGAGCGGAGGGGACTCAAGAGAGTAAACACCGGCCCTCAAGCTGCACTTGAGGTTTTGAAGTGAACCACACATTGCAACAGCGGCCTCAAGCACTACTTGAGGTGTGCCGTCACCTAACCCGGCGGCCAGCCCATCGGCCGGCCCCCAAGGAGATGCACATGCAAATGCTCAACAGTTTGACCGCCGTCTGCGCCCGTGTTTACCACCAAGCGATAACCCTTCTCCAGGTGCTGCGCGCGGGCGACCTCGCCGGCTGCGGCGAGTAGACCGCCGAGCAGACCGGCATCTCCTGGCCGCGCATGCGCGTGTGACGCGATGTGTCGCTTGGGGATAACGAGGATGTGCACCGGAGCTTGCGGATGGAGGTCGGCAAAGGCGAGGGTATCCGGCGTCTCATGCAGGCGGTTGGTGGGCAGAACCCCTGCGACGATCTTGCAAAAGATGCAATCGGAAGAGGACGGATTGGCCATGCCTCCATGGTACGCGAGGGCTTACCCTGCAGCTTGCCACGTCGCTCGTTTACGGATTATGGAACGGCCTGAGCCCGCGTGGCGGAAAAGTACTTGGGGACCAGGCCCGGCAGCCATGGGTTGTAGGCTTTTCCGAAAGCGGCCCGCCTTCCGGTCGCGGGGTGATCGTATGTCCAGAACTCCATAAAGCGGCTAGGGTTCGGGTCGGCGAGAGAAGTGGCGCCGAGCACATCGAAAGCACCCTGCGCGGCCGCTTGCGGGTCAGCGACGATACCATGCACGGCCTCTTGTCCATACACGTCAGCGGCATGCTCCTGCGTGCGGCTCAACGTAGCGGAAACAGGCTCCAGGATCGAGCTAAAAAGAGCAAAGGCAAGCACCAAAACCGCCACCGCGCCCCAATCCTCCTGCGAGGGAATGCGCCAACGTACGCCGAAGCGCGCCAGGGCCCATCGCACAAATCGAAAACCGAGATATAGCAGAACAAAGGACCCGGCAAAGCTGAGAAGCAAGCCGCGAGCGATGTGTCCGAGTACATAGTGACCGGACTCATGCCCAAAGACGAGGAGGATCTCGTCCGGCGTGAACTTTTGCACGGAGGTGTCCCAAACAACGACGCGTTTGGAATGCCCAAAGCCCTCGACATCCGCGTTAAGCGTGGTGAGCTTCGCCGAAGCCTGCATCAGAAACATGCGCTCGGGCGGGATGTTCATGTGGCCGCGCTGAGCGACTTGTTCCAGCCGAGCCACAAGCGCCGGTTGGCTCTTGGCAAGGGGCTCGTAGTGGAAAAAAAGTGGCTCGATATAAGGAGAAACGAACAGACCGAACATCGTGATGGGAATGGTGCATGCCCAGAAAGCGAGCCACCAATGGGCCGGCAGCTTGCGTATCACCCAGAACAGCAACATCAAAACGAGACCGCCGATGAGCCATTCCAGAACCAAAGATTTCGCTTGATCCCCAAACCAGCTGCTCCAGCCTTGGATGGACAAACCATAGCCGCGCGAGAGTTGATGCCCGTACACCGAAAGTGGTAGATCAAGCACAAAGCCGGCGAGCAGAAAGAGGAACAGAAAGGTATAGCCCTGCACCCATCGGTTACGGCCCGTGCGCAACGCCCGGTCACGCATCCAGGCAATTGCACCAGACCACAGCAAGAGAAGCAGCTGCAAGATACCCCATATTTCATTTGCAAAATGCGTGGTCGTGTGCACCGCGGCAAGGTGTTGTGCCTGCGCGAGCGTGGCCGGGGTTAGCGCGTAATCAGGCAGATTGCCATGCACCGGCGCGGCCGTCATTTCCTGAGTTGCGGCGAGTTTTGCCGCGTGTTCGGCGGCGGTTTCACTCGCGTGGGCCAGCGGCAGAAAGAGCACGGAAGCAGCAAAGAAGAGCAGCAGTGATCGTCGGCGCATGAACGCCCTCCGTGACAGGTTTCTCGAGTGTGAAGGCGGTCCGGGAGAAGTGCAAGCCGCAATTTGCGACATGGCGCAAATTGGGACACTTTGACCCGTCGGTGCCGCAGGACGTTACGTCCGTACCGTCGCCAAATCTTCGCCCCTCCGGCTACACTGCATTTGTGTCGTTCCTCTGCAAGCGTGTCCACATGACTGACAAAACGGATCCTTTTCGGCGGCAAGCGGCAAGCTTCTCCTCTGTATGTACGCTGGCGCGCTCGCTTGGCGTAATTGTGTTCATACTCAGCTGCGCCGGTTCGGTCCTGGGTGCACCGCCGACGGGCAAGGTTTCGAAGAACAATACCGCGTCAGCAGTCGATGCCAAACGCGATACGGCTGGCAAAGATCCCGTGCTCATCGAAGCCATGGAGGCGGAGCTACATCGGGCGATGAGTGCTTTAGGTTCGCAGACCGAGCCTTCGGTTGGTGCCGCTGCGAACGCGGCGTTGAAGCCTGTCGAGAGCTCCAAAACGCAGTCGAAGCCGTATTTTCTTAGCTATTCAGTGGCCGATGCCGAAACCCTGAACATCACCGCACAATTTGGCGCGATTGCACAATCGACGAGCAACCATACACGCATTGCCGATGTGCAAGTGCGGATGGGGTCGCCGGTGTTGGACAACACCCACGGCACCCACCGCGCCAGTGCGTTAACGACCCTGCCTTTGCCTTTGACGGACGATCGCGCCGCCATCGAGCGTTCTCTCTGGTTTGCGACGAATCGCGGCTACGGCAAGGCGCTGGATGCTCTGGAGAAGGTAAAAACCGAACAGCAGGTGCGTGCAAAGGAAGAAGACACCTCGGCGGATTTCACCGCAGAACATCCGCAAACTCAGGTGTTGGCGGCTACGCCCCCGCTCGCCGTCGATAAGGCGATGTGGGAAGGCCGGTTACGCGAGGTTACCGCGGCGTTCCGCACCCACCAGCACATCACCTACGATATGGCAATCCTGCAGGCCGCGCACGAAATGGACTACTTCGTTTCCAGTGAGGGCGCCAAGGTAGCGGCGCCGAACACTGTCGCGCGCTTAATTGTCGTTGCGCGCACGCGTGCGGCCGATGGAATGGATCTATTCCGCGCAGAAACCTTTGAGGCTGATGCAACCGGCAAACTGCCCGCCCAGAAAGCCGTGCTCGCAAAAGTGGACGCAATGGCGCAGAACTTGGATGACCTGCGGGTTGCCCCGATCACAGAACCGTATGATGGTCCGGCCATCCTTTCCGGACGCGCGGCTGCGGTCTTCTTTCATGAGGTGCTTGGGCATCGGCTTGAAGGACAGCGACAACGTGGCGATGAGGAAGGGCAGACCTTCACCAAGTTGTTGGGAAAACCGATTCTGCCCAGTTTCCTTTCTGTTGCCGATGACCCAACCCTGCGTGAGTACAAAGGTCAACCGCTGAGCGGACATTACCTCTTCGACGATGAGGGTGAACCGGCGCAGCGGGTGCAGTTGGTCGATGACGGTGTGTTGAAGACCTTTCTCATGTCCCGGTTGCCGGTAGCGAGCTTTGGAAGCTCTAATGGGCATGGCCGCGCCGAAACAGGAAAAATGCCCACTGGGCGTCAGGGCAATCTGATTGTGACTTCGACGAAAGCCGTCAGCGACGCTCAGTTGCGAGAGATGCTGAAGGCGGAGGCGAACAAGCAAGGCAAAGCGTACGGGCTCTACTTTGAAGACATCAGTTCCGGTTTCGCCGTAACAACGCGTTCGTCGCCCCAAGCGTTCCAAGTCATTCCGCTGGTGGTCTACCGCGTCTACGTCGATGGCAGGCCGGATGAATTGGTGCGGGGTGTTTCCATTGTTGGGACGCCGCAAGCTGCCCTGAGCCGCATTGTGGCTACGGATGATACGCCGGACGTTTTTAATGGAGAATGCGGCGCAGAAAGCGGAACGGTCCCTGTGAGCGCGGTCGCCCCAGCGATGCTGGTGAGCGAAATCGAGACGCAACGACAATCGCAGGGCACCGCTCGCCCGCCGATTCTTCTACCGCCGCCAGTCAGCGCAGATAAGAAGATTTCCGGAAAGGCAGGGCAGTAGTGCGCTTTATAACTTCTGGTAAGAGCCTCATGCCTTCCTTTGCAAATGTCTTAGGGCGCTTGTCCCTTTTGTGTTGCCTTGCGTTCTCTTCTGTCCTGACGTTCGCACAGGGTTCTGCCGCGTTTATCGCTTCTGTGCGGACCATAACCCCGAACTCGCTTGCTGTGGCAGGCGGAGACCTTCATTCCGACCCCTTGCTTTTAGCGATGCAAGCTGAGTTGGATCGTGAGAAATCAGAGTTAATTTTGCCGGGGATGCAGCGGCCATACTTTATCGAATACCGTTTGGAAGATATCCATAACTATGATCTTGTGGCGAACTACGGTGCCTTAACAAGTGAAAGTGAGACTCATCAGCGGGTGGTGCGGGTCGAAGTGCGGATCGGGAACTATGCGGTGGATTCGAGCTCATCGCGTGGCAACGGCTCACTCGCACTGGCTCCCGGAGACGACGATCCCGTAGCGCTGCGGGAGGCGTTGTGGTCTGCGACCGATGAAGCTTATAAAGCCGCCCTGCGTGGCTACGCCGCCAAGCAAGCGGCGCTGAAACAGTTTCAAAATCCGCCCACGGCCAATGACTTTACACCGGCCAAGCCGGTGGTCTTGCTTGAAGCGATAGCAAGGCTAGAGTTGGATCGCGTGGAATGGAAGCGTCGCCTTACGGAAGCAAGTGGGTTATATGCCATCGAACCCCCGATGAGGTCCTTGGCGGACACCGTGCAATACTCCACAGCAACACTTAACGCCATCGCGGTTAACCGCTATACCGTAAACACGGACGGAACCGCAGTACGGCATGGGTACACGGGCTATCAGGACAACATCTCCGTTGGCGGTCAGGCACCGGACGGCATGCAGGTTGGCCGCAGTAACGGCACGACTGCGGTGACGGCGGCAGGCCTCGAAGGTCGGGAAGCCCTCCGCAAACGAGCCCTTGCAAATCTCGAAAGCTTCGAGGCTTTACGCCGAGCGCCGGTAGTGGATGCGGAGGATTATCACGGCCCTGTACTCTTTTCCGGGGATGCAGCGGCTGATGTCGTAAACCGGCTTTTCGTGCCAAATATTGATGCGGACAGGCCTGAGATGGGAACCTCCGCACGAACGCAGGGGGCCTACCAGTCAAGCTTCCGTAGTCCAGTGTTGCCGCCGTTTCTCAGCGTGGTTGACAATCCCACACTGCGCTTGTTCGACGGCAAACCGCTTGTCGGTGCTTATGACGTGGACGATGAGGGAGAACGCGCGGAGTCGGTGACGGTAGTCGATCATGGCAAGCTGGTCAACTACCTTCTGGGGCGCGAGCCCGTGAAGGATTTTCCTGAATCGAACGGCCATGGACGCGCAACGCTTGGCGGTCCGGCGCACCCTCATGCCGGTGTTCTGGTCGTGAAAACGGCTGAGCCGCTCACGACGGAACAGCTACGAGCAAAGTTATTGGCATTGGCAAAGGACCAGGGCCGCGATGTGTTCGAGGTGGAAACCTTGGGGGGTGGCGAGTTAGCCCCACGGCTGCTTTATCGTGTGTCACCGGAAGGAAAACGAACCCTGGTGCGCGGCGCCGTATTCGATGAGTTGGACCAGCGCTCGTTGCGGTCGGAGGTTCTGGCAGCAGGCGGGGACTCGTATATCGCTCAGGAGGTCAGTCCATTGCCCTCCACGACCATCACGCCGGCTTTGCTCTTCGCCGACATTGCCGTGAAACGTGGAACGCAGACGCAGGAAAAATTGCCGTACTACCCGCCGCCGCCGGCCGTAGCGTCGCACTAACGAAAGGGACCAAGCTGCCCGCGCGCGCTGTGAAGCTGTCTTCGTTGT
>CAXTNA010000027.1:3455-8524 GCA_964245535.1 uncultured Acidobacteriaceae bacterium | reverse complement strand
TACGACAGAACACTAAATGCAACACCCGCTCCGCCTTCGCCAACCTTCGCAACCGCTGTTGGCCCCACCTATGATGGCACATCGCAGGGAAGCAGCATTCAAAGGCACCGGCAGCAGATCCGTCAGCGCTGATGGTTAGCCATCGTTGTGAAGCGTAAAGCTTCATGGGCATTCAGCAAGCCTTACAATCAACCAAGCCGTGCAGAACCTTTCTTGGAACGCTATCACTGACCGCGCCGTCCTGTTTGCGCGTGACTGGTCCATTGCGACCCGCGAGCAGGCCGACAAGCAGACGTTCTGGAATGAATTCTTCGACATCTTCGGCGTTTCCCGTCGCACCGTCGCCTCGTTTGAGGAGCCTGTACGCCGCCTCCGCGGCACCTATGGTTTTATTGACCTTCTCTGGAAAGGCACCCTCCTTGTCGAGCACAAAACCGCGGGCGCCAGTCTCGATGCTGCCGAAGTTCAGGCCTTCGATTACATCCAAGGCCTGCACACGGTTGGTCGCTCCGCTGAAGTTCCGCGCTTTGTCCTTCTCTCTGATTTTCAGCGCTTTGCCCTGTACGACCTCGAGCCCGACGAACAGCTCGATCTTCCTCTCTTCCGCGCCCGCTTCCGCTATAACCGTGTTGAATTTTCTCTCGCCGATCTTCCTCTCCACGTCCGCGACCTCGCCTTCATCCCCGGCTACCAAGTTCCCACCTCGAAGCCGCAGGACGAGCTCAACCTCAAGGCCGTCGGCATCATGGCTCACGTGCATGACACCCTGCGCCTCGGCGGCTACACCGGCCATGAGCTCGAACGCTTCCTCGTCCGCATCCTGTTCTGCCTCTTCGCCGATAAAACCGGGATCTTTCAGCCCGAGGCTTTCCGCCTCTTTATCGAAAACCGTACTGCCGTTGATGGCAGCAACCTGGGCGCGCAGCTTAACGAACTTTTCGCCACTCTCGACAAACCCGAAGATCGCCGCCAGCGCAACCTCGACGCCGACCTCCGTGCCTTTCCCTATGTCAACGGCGCGCTCTTCACTGAACACCTCGACGCTGCCGCGTTTGACGGCATCATGCGCCAGGCGCTACTGGAAGCCTGCGATTTTCGTTGGGGAGAGATCTCGCCCGCCATCTTCGGCGCCCTCTTCCAGGAGGTTATCAATACCGATGAGGACCCCAAGCGCCGCCGTAAGATCGGCGCGCACTACACCAGCGAACGCGACATCCTTAAGGTCATCCGTCCGCTCTTCCTCGATCGTCTTCGCGAAGAGTTCACCGCGATTGACAACGACCGCTCCGTTCGCCGCGCGTCCCGGCTTGAGGAGTTTCGTGTCCGCCTCACTCAACTGAAGTTTCTGGACCCCGCCTGCGGCTGCGGCAACTTTCTCGTGGTCGCTTACCGTGAACTCCGTTCGCTGGAACTCGACGTCCTTAAAGCGCAGCACGCCGGCCAGCAGGCCTTCTCGCTCAATAAGGTCAGCCGCCTTTCGCAGGTGGATGTCCACCAGTTCTACGGCATCGAGATCGAGGAGTGGCCTGCCCGCATCGCCGAGGTCGCCCTTTGGCTCATGGACCACCTCGCCAATCTGCGCATTCTTGCGGTCTTCTCCCAGCCCTTTCTTCGATTGCCGCTACGCCAGTCTCCGCACATCCACATCGGCAACGCGTTGCGCATGGACTGGAATGACCTGCTCTCTGCCAGCGAATGCAGCTATGTCATGGGAAATCCACCATTCGTGGGACATCACTATCAATCCAGCGCTCAAAAGGCAGATCAACATCTCGTGATGGCAGATATACCTGCTCGCGGCGTCCTCGATTATGTTTGTAACTGGTACGTTAAAGCCGCGGAGTACATTCAAGGGACGGTCTGTTCAGTGGCTTTTGTATCGACCAATTCGATTTCCCAGGGCGAACAGCCCGGCATTTTATGGAATCACCTTTATGCGCGGTACGGCTTGAAGATTGTCTTCGGCTATCGCCCGTTTCCATGGGCCAGCGAAGCGCGCGGAGCGGCTCATGTGCACGTCGTCATCGTCGCATTTGCCAGCGGCGCTGCGCATTTAGAGGTCAAGCACCTTTTCTTCACAGCTACGGACGCAGGTGCTGCAGGGCAACAAGTCCTAAACATTAGCCCCTATTTGGTGGAAGGTCCGAACAAGGCCCTTATGACGAGAAGGCGCCCTCTAAGCGGGGTGCCGCAGATGCTGTGGGGAAATAAGCCAACTGATGGTGGCCATCTGATCCTGAGCCAGCAAGAGCGGAACGATCTGCTTCGTGAGTGTCCGGCTGCGGATCGCTTCGTTCGACGCTACATGAGTGGCAAAAATCTCATTGATGGCGTCGTTAGGTATTGCTTATGGCTCAAAGAAGCCGCGCCCCGAGACCTGCAGTTCATGCCATCCGTCATGGAGCGTGTCGCGCTAGTCAAAGCATTCCGGCTTGGGAGCAAGGCGCCTACCACTAGAGCCTACGCGGACTATCCAACCCGATTCCGTCAGGTTGCTCAGCCTGAAAATGACTATCTTGCGATACCGGAAGTCTCCTCAGAACGCCGCACATACATTCCGATGGCGCTAATTTCGAAAGAAGTCGTATGTAGTAATACTGTTCAGTTCATCCCTAGCGCTTCGCTCTTCCTTTTCGGAGTACTCACGTCCCGCATGCACATGGCTTGGGTCCGCCTTGTTGCCGGTCGACTTGAGTCACGTCTTCGCTACTCCAACACTCTCGTCTACAACAATTATCCCTGGCCCGAGTCGCCCACCGATGCTCAGCGTGCCGCTGTCGAGCGCGAAGCCCAGGCCGTCCTCGATGCCCGTGCCCTGTTTCCGGACTCCAACCTCGCCACTCTTTACGACCCGCTGCTTATGCCGCCGGAACTCGTCAAGGCACATCAGCGGCTCGACCGCGCCGTAGAGCGCTGTTACCGCCCTCAGTCCTTCACCTCCGACCGTGAGCGGGTCGAGTTCATTTTCAGGCTTTATGAGAAGCTAACCGCTCCTTTGCTGCCATCCGTAGCGGTCAAAAAACCTCATCGTAAACGGAAAGAAGGCCGCGCCGCCCCGCTTTAAGAAGCTTTGCTTCGGTGGCCGTCTCGGATGAAAGCGTGTCTCGGCGGCTAAAAGCTGCGTTGTGTCCCTTGCATTTACGACACGACTAAAGCCGTGCCCTTACCCAAGTAGGATTGAACCAAGGTATGCCGCTACGCTGCCGCAATGTGCAGCAAACACTAATGTGCAGCAAACACTAAGGAGCCGCGATACTGTGACCGAAGCGCTTTATGAAGCAGGCTACAACGCCAATAGCCGTTTTTACGCGAACGCCGTACAGGTGCTCGGCATGACGCCTTCTGCCTTTAGAGCGGGCGGCGTGGGCGCGACGATTCATTTTGCGATTGGGGCTTGCACCTTGGGTGCGGTGCTGGTAGCGCAAAGTGAGCGCGGGCTCTGCGCCATTCTGCTGGGCGACGATCCGGAGAAGTTATTGCGTGAGCTGCAAGGAGCCTTCCCCCGAGCGGTGCTGGTGGGGGGCGACGCGGAGTTCGAAGCGACCGTGGCGCAGGTGATTGGCTTTGTGGAGTCGCCCGGCGTTGGGTTGGGCTTGCCGCTGGACATACGCGGGACAGCCTTTCAGCAGCGAGTGTGGGCGGCGTTGCGCGCGCTGCCGGCCGGGACCACGGCAAGCTATGCCGCCATTGCCGAAACGATGGGCACGCCGAAAGCGGTGCGGGCGGTGGCTGGGGCGTGCGCGGCCAATGTGCTGGCGGTCGCCATCCCGTGCCATCGTGTGGTGCGTACGAATGGCAGCCTTTCCGGCTATCGCTGGGGTGTGGAGCGGAAGCGGGCGCTGCTGGAACGGGAGGCACGGTAAAGTCGCGCAGGGCTGTTCCCAAACGTGGATGTTGCCTGCCGGACTACCCCGGCGCGAGCCGCGGCGTCCTGGTGAGCATCAATGTGCGCATGGGACGGAGTAGAAAGCAGCACAGGACAACTACGATTCTTTGGGGAGCCGATGAGCATGAGTGTCGACGAGGCACCGGTTGAGCCTGTGCACCTGCATAGACCGGCAGTACGCCTCGAGCGATGGCACGTGCGTTGTTTCGTGGCAGCGGTTGCCATGGGGGCTGCAAGCGCGTTGGCGGCTACACTGGTGCGACTCGGTTTTCGCGGGCTGGAGTGGCTGCTGACCGATCCGGGTGCGGCGTTGCCGCTTGCTGCAGCGCATGCAGCGTTGTGGCGACGTGCGCTTACGCCGATCGGTGGTGCTCTGCTGGCCAGTGCCGTGCCGTACTTGCGGGAGCGACTCACTGAGCAACATGGTGGCTGGTGGCGATCCGGAGGCGCATGTGGAGTATGTCGAGGTTGTGCGGCACCGGCGCGGTGTGATTCCGTTTCTGCCGAATGCCTGGCAGATGATGTCGGCGTCGTGGTCGATTGCGAGCGGCGCGGCATTGGGGGCTCCACGATCCAGTTTGCGGTGGCTACCGCTTCGTCTGCGATGAGTGGCTAAAGACGGCCCTTGTGGCTGAGGAGGCAGTCGCAGCGCCGTTAGACCTCCGTCTGATAGTGGCGTTTGGCATTGTGGGAGGCGTGACGGCCAGTTACTCCGCCCCGTTTGCGACGATCTTTTTCGCAGCTGAAATTGTGTTGGATTGATCACTGCGCGTGAACTCGTCCTGCTTGGGGCCGGCATCTGCGGCTGGCTTCGTGGTGAGCGGGGGTGTTCAAGGCTTCGAGCGGCCCTGTGCGGACGCTTGCTTGGGAGCACCCGGAATACCTTAGGAGCGTAATCCTGTTGCCGCTGCTGGCGCTATATTACGGGCTGCTGGGGCCGGCCGGTGTCCCAGGGGCTGGTGAGCAGTTTGCGCGCGGCCAGGTCGTTGCCGCTGGCGCTGGTCTGGGGCGCAGCGCTGGTGGGGTTGCTTTTGCTATTCGAGTCGCGCGCGTGGGGCAATGGCGACGTGGGCCTAAGCGGCGCACTGGCGGGTCATCTGGCGCGTGGTGCATTGCCCGCGACTGACGCGACGGTGTGGGCCGTGGCGGGCATGAGTTTCCTGATGGCCGCGGTGACGAATGC
>CAXTNA010000027.1:0-3445 GCA_964245535.1 uncultured Acidobacteriaceae bacterium | reverse complement strand
CGTCTGTGATGGCGGCCTTCGTGGCTGTGGAACTCACCGGCGATTGGACGCTCTTGCTCGTGCTGCTTGGGCTCAATGTGCTTTCCTGGAAGTGCGCCGCGAGGCTTTCTGTAAACGCCCTGTATGCCATTACAAGCCAGTTGCCAACACATGGTTCCAAGCCGGATGAATGAACCACCAAAGCAGACGAGTTCGCACACGCGCAAACGCAAGAAGAATAAGTAACGGAAGGGGAGCGCTCTCTTGAGAAACACGCAAAGGCTGTCGGACTGGCTAGGCACGCCGCTGCACACTGCCTCGCGACAAACGCGTGCAACGCTGGTCGGGGTGTGCGTGCTTCTGACTGCAAGCTGGAGCGGATGGGTCCAGCATGGGATGGAGCCGCCGTTTTCCATGTCCGACGTGGAAGCCTATGTCAGCATGGCTCAGGGCCGTTTTGCGAGCGTGCATCAACCCTTTGCGTCGCGGCCCCTGGCGCCGTTGATGGCCCGGGCTTTGGCAGCGGGGCTGCACCAGAGCATCCAGCACGGATTTCTGATATTGGGATGGATAGCCTTTCTGTTCACGTTGGCTGTGGTCTTCTTCTTTGCGGTTGGCTCCTCGTTGCCGCGCTGGATGTTGCCGATGCTGGTTACCCTTTCCTTCTGGCCGGGGCTGCTCCATGCGTTTCCCATGCCTGACCTGCCTTATGCGGCGCTGCTGTGTTGTCTGCTGCTGTGTTTATTCCGGCGTCACTATTGGCTTGCGGCGTTGTCATTATTTCCGCTCATGTTGGCACGGGAATCAACGATGCTGGTTTTGTTTTGCCTCTTGGGAGCGGCATGGCAAGAGCTTAGGCCGTGGGGGGCCTTGCTGGCTCTCGCATCCACGCTGGCCGGTGCGGTGATGGTGCGGCACTTGTCAGCGGGGGCGGCGAGCAATGTTGAGCACCTGCCGTCCGTGGTGTATATGGCGGCCAAAGTGCCCTGGAACTTGCTGCGTACGTTAGGGATCGTTCCTTGGAGCAATCTATTTCCATATCTTTGCGGCACGCCTGCCAGGGCCTATGCGCTGCACCTGGGGCCACTACAGAGCGTGGGTCTGTGCGGGGTGTCGAGCAGTTCACCTTTTTTCGCCTGTTTCGCACTTTTTACGATATTTGGCCTGTTGCCAAGCCTGGTGGTGATCTTTCTTTTCGATCGTTCGCGGTGGCAGCGGCTTCCACCCATGGAGCGGTTCTGTGTCGTGTATGGGGGTATCGCGTTCCTGCTTGCGCCGGCATTGGGAACGGGCTATGAGCGCCTTTTTGGATACGGTTGGCCGCTCTTTCTGGTAGCGTTGCCTAGACTCTGTTCCGTACAGGCTGACAAGGAAATAGGTGACCCTGCAATGCGTGGGGATGCCTTGTTTTGGCTACTTCCGCTTGGGTGTCAGATCGCGCTTTGCTGTTTGGCACTGCTGCCGCCGCGGCCAGAACTGTTGCTTGCATGCGGGGTCTTGCAACTCGTTGGAACGCTGGCCCTCGTGCAAGGCGATCGGCAGGGCAAGCGGAGGTCCGAGGGGGGGCTCGCTCCGCCTTCGGCGTGGTAAAATTGAGTCTAGGAAAGACGAGAACAGGCGGTTTTCTGAGCGTTCAGGGCATTTTGGCCCTGTGTTGCAGGCTCGATCCAACATCGCCTCCCGGAGCTTGATTGGCCACGCAGACGCCCCTTCCCGAACCGCAGCCGCCTACCCCGCCCACGCAGGCGGTCAATAGCTACAGCGGCGAAAATATCACCATTCTTGAGGGCCTGGCGGCCGTGCGGCTCCGGCCCGCGATGTATATCGGCTCCACGGGCGAGCAGGGTTTGCACCACCTGGTCTATGAGGTGGTCGACAACTCGGTCGATGAGGCGCTGGCCGGCTATGCAACGCGCATCGATGTGACGGTGCACGTCGATAACTCGGTGACGGTTGTGGACGACGGCCGCGGCATCCCGGTAGACAACAAAACCCTGCCCACGGGCGAGGTGATGTCTGCGGTGCAGGTCGTGCTGACGATGCTACATGCGGGCGGCAAGTTCGATGCGTCAAACTACAAGGTATCGGGCGGTCTGCACGGCGTCGGCGTGAGTTGCGTGAATGCGCTGAGCGAAGAGTTCGATGTCGAGATCTGGCGCGATGGGCATGCGTGGGAGATGGATTACTCGAAGGGCGATCCGATCTCCGAGTTGCGCAAGATGGGGCCGTCAAAGCGTAAGGGCACCAAGGTGCATTTCCTGCCCGACAAGTCGATCTTTACCGTGCATGAGTACAACTACGACACGCTCGCCAATCGTTTGCGGCAGCTGGCGTTTTTAAATAAGGGTATTGAGATCACCCTGACGGATGAGCGTGCCACCGACAATAAGTCGGGCGAAGCGAAAACGCAGAGTTTTAAGTTCAATGACGGCATTGCGGGCTTCATCAAGCACCTGAACAAGGGTAAGCAGTTGCTGCACGAGAAACCGATCTACATGGAGGCCGAAGTCGGGCCGCTGGTGATGGAGATTTCGTTGCAGTACAACGATTCGTACTCCGAGACAGTGTTTTCGTTTGCCAACAACATCAATACGGTGGATGGCGGAACGCATCTTTCGGGCTTCCGCACAGCTTTGACGCGGACAATCAACGCGGCGGGGCAGAAGCTTGGGCTATTTAAAGACAAGGAAAACCTGAGCGGCGACGATGTACGCGAGGGTCTGGTTGCGGTCGTGAGCGTGAAGCTGCCGCAGCCGCAATTTGAAGGCCAGACCAAGGGCAAGCTGAACTCCGACATCGCGGGACCGGTGCAGACGTTTGTGAACGATCGGCTTGGTATGTTTTTGGATCAAAATCCGCAGATCGCCAAGAAGATCATCAACAAGGCGATTGACGCGCTGCGGGCCCGTGAGGCGGCGCGTAAGGCTCGCGATCTTACCCGGCGCAAAGGCGCGCTGGATGGCGGTGGCCTGCCGGGCAAGCTGGCAGACTGCTCCGAGCGGCGACCGGAGATGTGCGAGCTGTATCTGGTTGAGGGTGAATCCGCCGGTGGAACGGCCAAGCAGGGCCGCGATCGTAAGTTCCAAGCCATTCTGCCGCTGAAGGGCAAAATCCTCAACGTCGAAAAGGCCCGCTACGACAAGATGCTGGGCCATGAAGAAATTCGCGCGATGATTACGGCGCTGGGCACGGGGATCGGCAAGGACGACTTCGATATTGCGAAGCTGCGCTACGGCAAGTTGATCCTGATGACCGATGCCGATGTGGACGGATCGCACATTCGCACGCTGTTGCTGACGTTTTTCTTTCGCCACATGGGCGAGTTGATCAAGCGCGGCAATGTGTATATCGCGCAACCGCCGCTCTACCGTATCAAGAAGGGCAAGTTCGAGCAATACATCAAGGACGACCGCGAATACGTGCAGGTGATGATAAAACGTGCGTCGGACGGCATGGTGATCCGGTA
>CAXTNA010000026.1:12079-19830 GCA_964245535.1 uncultured Acidobacteriaceae bacterium | reverse complement strand
GCCTTGGGCAGCAACAGGACGCGCTGCTGCGCGACGCACGCTTCCTGGTGGCCAACCGGATGCACACGGGTGTGGGTGGCGCCATGACGGTGGAGCAGGCCGAAGACTTCTTTGTGCAGGAGGGCTACCAGGCACGGCCGATTGCGGAGGTGGAGACCAAGCGCGGCACCGCCGACGCGCTGTACCTGTATTACACGCTGGGCAAACTCGAAATTCTGAAGTTGCGGGCGGATGTGAAGGCCAAGCAGGGGCCAGCGTTCTCTCTACAGCAGTTCCATGACGAGCTGATGCGGCAGGGGCCGGCACCGCTGAGGGTGGTGCGCAAGGCGATGCTGCACGATGACTCTCCCGTGCTATAAGCGAGGGGCGCGGTGTCGTTTTATAATCGGCGGATGCGGAGCGCCAATGTGCAGTTTGGTTGTGGCACGTGTGCGCCAGAGTCATGGTTGAATTTCGATGCGGGCCCAGCGTTTCTATTGGAAAAGCGGCTGCCATTCCTGAAGGCGGCGCTGGTACGGCGGGGATTTCCGGATTATCCGGCGAACATCCACTATGGCGACGTGATCAAGGGTCTGCCAATCGATGCGGCTTCGGCGGAGCGCGTGTACTGTTCGCACGTGCTGGAGCATCTCGCGCTGGAAGACTGCCGCCGCACGTTGCGCAATGTATGTCGCTATCTTAAGCCGGGCGGGGTTTTCCGGTTTGTGGTGCCGGACCTTGAGTTTTATGCACGCAAGTACCTGAATGCTGCGAACGCGGATGCGGCTTCGATCTTTATGGCGGAAACGTATCTTGGCGAACGGGAGTCCGCGCGCGGTCTGCGTTCCCTGCCCAAGGCGCTGTTTGGTCGCAGCCAGCACCTGTGGATGTGGGATTACCGGAACTTTGCGGAGGAGTTGGCCGCGGCGGGCTTCAGTTCGATTCGGCGGGCAGCTTTTGGGGATTCGGGGGATGCGGCTTTTGCGGCGGTCGAAAGTGAAGGCCGATGGAAGGACTGCCTCGGTGTTGAGTGCCGGCGTGCCGCGTGATCTGCAACAAAGGTGTGACAGCTTGTTCATTTTGATCTGTTTTGAGGCACAACATGACTTTAGTGTGGACCATTGTGTAAGAGAAATCGTGCCCTCGACATGGTATTGTCGCCCTTATGAATCGGAAGCGAAACTGTGAAGGAATCGTAGGGCAATGACTTCTAAAAAGGTGCGCAAAGCGGTCATTCCCGCTGCAGGAATGGGAACGCGGTTTTTGCCGGCAACCAAGGCGGTGCCAAAAGAGATGCTGCCCCTGGTAGACAAGCCGCTCATCCAATATGCGGTAGAGGAAGCGGTGGCTGCCGGGTGCACCGAGATCATCATCGTAACCAGCCGCGGTAAAACCTCCATGGAGGATCATTTCGACCGTGCGCCGGAGCTGGAACGCCAGCTGGAGACCAAAGGCAAGCTAAAGCTTCTGGAACTTGCCCGTTCCATGTCGCACTTGGCGCACATCAGCTACACACGGCAATCTGAAGCGCTGGGTTTGGGCCACGCGGTGTACCAGGCGAAGGCACTGGTGGGGGACGAACCGTTTGCGGTCATGTTGCCGGACGATGTGGTGGATGCGACCGTGCCGTGTATGAAGCAGATGGTCGGGGCCTATGCGGAAACAGGCGCTTCGATCATCGCATCCGAGGTTGTGGAGGGCGACGCGATCCAAAACTATGGATGTTTAGACTGCACCCGGGATAGCCGGGATCCGCGTCTTCTGGCCGTCAACAATCTTGTGGAAAAGCCCAAGCCTTCGGAAGCACCCAGCCAGAACGCGATCATTGGGCGCTATATTTTGACACCACGGATCTTTGAGATGATCGAGAACTTAAAGCCGGGCGCGGGCGGCGAGTTGCAGTTAACCGACGCGATCAAAGCATTGCTAGCTCACGAGTCTGTTTACGGATTTACCTATGAGGGCCAGCGGCATGATGCCGGGGATAAACTCGGGTTCCTGAAGGCAACCGTGGAGTTCGCATTGAAACGCGAAGACCTTGGTCCGAAGTTCCGCGAATGGCTACGTACGCAAACTTTCTAAGCTCCCTAAGCTTCCCGAGCTCTACGGAACGGGGGCGGTGCCCTCGAAACGGGCCGGGGACGCGCGAACAGTCGCGCGCAGGGGCTTGTTTGCTTTCCTTTGCGTGGATCGTCGTGGCTCTGCTGTTGAGCGGCGGGCTGACGGCGGCCTGTGCACAGCAGCGGCGACCGCTGGAGCCGCCGGTCGCCGCGCAAGCCGAGACCCCGCAACATCGTACGCGGCTGTATTTAAAGGATGGCAGCTACCAAACCGTGCTGAGTTACCGTGTGACGGGGGAGGTTGTGCATTATCGTTCGGCCGAGCGCAATGGAGCGCAAGAAGAGATACCGCTGGCCTTGGTGGACCTGCCCGCAACGGAGGCTTGGGCCAAAGCGCATGATCCGCTGCAGCCCCCGGCTGCCGGTGGGCTACAACAGCCGCCGGTGTTGAGCCCGGAGCTGGCGCGCGAAGAGGCAGAGCGCACGGCCCGCATGCCTGAGGTCGCGAAAGATCTCCGGTTACCCGAAGAAGACAGCATTTTGGTGCTCGACATTTTTCAAGGCACGCCCGAGCTGGTCCCGCTGCCGCAGCAAGGCAGCGACCTCAATCGCGAAACGGCGCATGCCGTGCTGCGTAGAGAGTTAAACCCCGCTGCCAGCCCGCATGACATGCTGTTTTTGAAGGATGAGCGTGCGGATGTTCAGCTGCATGTGCCGGACCCAGTCTTCTTTGTGCGCTTGGAAAGCAAAGGCCATGAGGAGGCTGTGGGCGGCGGTGGTGGGTTTACGGTTGATACGCAGGGGCAGGCTGGCCGGGCAACGCCGGAAGGCGGTGCGCCAGATAGCCGGTACGTGCTACAGCGGGTGGACGTGCGGCGCGGGGAGCGTGCTGTAAGCAGCTTGCAGCTTCGCTTGCTCGAAAGCGGCAGGGCCCAGCCGGATGTGATCGAAATGCAATCCGAAGTGCTGCCTGGCGGCTTTTGGCGGCGCTTGACTCCGAAACAGCGGCTAGAGTTCGGCGAGTACGTGCTGCTGGAGGTACTGAACGATCGTGTAGTGAATGCAGATGTGTGGGATTTCGGAGTGCATCCGACCGCAAAGGAAAACGATGAGGCGCTTCGTCCTGAGCCGAAAAAACCGGCGAAGCTTGAACGGCGTGGAAAAGAGTAGTGCGACGTCATGCTGGGCTATGGATGCGCGTGTGCGTTTTGCCATCGACTGCACCAAGATGGTCAGGAGGGTTGACGGCGTATACGAGAGTCACTGAAAGGGCGGAAGCGTCCAGCATGCAGAAAGGACCAGTTCCACAGCGCCAAGCAGGTCATCGCGCGTACGACTGCACGCGATACGTAAGGTGAGTGCGGCCGTAGGTCAGCCAATGACCGGCCACTGCAGTGAAAAACCAATAGCCTAGATCAATCGCACAAGCGGCGGGTAGCTCCACCAAGCGAAGATTATTATCGGCCAGAGAGGAGCATGGAAGCGAAGGCCGGCAGCAACAAGCCATAACGGCGGTTTTGTCTTGCAAAAATCAATGTGGAACAGGCGAGCTAGAGCTATTTCCCTTCAGGTGTAGCGCTTTTTGCCTTGAGCCAAGAATGCGCTGTAGCGGAAACCGCAGATTTCTTTCCACCCCACCGAGCACCAGCGCTCGCTGGAAACCCGACTTCGGGGAAAGACAACAAAAGGCAATGCGCTTGCCAAGGAAGACTACACCTAAAAGAAAACAGCCCTAGATTCCTAAGCTGTACAGCACTGAGCTCGTGCTGAGCGTAGTGAAGGACCTTTGTATTGCGTTCGAGTTTCATTAGGTAGTGTCTGACAAATTGATTCCGGTGTAGCCGTGAGCTTCAGCCCACGGACAAAGCAGCCCGAAAACGAAAGCTCTTCAGGGCTGGTTGTAGCAAAGTCAAAGCTAGAGCCATTCTCTCTTGGTTGTGGTTCCGGCGCTAGCAACCTGCAGGTTTCTCTACTACGCAGATCATGAGGCTGTCTACTTCGGTCGAGAGGACACAACCATAGTCAAGCGAGAACAGCTATAAAGCCACTTTCTTCAGCTGCAAGTTCAGCCGGTTAAAGCCGGCTGTTACACCCAAAACCGCTTCTTGCAATTTGTCTGACACTACCTAGAGCCCGGGAGCAAGATTAGGTCCTTTCCCTTTGTGAAGCTCAGGGTGGAATGACGGCGAGTATCCGCATGTCTTCGAGCTATTTACTTTGGAAGGGCAAGAAGCCCAGGGTTTCCAGCATGGGCTGCTGTTTGCCTGCAGTGAGAGAGGCGGCAGTTTGCGCTGGGGTAAGGTGGGTTTGCGGCAGCTCCGGCGTGTCTGCGAGGAAGAAGCTAGCGACCGCCAAAACTGTGGTCGCCTGCCGGAGGTCGGCAGGTGAGACCTTATCGAGCGTGTCAATGCCGGAGTGGGCCTGAACCGAGTAGTTAGGGTCACGCACTAAGGGAGCAATGCCCGGCAGACCCTGCAGAGTGAAGGCGTAGGCGTCCGTCATAGCGAGATAGCCGTTATCCGGTGGCTGGATTTGCAGTTCCGGGGCTAGTGCGTTCAATTGCGTTAGCAGCGGCAGAAGCTCCGGGTGCCCAGCGGTGGGGAGGCGAACGACGGGTCCGGCACCCCAATCCAAGGCAAACGCGGCCTGAATCTGCGACAGTTCGATGGCGTGTTGCCGCACGTAGGCGCGTGATCCGAGCAGGCCTTGCTCTTCGCCGGTGAACAGGACGAAGCGTAGGGTGCGTGCGGGGCGAAGTCCGGACTGCAGGATGGCTTTTGCGGCGCCCAGCACGGCTGCAACGCCGAACCCGTCATCGGTGGCGCCGGTGCCGAGGTCCCAGGAGTCCAGATGAGCGCTGACGACGATGATTTGCTCAGGATGGATCGAGCCCGGTATCTCGCCAATGAGATTTTGGGAGACGACCGGGGCGGCCGTAAAGTGATTTACGACCGACATGTTGAGACGTACCGACCTTTGTGAGTTCAGTAAGTCCTCGAGGAGCTTCTGGTGTTCGGCGGAAAGATCAAGCGCGGGTATTAGGCTGGTGTCGATTTGTTCGGGCAAGGGGGATGAGACGGGCTCTGTGTGCACCAGACCGGGCCCGGGTCTGGAATCATGCTGCAGAACGGCAATAGCCTTCGCCCTGGTGGCAGCCCGTAATAAGGGCAGCAGCTGTGCGTAGCTTCGCAGCGCGTCGTGGGGCCTGGCGGACAGGAGCAGCACCTTCCCGCGCCAGTGTGCGCTTTCTGCGCGCGCGAGGTCCGATAGATGCGTGTCCACCGCTTCGCTATCAATTAACACTACCGGAACGGAATCGCGATGCGCGGGCGTTGAGCCAGTCCAACCATAGGCGAATACGGGAATCGGCACTGCGAATGGCGTGGCAAGGGACACTTCGGCGGGGCCGCGTTGCCATCCACGGTTCAGCATCCAGGGCTCAGGGTGCACGTTTTGAAGACCGAGGTCCCGCATGCGAGCCAACACTTCAATTGCCGCTATGTGTGCGGGCGCGCTGGCGGTAAGCCGAGGGCCGATGCCTTCGCATAGTTGTACCAGGAAGGGTAGGCTATCCACCGCCATGGCCGCTTGCTGCACACCGGCAAAACGTGCAGCGATAGCGTTGGGATCAGGCGACTGTGCTTCCGACCTGCATGATGGATGTGAACTCAGGATGATCTTGAAGAACAGAAGTGCGGTCCCAAGTAGTCTGACGAGGCATTTACGGTCACTGTTCGAGTGTGCTGGGAAGCAGAAAGACCTCCCGTGAGAGGCCTTTCTGCGCTTTAGCGGGTCTGTTCTTCCAGCTAACATCCTGTGCGTAGCTTGCTTGAGAAACTACTTGGTCATGTCGATACCGCCGGAAGCTTTTTGCTCCTTCGCGGCTTCGTTGGCCTTGGCGGCACCCATAGCGCGGTGCACCCAATCGTCGGCTTTGGCGATGTCAGCTTTGCGCGCGGCCTCGTTGCCGCACTCGATATCCGCCTTGCGTCGCCAATCCAGGTTGAGGTACTGCATAGCCTCTTCGTAGTTCGGATTCAGGTCCACGGCTTTGTTCAGGTATTGCTCGGCCGTGTTCAGGATCGGGCCGTTCTGCGTGGCAAGCTGCGCGCACACCTTGGGCGGCAGCTTGACGTTGCCCATACGGTCATCGGTGATTTTGTTGGCTTTGAGCAGATCCGTGGCGGTTTTATCGGCCTGCTGCCAGTCAAGGGCGCCGACAGCATAGTTGGCCTCGGCATCCTTGGGATCGAGCTGAATGATCTTGAGCTCGTCCTCGCGAGATTTGCTGAAGTTCATGACGTTGCGGTCGATGGACGCAATCTGCCGCCAGGCATCCACGTCATTCGGATTGCGCGACAGCACCTCGTTGAAGCCGTCGAGTGCCTTTTGCGCGATGGCGACATTTTGCGGGCTGTTGCTGTTCGGCACCACCTGGTAGCTATAGGCCGTGGCGAGATACGTCTTCGCCGGCGTATAGCTGGGATCGAGTTGGATCGACTGCTGAAAGCGGTCGATGGCCGTCTCGTAGTGGCCCGCCTTGAATTCCTGCACACCTTTGACGAGTTGGTCGCGGGCCTTGAGTTTGGAACATCCCGTGGTTCCTGCGAGCAAAGCGAGGAGCGCCATGCTCCCCGCGACGTGTGCGCATCGTGCGCTTCGTGTCATCAGCCTTATCCCCTTACGACGATGGCGCCCGGAGCGGCCCAATAGGCACGCACCTGCAGACTGCAACCATTGTTCAGCTTGCCGCTTGATTGTAAAGGCAGATGATAAAAAACGGCTAGAGGCTGCTTCGAACTCAAAAGGCACCAGCGGAAAGTTACCTTTGCGGGACGGCTTGGGACGCATGGATCGCATCGGATGCAGAGCGAATTCACAAGGGTTGAGGAAACGGTATGGCGGAAAAGTGGACAGCGGCGCAGATGCCGTCACAGGCCGGGAGGACCATCGTGGTCACCGGGGCGAACAGCGGCGTGGGATATCAGGCGGCGTTGGAACTAGCCCGGCATGGGGCGCACGTGGTGCTTGGTTGCCGTGACACGGCCAAAGGGGAGGCCGCGCTGGAACGGTTGCGGCGTGAGGCGCCCGGGGCGAGCGCGGAGTTGGCGCAATTGGATGTAGCTTCATTGGCGTCAGTCCGGGCGTTCGCTTCGCACTACCTGACTAGCGGCAAGTCGCTACACGTTCTGATCAACAATGCCGGCGTAATGGCCCTGCCCTCCCGGGAGCTGACTGTCGACGGGTTTGAGCGACAGATGGGAACCAATCATTTTGGACATTTCGCGCTCACCGGATTGCTGTGGCCCGCATTGCAGGCAAGCGCCAAAGCGCGCGTCGTGACAGTGGCGTCCCTGGCGCATCGGAACGGCAAAATCGCATGGGATAACTTGCAGAGTGAGCGCAGCTACGATCCCATGGGGACCTACAACAATACGAAGCTTGCGAACCTGCTCTTTGCATTTGAATTCGACCGTCGATTGAAAGCTGCCGGCAGTGCCGTGGAAAGTATCGCAGCGCATCCAGGGATAGCCATCACCAACGTGTTCCGCAATGGTCCCGGGGATAAGGGCGACCTCAAAATGAAGCTCATGGAGAAACTCGTGCCGTTCATCGCACAGGATGATGCGAAGGGCGCCTGGCCTACGGAGTACGCCGCTACGGAGCCCGACGTTCAGGGTGGAGCGTACATCGGTCCGGATGGGTTCAGCG
>CAXTNA010000026.1:0-12069 GCA_964245535.1 uncultured Acidobacteriaceae bacterium | reverse complement strand
GGGTTATCCGAAGGTGGTGCAACCGAAATCCAAGGCGCTCGATGTGACTGCGGCCAAGTTGCTTTGGGAAAAGAGTGAACAGCTGACGGGCGTTCAGTACCCGTAAGACTTCAGTGTGGCATGGCGAACGTGCCGGGTGAATGACGGATTGGCGGATCGTTGGAACTGCGGGGTGAATCTGGCGAGGCCAACGGTTAGATTGTAGGTTCCAATGCGGTGATCACGGCCCGCATTCCTTTCTGCTGGCCCGACAACTGGCGCTGCATCGAGGGGCTCGGTTTTGCCACGAGCGGAAGATGCGCTGCGTGGGCGGAGGTCGCGGAACGTGCCTTGATGGCCGGTAAATCCGCCTCTATGACCTCCGCAGGCAGAGGCTTGCTAATGAGCCAGCCTTGGGCACACTCGCAACCCATAACGACCAACTCGCGGAGATCCTGTTCCGTTTCCACACCTTCCGCAACCACGCGCTTGCCGAGAGATTGGCCGAGGTGCACGACGGTGCGAACGACCTCCATGCGCTGCGGATCCTTGTGCATGTCGGAGACAAAGCTTTTATCCACTTTTACTTCATCCACGGGCAAATTCAGCAGAAAAGCGAGCGAAGAGTACCCGGTGCCAAAATCGTCCAGCGAAATGCGAATGCCGTGCTTCCGCGCTTCCGTAAGGATCTGTTTCACGGTGTCCTGATGGACGAGAAGTGCGGATTCCGTGATCTCCAAGCGGAGAAGCTTTGGATCGAAGCCGGTTCTTTCGAGAGTTTTTAAAACCTGCGAGAGAAGGTTGGCATCGGTAAACTGCCGTGGTGACACATTGACGCTGACTGAGAGCCTTGTGCCCCAGGACCGATTCCAGGAAGCTACCTGACGGCACGCTTTTTCGAGAATCTGTGCTCCGAGGAGCAAAATGAGCCCGGATTCTTCGGCTAGGGGAATGAAGTCGCCGGGCGGTACGGCGCCGTGTTGGGGATGCGACCAGCGGGCGAGTGCCTCAAAGCCGGAGATCACGCCGCCTTCGACGCTCAGAATGGGTTGGAATGCGACGTCGATCTCGCCCCGCTCCAAACAAGTGCGGAGATTTGCTTCCATTTGCCAGCGAAAGCTCATTTGATCGCGCAGGGAAGAGTCAAAGAGCTGGACACAATCCTTACCGCGCTGTTTGGCGCGATACATGGCGTGATCTGCTGTACGGAGCAGAGTATCTGCGGATTCGCCTGGAACCGCCAGCACCACGCCGATGCTGGCGGTGCAGCGAACGGTATGACCGTGGATATCGTAGGGTGTCCGGAGAGCCTCCGAAAGGCTCGTGCCAATGGCATAGGCATCCGCGGCGTCCGCAGCTGAGGTGAGTACAACAAATTCATCGCCACCGAGGCGGCACAGGACGGAATCGGAAGGCGCTTCCGCGCGGAGCCGTTGCGTTACACGGATCAGCAGTTGATCGCCCACGGCATGGCCCAGGCTGTCGTTGATGGCTTTGAAGCGATCCAGGTCGGTAAAGATGAGGACCGTGGATGGTGCTTTGGCATCAGCAAGGCGATCTTCCAAGCTGCTTCGCAGCAGTTTGCGATTTCCTAAGCCGGTAAGCGCATCTTGCAGGGCGGTTTCTTCCAGTCGCCGATGTGCATGGTGCCATGCCCGTTCGCGGGTATTGGTGCGGAAGGCGAAGAGGGTAAACGCGGCGACGACAAACGTGCCACCAAGCAAAGGCTGACGTACCGCGAGCACGCTGGAAACGCCAATGGCGAGAAAAGCCAATGCGGCAACATTCAGTCCCTGCATACTGCGGGCGGCTTTGAGCAGACGGCTGGCCGGTTGTTCCTGGGCGATGTCCTCCTCGCGGAGTGCGTCATGGAGGATTAGAACGAGCAGCAGGAAAACGGGCACGCTCCAGATGAGATCTACGGCACTGCCGGCTTGCCAGCCGTAGCCGTACAGGGGGGTGCCTGCGGTTTCCAGCACACCATAGGCGAGGAGAAACCAGGCTAGACGCGTGAAAAAGCGCCGCTCCCGCACGCGGGTGCAGACAGGTAAGCGCAGAAAGCAGCACAGAATGAGTGCAACGTTCTGGATCAGATACGCGTTTTGCACCTTGAGGGGCCGCGACGGCAAAAAAACCAGAAGGTAAAGAACGGCGATGAAGAGGATGGCTTGTGCGCGGTCCAAGCGTCCCACTTTGTCGAGTTCATCGTGCGCCGTGTTCATAGCGAGGAGCAAAGGAAGCCCAAAAAGGAGCCAAAGCGCATCGTCGGCGCGCACCGGACGGTACGCCGGGGGGAAATACAGGAAATAGATGAATAATCCCTGGGCGGATGCCCAGATGCTGAAAGCCGCGGCAAGTGCCAGCCAACACCGTCGGCCCACGGCATTCGTACTGAAGGTACGCTGCCTCAAACTCACGATAGAGGTGATGAATGGAAAGACAAATTGGAGGATGTTTGAAGCCAGCGCGCCATGCGGTAGAAAACACACTACGAACACATGGGTGAGTTCTAGCAGGCAAACTGCGATCAGGAGCGGGCGGGCAAGAAAGTTTCTGGTATGTCGAGTTGAGGGGGATGTCTGCATGGTTGAGGTGCGGAAGCTCGTACATATCCGCATTTCTCTTATCGGCAGAATTGTCGCGGACTTTAGCGGTTCATTGCAAAAACCAAAAGAGGTAGAGCAAGCGCCAATCGGGGGAGAGACCGAAAAGCGTCGCAATGGGAGGATTGAATCGGAACGGAATCGTCCGAGGGCAAGGCTTTGCAGGTAGAAGCATGCACCCACGCATCGTGATGAACCTGTGGTAAATCGGGTGCCGGGAACCAACGGGCACCCGATTTATGAATGTCTGGATGAAGGAGGTATTGGACTGGCGATTCGTTACTCATCCGAGCGGACCAGGGCCCTTGTCCTAGTGGACTAGGAGGCCAGGATCGGCGATGGCTTGGAGGCTGTCCTTCGTGGGGAAACCCGCTTTGCAGGAGATTGCGGGACGACCGCAGCGGCATCACCCGTTGGTTCTTCCGTTGCCTCGGGCTTTGCAGCTTTTTTTGCCGGGAAGCCACTGCCTGCGGCGGCAAGCGAAAGGCGGGACAGCTTGGCAGCATGGTTTTCCAGCAGCTTTTCCAATTGCTTGATCAGCTGCGCGGTTTGCATGGGCTTGACGAGCATTTTGTCGGCACCCATATCGCGCCAGTCCTCGTCGGACATAGGAAAGGCGGTGAGCAGAGCCACGGCAGGATGGTAGGGTGCGGTACGGGCTGCCTGAATGACCTCACGACCGGCGGCGTCAGATTCCATGCGCATGTCAGTGATGATCATCTGGTATTCGTTCTTTTTGATCCGTGCCTGGCCCTCGCGAGCGCTGGTGGCAGTGTCCACATCAAAGCCGGAAATTTCGAGCACAGCCTTCATGGTGAGCAAAACGGGAACTTCGTCATCAACAAGCAGAACGCGACGCTTGGGCAAAGGAATCTCCTCGAAGGGATGCACCGCGCCCGAGGCACGGCCGATCGACGACCGGAGTGGGGGCGTGCATCCGCCTTATGGTCGCAGCTTGCGAAGGTGGGTGCAAGCTGAGGAAGAATAGCTATGAGAAAAAGTGGACGCGCTGGACAGAACGAGAGCCAATGGTATACTCGCGTGTGCCTTGATGCGCCCGGGCATTCCGTGGCGCGAAACCAACATCCAATGCAACAGCGACCCCAAAGTGGGTCCGGAGGCTGCCTATCCCACCGTTCAACGACAAGCGTTCGCAAAAATCCTTCATCCGTACCAATGACCGCATTCGGGCGCGCGAGGTGCGTGTGATCGACGAGACCGGAGCACAGCTTGGGGTCATGCAGCCTTTTGAGGCGCTGAAGATTGCCCGCGAGCGGTCCCTGGATCTCGTGGAGATCTCGCCCAATGCCGTGCCGCCGGTCTGCAAAATCCAGGATTACGGCAAGTTTTTGTACGAAAAGGACAAGAGCGAGCGTGCCGCCCGCAAGACGCAAAAGGTAATCGTCATCAAAGAGGTCAAGTTTTCCGTGACCGTCGACGATCACGATTATGTGACGAAGAAGAATCAGGCTGTGCGTTTTCTCACCGATGGCGACAAGGTAAAGGCCAGTCTGCGGTTCAAGGGGCGGCAGATGGCGCATCGCGACCTGGGCTATAAGATCATCAACCGATTGATTATGGATATCGGCGACATCGGTGTGGTTGAGTTCATGCCCCGCATGGAAGGTACGACGTTGCACGCCATCCTGGCGCCAAGTAAAAAAGCAGCGCCTGCGCCACCGAAAGCACCGAAGCCCGTCGCGGCTACACCACAAGCGGAAGCGGCTCCGACTGTGGCGGCTACGGGGGCGTAGAAGATTTTGTGAGGATTTTGGATGAGCGTCGTCGATGATACGCGCAAACTGCTGCAGGACCTGATAGCCCCTGAACTGAAGGGGCTACAGGTGCAGGTAACGTCTTTGGAAAAGACGGTCGATGCTTTGGGGAGGACGGTCGATGCGCGGTTCGTCTCGCTGGAAAAGAGCCTGGATGCGCGGTTCGGAGCAGTGGACGATAAACTTGCAGCCGTAGACAGCAAATTCGGAGCCATGAACGGTAGATTTGCGGCGCTCGATGACAAATTTGCAGCCATGAGTGACAAGATGGATGCGCAGAAGGAAAGCCTGTTAGCCGAGACCCGAGTGCTGTCAGTCACGCTCAATTCCAGCTTGGCCATGATGACCCGGACGTTGCAGGACATCGATGGCCGGTTGCGACGGATGGAGAGTGATCGTGAACGCCTCGGTGCGGGCGGGGCTAGTTCGGGCTCGGCACCTTCGGCAGCGGCCTAACAGGATGCGCGTTGGTCTCTGCTACACTAATCCCTGCGGTTCTTACGCAATTTTGTTAGCAGGACAATCATGCCAAAGATGAAGACCCACTCGGGCGCGGCAAAGCGCTTCAAAAAGACGGCGTCCGGTAAGTTTAAGCGCGGTCAAACGAAGATGCGCCATATTCTCACTTCAAAGTCGAATCAGACCAAGTCCAAGCTCAGCCGCATCGTGCTTGTGTCGGTGGCGGACACGCCGAAGGTCGCCCGCATGCTCCCTTACGCCTAGGCTGTTGCGAGGCGCAAGGGCGTAAACCATCACCTTCATGTACTTCGGATCGAGCCGTTCCGTAGAATTGATAGACGGACGAAGGGCTGCAGAACGATAGGCCCCTGGATCGCCGTATTGGGCAGTCCACGGAGATCTTTGGCAGCAAACGCGCGTGAAGAGGCCATCCTTTACCTCCAGCCGCGAACATCATGTAATGCAAACAGGAGACCGACCATGCCCCGTGTAAAACGGAGTACCAAGCGCAGCGATCGCCGTAAGAAGATTCTGAAGCGTGCGAGCGGCTACTTTCTTACAAAGTCCAAGCTGTATCAAGCAGCGCAGGAGGCCGTCGAGCGCGGCCTCAAGTTCGCCTACATTGGGCGTAAACAGAAAAAGCGGCAGTACCGTTCGCTGTGGATCGTGCGCATCAATGCCGCGGCACAGCAGCATGGTTTGCGCTATTCGACTTTGATCAGCGGCCTGAAGAAGGCTGGGGTGGAGTTGGACCGTAAAATCCTGGCCGATATTGCGGTACGTGATTCCGCCGGCTTTACGGCACTTGTGGAGCAGGCCAAGACCGCGATGGCCAGCGCTCCTGTACAGCAAGCTGCCTAGCTTTGTACAACAGCTTGCATCATCTAAAACTGGTAAAAGGGCGTGGTTTTGGCTGCGCCCTTTTGTATGGATCAGGATGCTAGCGCATAGGATTTTCTGAGCTTTTTGCCAAGGGAAACTCCGAGGCAGGTGGAACGTACGTACCCCACGATAGCATGGAGGCATGCGTTTCTTTGCCGGTCTTGCGCTGCCGTCTTCAGCTGCCGAGCGGCTTTCAAAGCTGCGCTTGCGCCTGGCCGCTCCGGGTGACGGCCTCCGCTGGTCGGAGCCGGAACAATGGCATGTGACGCTTCGATTTTTCGGTGATGCAGAGGCGGTTGAACTGCGGTGTTTGAAGGCGGCCATGGAAGCGCTTCCGGCGAAGCCGGTCGATTTGGAGATAGAGGCGCTGGGCTGGTTTGCCGCGAAGGGCATTTTGTATGCGGCGGTTGCGGCTTCGCCCAGCTTGGCGGCGCTGCAGGCACAGGTGGTGGCCAGTACGAGCGACTGCGGCATGTTGCCGGAGTCGCGGCCGTTTCAGCCGCATATCACGCTGGCACGGAGCAAAAACCGGACCGGCATGGCAACACTTCGCCGGCTCTGTCTACCGGAGATGCCCGCCTTTGGTCCTCCAGTACGCTGGCTGGCCGAAGAGGTGCTGCTTTATGAAAGCATTCTCGACAGGGGTGGGGCGCAGTATCAGGTTTTAGCACGGCAGCCGCTCCGTCTTTAAAGTTCGGTCTGGAGCCAGCTGTTGTTCGCTGTACCGTGTGACTTCGACCGCATCAGACGACTCTACTGTTTTAAGAAGCGGAAAGACCGTGTATCGCGTCCTTAACGCCGCAAAAATTTGTGCCTGCAACGAACGAAAGCCAGAGGTCTTCACTTCGGCCCCGCCCTTGTCGAGATGACATCTTGTATCTGGTTGATTGCTGAAAATGGACGATTTCTTCACTGCGCCGCGCAGTGAGGCTGCGTGGCTTGGGCCAAGATTACAGGTGAGGTGGCAGAAGGGGAGTGCGTCATAGGTGCCGTGAGGTGTTGGGGCGGGGCATGTCCGACGAACGGTTTACGCTGGCGATGACGAGCCGGTCGCGGCCCTCGGCTTTGGCGCAATACATCATTGTGTCCGCGGCCCGAATGATGCCGTGGAGGTCGGCACCGTCCTGTGGAAAGGTAGCGAGGCCGAAGCTGGCCGTAAGGCGCAGGTTCAGGCCTTCGCCGGCCAGAAGTTCGGTGTTGCGCAGACGATCCTGCAGATCATTCACGGTTTCGGTGGCCTCGGCTTTATCGAGGTGGTGCAGCAGAGCGACGAACTCATCGCCACCATAACGAAAGGCCATGTGCTCTGGGCCGAGGGTCCGCTTGATCAGGACGCCGATCTCGGCGAGCAAACGCGAGCCGACGAGATGCCCGTGGGTGTCGTTGACGGTTTTGAAACGGTCAAGATCGAAGAAAAGCAGGCTGAAATGCTGGCCGGGCTTGAACCGCTCCCCCATGCGCGCGGCGGCGATGGCCTCGTCAAGCATGCTGTAAAGATAGCGTGAGTTATAAAGCCCCGTGCAGTCGTCGGTGATGCTGAGCCGGTGAACGAGCCTGACCTGGCGGGCGTTCTGCAGGGCGATGGCGGCGTAGTCGCAAAGCACGCGCAGAAAGGAAAGCGAACTGCCGGGCAACAGATCGAGCTTGCTGTTGTGCAGCTGCAGAACACCCAGGGTACGGCCGCCGTGCCGCAACGGAAGGCAAGCGATGGACTGCAGGTTGAGCTCGGGATGTGCACGGGAAAAGCGCAGCCATTCGCGATCGAAGCGGACATCGGGCACCACGAGCGGCTCGCCGGTTTTGGCCACATAGCCGGCAATCCCCTCGCCCATGCGGAGGCGAACCTCAGAGCCAGCTATGCCGGCCGTGAGGGCGTAGTAGAGCTCGTCAGCCTCTTCATCTACCATCAACAAGGACCACCGCTCCGGGCCGAAATACTCTTCCATTTTGCCCAGAATGGCGCGTAGAAGCGGCTCCAACTCGAGGTTGGAGGTAAGGGCGCGCGCGACTTCGTGGAAAAGACGAAGCTCGTCGCCCGCTGGGGCTTTGGTGATTTTGCGGAGGTTCACGGCAGGTCCCCTACCACAGAGGTCGCGCAGGAGCTAGGGCTCGCTGGCTTTTCAGCATAGCGCCTTCCAGGGAAACCCGCAAAGCCGTAAGCAAACGATTGTGTGATTGCCTAAGCACCCGTTTTTGCGCTTGCTTCGCCATCAAGGCAGCTTTTCTGGTTCCCTGAAGATTCGAAAAGGAGCTTCAAAGGAAGGCGATCATTCCCACGGGCCTGGAGGCAAGTGATTCCGCTATTTTCTATTGAAAACCGTTTAGCCACCAATTTGCACCATGCTGCGGGAAGGGGAAAGAAATCCCGGTTCCCCGATGTGATGGCGAGCTTCTTTGCCGTCTACCACGTGCTGTATGAAACGGAGCAGATCTCCATCGGAAGCACCGCGCTGCAGGCGGCCGGCCAGGTCGTAATCGGTTTGGGAAAACAGGCAGGTGCGGATTTTTCCATCTGAGGTAAGGCGAACACGGCTGCAGTGTCCACAAAAGGGCTGCGATACGGGTGCGATGATGCCGATTTCCCCGAGGCCGTCATCGAAGGTATAACGTCGAGCAGTCTCTGAAAGTTGATTGGCGGGCAGGGCAACCAGCGGACGCACGCGGCTGAGCCGGGCGACGATTTCCTCCAGGCGCACCACAGTTTCCGGCGCCCACGAACGGTCCTCGCCCAGGGGCATGAACTCGATAAAACGAACAATGACGCCTTCGGTACGGGAAAATTCGGCGAATGCCTCGATCTCTCCGTCGTTGAAGCCGCGCAGCAGAACGCAGTTGACCTTGACGGGGCCGAGACCGGCATCCTGGGCAGCGCGAATGCCGTCGCGCACCCGCTGAAAACTATTGGGAACGCGCGTGATCCGGGCGAAGGTTTCGGAATTCACGGCATCCATGCTGACGGTTACACGCGTCAGGCCGGCAGCTTTTAAGTCCCGCGCCATGGGCGCCAGCAGATGACCGTTGGTCGTCACGGCAAGATCGAGCGAGGAATCGGGAGCAAATGCCGGGCAAAGCTGCGCGGTTTGCCGGATCAGGTCGACCAGACCGCGTCGCAGGAGCGGTTCGCCACCGGTGAAGCGTACTTTTTCTACACCCAGCGACACAAAAAGACGAAGCATGCGGGCATAGTCTTCAAGAGGAAGTTCGCCCAGGGTGTCGCCGCCCGTGCCGGTACGGCAGTACACACAACGAAAGTTGCAGCGGTCGGTAACGGAAAGACGCAGATCGGTGATGGCCCGGCCATGACTATCGCGCAGTCGTTCCTTTTCTTTCAAATGAGAGGGAACGAGGGGAAATGCAGGAAGCGGCCGCTCCGGAGTTACGTTCGCGGGGATTGCGTCTTCGCGGAGAGCCTGAGGCGGCGACGAGATCGCGAAGAGTGGGGGAGTGTGGGTAGCCATGCGCCGACAGAGGTTTAGATGCATCCGGGGAGGTGCGGCTTCACAGCTCGTTGAGAAGTGCCGAAGCCACCCCATGCTGGGGAGAAACGAATCGTCCCAAAATGGGACAAACAAAAGATTTTTTGTCTACATCCTTCGTGTCATACTGGCCGAACCCGACGTCTTAGAAGGCAAGCGGGACAAGCAAATGGAAAAGCCGTTTGCAATTTTGCAATAAGGAGTGCGAGATGACTGCTTCATCGTTGATTCATGGTTGGTTTTGGTTGGAAGTGACTGGTGTTCTGGCTGTTGCGATTGTTGCAGGTCTCGCGGCCTTTATCCTACATGCGACCTCGTTTCGCCGCAGTTTACGGAAGGCGAAGGGCATTTCCGAACAAAACTTCGCGGAATACCTGCATGGTTATGGATTCGACCCACAGGTCGCGGGAACCACCTATCAGTACCTTGAGGGAATTCAGGATGTTCGCTTCCCGATTCTTCCGGGCGACACGTTGGACTGGGATCTTGGATTGGACGAGCAGCGGATCGAGCAAGCGGTGCTCACTTTATCAGCACGACTCGGGCGGGAAAGCCGTGCGGCGCTTGCTTTTTCGCAGCCCCTCACGGTACAGGATCTGATCCGGATGGTGCAGGAGGCGCCGCTGGCGAATCAACGAGTGGCGGCCTGAGACTGCGAAGGGTGTAAGGGACGATGGCGGGCGTGGGGGCTTACCGCGAGGCTATCGCCCGGCGAATCTAAGGATTCGCCGCACCCAAGTATTGCTGGAACCGTCCACCCTAAACCTCCTAGATACCCACACCAAATTCCAATTCGGTGCGACGTTCCCCGGCGTGGGCGTACAGGTCGTACGGAGTGCGGCGTTGAAACTTGTAGCGCTGCCGCAGCTCACGGCCGACGACAACGCCCAGCGCCAATGCTGTGATGCCGGCGGAGACGAGACCGACATTGCGGGCGACGAGACGAGTTTCCTGAAGAGCGTAGTCCATGGTGGCCTCCAGGCCTTGCCGGAATTTGCGGAGTGAACGAGACAACCTCATGCCGAGCATCATAGCCTTCCCATGATAACCGCGGCATGACTCCGAGGTGACATTCCGAAAAACAGAGGATGTATACGCGATACAAAGTTGGACACTGCAAGACCGAGGCTTCAGGCGTGCAGTTAAGCGACCTCGGAATCGCGCCCAATCTACCTATTGGGTCGAACTGGTGGCACCACTTGAGCTACCGGACGCAGCCGTAGCGGGTGCGCTTTTGGGCGCGGCGGGCGTAGCGTCCGATTTGGACGAGGCCGCGCCTTCTTTTCCGGTGGAAGAATCGGGAGATCCGCTCGCCCCGCCAGCTTCACCGGCACCGCCGCTCTTGGTGTCGCCGGCCGGGGCCGCGGCGCCCTCTTCGCCTTTGGAGGACGGTGGTTTGGCGGAAGAATACAGATCCTTGTACCAGCCGGAGCCTTTGAACTGGATAGCCGGGGCGGTCAGCGTACGTTCGAGGGGGCCTTGGCAAAAGGGGCAGGTGGTCAACTCCGGATCGGAGAACTTCTGGATCTTTTCCGTACGGCGATGACACGCGGTGCACTCGTATTCGTAAAGCGGCATGATTCGGGCTTTCCCTTGGAGTCGAAGCTCCTTGTGAGGCGATTGGTGAGGCGATTGGTGAGGCAATCTTGTTGCGTCCGGGTGGGGTGGAGACGGCCGGACGAACATAGCATAAGGGTAACGGAGATTCATGGCGGGCGCTTTCCGCAAGGGGCGAGCCGGACGGGCAGCGGCGCGGTGATGGGTAATGGACTGCGGCGCGGGGCGATCGAAGTGACACGGGTTTAGGAAACGGCAAACGATTGCAGGGAACGAACAAAACGGGAACGGGTACTTGGCGGGTGTATCGCTGGATCACCAGAGGTGCCGTGGCGACGGCGGCCATTTGGGTCGGCGGGTTCGGTTTGCCGGCGCAGGTGCTGGCGCGGCCCGGCTGGACAGGTTCGGGCGTGGCGCCTGCCGCATGGTGGCGGCGTGCGGTGTTCTACCGGGTCCGGCCGGCTCAGTTTCAGGACTCCGACGGTGATGGGGTAGGGGACCTGCGAGGGATCGCGGCTCGGCTCGACTACGTGCAATCACTGGGTGTGGACGCGATCGTGCTGGAAGATCTTTCTGGAGCCTCCGCGATGCGAACAGGTGGTCAGGGTAATCCGACGGCAGACGGCCAGAGTGGCTCGGCCGCCGCGTTTGACGATCCGGGTGCGTTGGGTGATTTCATTCGGGAGGCGAGCCGGCATCAGCTGCGCGTCCTGCTCACGGTGACGCCGGCGATGCTGGGCGGCGACCGCGCGGCGCTGCTGCAAACGGTGCGAGGCTGGATGAACGAGGGCGCGGCAGGCGTGTCGCTGCCCAGACTGGGGCCGGCGGGTGCGGCGGAGCAGACAACGTATGACGGTTTAGTGATGAGCCTGCGGTCGCTGCTGCGCGGGTTCCCTGGTGGCCGTGTGTTGCTTGCGGCGTCCCCACAAACGGGGACGAGTTCGGAAGTCCAGCAACGCACACATGGGCAACAGGGGGCGGACCTCCCGAGCGGGTCGCATGTCGATAGCGCCGGAGTTTTGACCGCGGCGGCAGCGTTGCCGGTGGAGCCGTCGCGGGCTGCCGGATTGCGGGAAACTTTGCATTCACTCGCAGATGGCAGTGCGCCAGAACGGTCGGTAGCTGGGTTGCCTTTGCTGCATTTTGCCGAAGATCCGCGGACTGGGTCTGCGGATGCGGCTGCCGCGGCAGCGCTGCTGCTGGGGTTACGTGGGGCGGCCATTTTCTCGTTTGGGGATGAGATTGGGTTGGATACGTCGGCAGAGACGCCGGGGGATCGGCACACAGATGCAAAACTTCAAGCCGGAAATGTGCGCTCTGCCCCGATAATGCAATGGA
>CAXTNA010000025.1:11363-20668 GCA_964245535.1 uncultured Acidobacteriaceae bacterium | reverse complement strand
GAGTAACGGCACCAATGCGCGCGCGACGGGCGTGTTTGCTGTGGAGCCCACGGTGGCTTGGAGCGAGAACGCCGGCAGGGCGGCGGGGGCGAGTTATGCGGGGTACCGGGCGCTGAACGGCACGGTTTCCCTGATGCCGGCGGGGGCGGCGACCCATGCTTTCAGCGACGCGGACGGGACGCTGCGGATCGCGGAATTGAGTACGGCGGCGGTACGTGAGCTGGCCAATGATGTGACGGTTTCCGGAGCGGAAGAAGCGGCAGCGTATGTGCAGGAAATCTTCGAGGGTGATGGAACGACGGCGATTTTTGAACTGAGTGAAGCGGTGTTTCGGGGAACCCATCGAACGCTGCTGAAGGACAGTTTCCAAGGAGCGACGATCGACAGCGCGCAGTGGAACACAGGGGCCACGGGGAATCATCTGACGCTGACCGCGGCTGGGCTGACGGTGAATGGCGGGAACGGCTATGACGGACAAACGACGCTTGCGGCGCTGAACGCGGTGGAGATGGGCGGTTTTCTATTAGCCGAGCTCGGAGGGGTGCAGATCGGGGCGGGTTCGGATGGAATGCTGGCCGGTTTTTACGGGGGCCAGACGGTGCTGGCGAACTGCTTTGCCGGATTTCGGGTGCGGCAAAGTGTGAGTACTACCGGTGGAGTTACGGTGCTGGTGCCAGCGGTGAACGGCATAGAGACCGGCACGGTATTTACGCCGGTGACGGGACACAGTTATACGCTGCGGCTGCGGCTGTATTGCCCGGAGATGACGCGGCTTGCTCAGGTGTACTACTGCATGGTGGATGGCGGGGTGCAGAGCTTTGGCGGTGAGGGCGCGATCTCGGCTGCGATGCAGATTGTGTTTGAGCTGATCGATGAAGGGGTGAGTTCGAACACGCCAGCAACGGTGCTGTATGACACGACGGCAGCGGGGGTGCCGGTCGCTGACACGCCGGGAACGTGCGTGTTCGCGGCGGTGAACTCGACGAATCTGTATGCCTCGGTGGCTTCGATGACGTTGACACGACCGGGAAGCCTGTTTGTGGGAAGTACGCTGCCGAACGGGGCGCAGATGACGCGGCTGGTGGGGTCAGCGGGTCAGGGTGCGGATTGCGAGGTACGGTATGGCAGCGCGCCGGGTACGCCGGGTACTGTGACGTTCTTCGCCGGACGGATACCGATTGCAGGCGAGCGTGTGACGGTGAGCTATCGAACACAAGGGCGGGCGGTGGCGCGACTGGCGGACGCGACAAGTGTAGCGGCGGAGGCTGCGGCAGGTGCGGGTGTGGCGGTGCCGGGGGTGAGGCGGTGGATGGGGAAGGTGCTGCAACCGGTGGCGCGGGCGAGCGCGGATTGCGAGAGCGCGGCACAGGCAGTTCTGGCGGTGGCGACGGCGCGGTCGGCGGCAGTGGCGGGAACGTATGTGGCGGTGAACCCGGAGGCGGATATCTGGCCGGGCGACCTATTGGCGATCACCAACGCCGGGGTGACGACGAGCTTGCTGGTGCGGAGTGTGGTGGCAGTAGATGCCCACGCTGTGCCGGAGTTATTGCAGTACAAGGTGAGTTTTGCCAATGACTGGGCGACGGAGTGGGCCGACGGTTTGGGGCTGAAGCTGAGTGGGGCGATTGCGACGGATGCCGTGTTGCCGGCGGCGGCTGCGAGTGGGCCGGCGCAGGTGTTGGCAAATCTGCCGCAATGCGCGGTGACGAGCTTGACGACGACGGCTCTGCAGGTGAGTACGGGAGTGGTTGCACCGACCGGGGGTGGCTTTGAAGTGCGGCGGCGGGACTGGAATTTCGGCTTGGGGGTGGATGCACCGGACCTGGTGCTTCGCAGTCCGGTGGCAAATTTTTCCATCCCGCGCTCGGCGCAGGTAGAACGGTTTTATGTCCGGATGTATGACGCGAGTACGCCGCCCTTATATTCGCGGTGGTCAAGCGCTTTGTTTGTTAAGGTTCCGGTGAGCTAGCGCGCGAAAGCGTGGCACAGTGACCGGCCTTTGCAACGGCGCAATCAAAAATGCAGGGCCGTGGCGAAGCGTAAAGCAAAGCCAGTATGGCTTGTGAAGCGGCCTACGTATGAGGTGAAGGATGACGGATTTTGAGCAGAAGGTGCTGGAAGACCTGAGCGGTTTAAAGGTGCAGATGCATCACTTGATGGGTATCGGGCAGCCAGGCAGGTTGCAACAACTCGAAGGACGCGTGGATTGTCACGAGCGCAGTATGCAACGGATGAAGGGATTTCTAGGCGCCTTTGGCGGAGCGCTGACTTTTGTTCATGCGGCGATTGCGTATATGACAGGCAAACATAACTAGAAGGGGTGAGGAACGATGTGCTCTGTGACTCCCCGGAATGCACGGCAAACGACACCGTTACTCTTGGTTGTTACCGGTTTACTGGCTTGCGCTGCAGCGGAACATTTTGCATTTCGCGATCTGGTAACAATTGCTGTGGCTACCAACGCAGCTGGGTTAGCGTTGCTGACGCAAAATCACACGCAAGTGACAAACAAAGACGGTGGAACGACGAACATATCTCCCGGTCATGAGTAGGATGATGCTTCAAATTAACTTACTCAGGTTTGGGAGGCCGAATAGCAGGTTCTTCCCTATATGCTTCCAGGTCGGCGGGCGAACTCGCCGGGGACCCGGTCCGCGCTTCGGTCAAGGATGGACATGTTATGCAAGAGGGAATACTAAATGCCGCATATGCGGAAAAGGACAGTTATGACAAATAGCATCATTACAGTCGCGCCCGAGAGCGCGATTGCACGATTTATCGATCAGGTAAAGGCGATTTTTGTGAAAGCTCAGCCTGTAGCTGAAGCGCTGGAAACGGCTGCGGTGATGGCTGAGCCGATCCTAGCATTGACCCCTGCCGGTCCGGAGTATCAGGTCGCGGTGAACGCGATTGTAGGCGCACAGCAAGTGGCCCAGGCCTCGCTGGCTGCGGGCACGAACCTGACAGGAGTGCAGAAGGCAGCAATCGCGGTACAGGCAGCTACGCCGGCACTGCAAACTATTCTTACGAGCAAGGGTGTGAGCGCGAATACGGAAAGCGTGATCGGTAGCTGGATTCAGAATGTGTTTAACATTTTGGCAGGTCCGGTGGCTGCGATTGTGAGTGCGAAAGAGGCGGTGAAGAGCTCTACTATTTAATAGCATTTCTCCTGCAAATGGCTCCGATGTTAGGGAACTACAGATCTGCACTGCGCGGACGAGAGAGAAGAACAGCAGATCCCTGCGCTGCGCTACGGGATGACAACTTGAAACATTGAACGCTGCAATTAGGTACTGTGTGACTCGAAATGCAGGAAAGGCGGCAGACGGTGGTGTCTGCCGCCTTTCTTTGATGGAGCTGAGTTAGCCGATGTCTTCGGTCCAGTTTTCGAGATAGGTTTTGAAGTCGGTCATGAACTTGCCGGCATCAGAACCGTCGATGATGCGGTGATCGAAGCCAAGGGTGAAGCGCTGGATGTAGCGGACGGCGATGGAATCGTTGCCGTCTTTGTCGGTAAGGACCATGGGTTCTTTGTTGAGACCGCCGATGCCGAGGATGGCGGACTGGGGCTGGGCGATGATAGGGGTGCCGAACTGCTCACCGAAAATGCCGGAGTTGGTGAGGGTGAATGTGCCGCCAGCGACATCGTCGGGAGCGAGCTTTTTGGTGCGGGCACGCTCGGCTAAGTCGACGATGCCGCGTGCGATGCCGAGAAAGCTTTTTTCCTCTGTTTGCTTGAGGACGGGAACAATGAGACCCCACTCGAGCGCGACTGCGATGCCGATATTAATGTGCTTGTTGTAGCGGATGGCCTCGCCTTCGGTGGCCGCGTTGACGATGGCGTGCTTGCGCAAAGCTTGAACGGCGGCACGAGTAATGAACGGCATGTAGGTGAGTTTGACGCCGTTGCGCTGTTCGTACTTGTTTTTTTCCTTTTCGCGCAGTTTGGCGATGCGGGTCATATCCACCTTGAAGACGGTGTGGACATGGGCGCTGGTGGCTTTGGATTCCACCATGCGACGCGCGATGATAGCGCGCATTTTGGACATCGGCACAAGTTCGCCGGGCTGCGGCGTAGGAGCAGCGGCGGCTTTGGCGGGGGCAGTGGTAGCCGCGGCGGATTGCGCCTGCGCGTAGGTGGCGTGCGTGGCGGCGTTGGGGGCGGGCTGTGAAGCTGCCGTGGTCTGGTTTTGGAACTCGACGGCAGGCTGCGATTGTGATTCGGGCTGTGGGTTGGCGGACTTGGGAACGCTGCCGCTTTCCAGAGTTTCCATGTGCCCGAGGACGTCCTGCTTGGTGATGCGGCCGGAGGCTCCGGTACCGGAGACGGCGGACAGGTCAAGGTTATTTTCGGCAGCGATTCTACGAACGAGGGGCGAGGAACGCTGCGGTTCTGCCTCCGCGGCAGAGCCGTTCATCGTACCCGAGGAAGAGGCACCGACACTTTGCGATTTGACAGGGGTGGAGTTCGCCGAAACGGCGCTAGCGGCGGGTGCGGTGATTTTCGCCGCGACGGGTGCTGCCGCAGGAGCACTGCCGCCGATTACGGCAACGATGGTGTTGATGGAAACGGTAGAACCTTCTGGAACTTTGATTTCTGTTAATGTGCCGGCGATCGGTGATGGAATTTCGGCATCGACCTTATCAGTGGAAATTTCAAAGATAGGTTCGTCGCGAGCGACTGTATCACCGATTTTCTTCAGCCATTTCGTTAGGGTGCCTTCGGTGATGGATTCACCCATCTGCGGCATGAGCACTTCCGTACCGGAAGCTGATGGGGGCGCGGCGGCGGGAGGCTGTGGCGTGGAGGAGACTCCATTGCCACTGTTGACGGACGTGTCGCGGATGGAGGTCGCTTCGGCGGAGGGGGTAACCGTATCCTCTTTGGTCGGGGACTGCGCAGCGGTTTCGGGTGCGGCAGTTTCGGGCGCGGCGGCCACGGGTGCGGCAGAGGCGCCATTGCCCTCGCTGACGGTGCAGACGATGGTGTTCACGCCCACGGTGGAACCTTCGGTGACCTTGATTTCCCCAAGGGTGCCGGCAATGGGGGAAGGGATTTCCGCGTCGACCTTGTCGGTGGAAATTTCAAAAAGGGGCTCGTCACGGGCGACGGTGTCGCCGGGCTTCTTGAGCCACTTGGTCAGGGTGCCTTCGGTGATGGATTCGCCCATTTGGGGCATGAGGACTTCGGTCGGCATTGCGGTAGTTCTCCGGGGCGGTCAGTAGCCGCGTACCTGTGGATTATACGAAGCTGGAAGTGAGGCTGGCGCAGGACACGGTGCGCTAATCGTTCGGCGTGGGAAGCGGGCTGGGGGCGAGGCTAGGGTTCAGCAACTCTTCGAGGGTGGATGCGGCAAGGATTTGCGCTTGGAAGACGCGGCCAAAGTTGCGAGCGACGGCGTCGGCAGCGCGGGACATGGTGGGTTCGAGCACCGGATCGGCGTCCATTTCGAGCGAGGTTACCGCTCGGTCGGCGATGCCACACGGAACGATCCAGTCAAAGTCGCGCAGATCCGTAGTGACGTTAAGCGCAAAGCCATGTGTGGTTATGCCTTGGGACACGTGGACGCCTATGGCGGCGATTTTCTTTTCGAGAATGGTGCCGCCGGCGCGGGTCCAAACGCCAGTGCGCTTGCAAATGCGCTGTGCCGGTATGCCGAAGTCCTTGCAGGTGAAGATGAGGACTTCTTCGAGGAGCCGGACGAAGTCGACGGGGCCGAGGTACGGACCGCGCTTGCCGGGAAGATCGCCGCGGAGGTCCATGATGGGGTAGCCGACGAGTTGGCCGGGACCGTGGTAGGTGACATCGCCGCCACGGTTGACTTCGTGAATTTCGGCGCCTTTATGGGCGAGCAGATCGTCGGTGGCGAGGATGTTGGCGCGTGTGGCGTTGCGGCCCAGGGTGAGCACGGGGGGGTGTTCCATGAGCAGAAGCGTATCGCCGAGGTTCTGCGCTTTACGGGCAGCGGCTACAGCTTGCATAACGCGCAGACCTTCGGTGTAGGGAATGCGACCGAGTTGGAGGAGGCGGAGGATCAAAGCCGTGTAGCCTTGCCGATTTCGGGAATCGAAAGGTTTCGGCAAATGGAATGTGCCAAGAGATTTGCAACTTCTTGGTGTCTTGGAATCGCCTCCTGTGCACCGGTTTTCGGATTGATCCAAATCGAGTGCGCACCGCCCTCTCTCTTCAGATAGCAGCCGTACAAACGCAAATGACGCAGGAGATCGTTCCGCTTCATGAGATCGTGAGGATCTCGCGAGTGGCTTCTGGGGGAATGCCGCGCAGGCCATCTTCGAGACGATCTTCAAGGATTAATGCTATGCCTTGACCGAGGTTCTCAAGACATTCCGCACGAGTAAGACCCTGGCCATTGGCCCCCGGAATCTCCGGACAAAAACCGACGAACCACTTCCCGTCCTGCTCAATGATGGCTGTAAATTGGTGGCGCACCAGTGTCTCCTAGGGCTTGATAAAGCTACACATTGATCGCCATGCCTTCCACACTGGAGAAGCCGTCGAGCAGCGACTCGTAGAGCGTGGGGTGGGCGTGGATGGTGAACATCATCTCTTCGACGGTGGCTTCGAGTTCCATGGCTGTGACGCACTCTGAGACGAGTTCTGTAGCCGACGGACCAACAATGTGAACGCCAAGGATTTCTCCATATTTTGCATCGGAGACGACTTTCACGAAACCATCATGCGCGTCAAGAATGGTGGCTTTTGAATTGCCGACAAAAGGAAATTTACCGACTTTGACTTGATAGCCCTTGTTCTTGGCTTGCGCTTCGGTAAGACCGACGCTGCCGATCTGCGGATCGCAGTAGGTACAGCCAGGAACGCGGTCTTTGCGGACGGGGCGGGCATACTTTCCGGCGGCTTTGGACGCGACGACGATGCCGGCCATCGCGCCGACATGGGCGAGTTGCGGCAGACCTGCGACGATGTCACCGATGGCGTAAAGGCCGGGGTATTTGGTTTCCATCCACTCGTTCACGGGGACGAAGCCACGATCAAGCTCCAAGCCAATTTTGTCGAGGCCGGCGTCGTAGGTGCGTGGGGCCCGGCCCACGGCGACGAGAACTTTTTCGGCCTGCTTGGTTTGCTGTTTACCAGCGGCATCGGTCCATGTGACCGCGGCGCCTTGATCGTTTTTATCGATCTTTTCTACTTTGCAGGAAGTGTTGATCTCGATGCCGCGCTTTTTATACTGCCGTGCGAGCTCCTTTGAAACTTCCTCGTCTTCCACTGGAACAATCCGTGGCAATGCTTCGATGATGGTGACTTCGGCACCGAAGCTGTTCATGACGGAAGCGAACTCCACACCGACAGCACCGGAACCAATAACAATCATGGATTTCGGCATAGCGGGTAGCGTAAGGATTTGCATATTGGTCATCAAGGTGTCATCAGCACCGTAGCCGGGAAGCATACGGGCATCGGAGCCCATGGCGAGTACCAGCTTCTTGCCCTTTACCTCGGTTTTGGTCTGCATGGCATAGCCCTCGGCCTGGGCATCACGACCGCGATTCTGGGCTTTGTCTTCATCCGTGACTTCGACCGACCACACGCCGTCCTGAGCCGGACCAGAAAGGCGGCCATGGCCACGCACCACCGTGATCTTGTTCTTCTTCATTAAGAAATCAAGACCTTTGGTGTGCTTAATGGTGATGTCATTTTTGCGCTTGATGAGGTTGTCCCAGTTCACTCGTGGCGCGTCGACACCGTCGATACCGTAACTTGTAGCGTGCTTGAGGTGATCCCACACTTCGGCGGAAAACAACATGCTTTTTGTGGGGATGCAGCCCCAGTGCAGGCAGGTTCCCCCGAGCTTGTCAGTTTTTTCGATTAGGGCCACTTTCAGGCCGAGCTGCGCTGCGCGGATGGCGCATGTGTAACCGGCGGGGCCACCGCCAAGGACAACGAGGTCGTACATCGCTTCTGCCAAGGGTTTTTCAGCTCCGTTCCAGAGGGTGCTCCGTTGTAGCCGGGAAGGGCGAGTCCTTCGTGTGTTCGGCAGTACAACGATCGCAATCTTCAGTTTACGCCGCTTTTTCGGGCGTTGTCTCTTTATTCGACGCACACGAAGGTGTTACGACTCGTGCCGTTTTCACGCGCCAGGAGGTGCAACCATGCAAAATTTTCGATATAGCGATGCGGGACTTTCCCTGACCAAAACCTTCGAAGGCTTGCGCCTCGAAGCGTACCGCGACACGGGCGGTGTGTGGACGATCGGGTATGGGCACACCGGGGCCGACGTGCAGGCCGATCGCATGGTCACGGCACTCGAGGCGGAGGTGTTGCTGCGCACGGATCTGCGCTCCGCGATCGATTGTGTGAACCGTGCAGTGATGGCACCGCTAGAGCAGTTTCACTTCGACGCGCTGGTGGACTTCTGCTTCAACGCGGGCTCGGGGAGCTTTCTGCGGTCCGACCTGCTTCGCAAGGTAAATGCGAAAGACTATGGGGCAGCGGCAGCGCAATTTGCGCAGTGGGTGCACATCAACCAGCAAGTCGTGCCAGGACTGGTACGACGGCGTGCTGCTGAAGCGGCTATGTTTCGGGGCGAAGCTGTGGCGCAGTAGGCGTGGCGCTTCAATGATTTAGCGTCCTGTAACCTTCTGAAGCAGAATGCAGGTTTAGTGCACTGCCTCCCCTGCGGGAGCGCCTTGGCCGGGGCGGTTTTTATTGAGCAGAAAACCGCACGCGACCAATCCCACCGACATCCAGCAGAGCACACGATAGATATCTTGATATCCCATCACTGAGGCTTGCTGGTTTAGTTGCTGGTAGATGGACGATTGTGCCATGGCATGCGCGTCAGCGGTATTGCCGGTCATGCTGCGGAAGAAGCCGGTAAGCGCATTTACTTGACTGGTGTAAGCCGGACTGCCGGGCTGCATGTAGTTTTGCAGGCGGGCTTCATGATACAGCGTGCGCTGGGTGACACCGGCGCCGGTGAGCGCGATCAAGACGCTGCCGCCCACGTTTCGCACGAAGTTGATGATGCCGGAAACTTGGTTGGAAGCTTCGCGCGGCAGGCCTACATAGGCAGCATTGGTGATGGAGATGAAGGCGAAAGGGATCGGCAGCATCTGGAGAACGCGCACGAACTGGTTGTAGCCGAAAGACATATCCAGTGTGATGTGCGTGGAAGAATAGTAGAAGCTAAAAGCGAAAAACGTGAAGCCGATCATCACCAGATTGCGCGCAGCAAACCTGCCGACCGCGATGCCGGCCATGGGCATGACCAGGACCAGCGCGATGCCGCCAGCGGTGAGGGCCTCGCCGGCCTTGGTTGCGGTGT
>CAXTNA010000025.1:10955-11353 GCA_964245535.1 uncultured Acidobacteriaceae bacterium | reverse complement strand
CCCAGCCTTAGTCGCCGTATAGCCAAGCAACTCCTGCATGAATTGCGGTTGCAGTACGGTGGCTGCATTCAACACGCCGCCCACCAGGAGCATCAACAAGCAGCAGATCGCGAAGTTTCTGAACTTGAAGAGTCTCAGGTTCATGAGCGGGTTCTTCTTGCGCAGCTCCCACCACACCAGGCCGACCATGCCCAAGCCGAACAGTGTCGCAAAAAAGCGAATGAAATTGGAACCGAACCAATCCTTTTCCTGACCCTTATCCAGAAAGACCTGCATGCCGCCCATGGCGAGCGAAAGAAAGCCGAGACCAACAAAATCAAGATTGCGCAAATTGGCGCGGTCGGCGTGAATCCAGGGCGGATCTTCTACAAGTCGCGTTACCAAGATAAAGGCGAGCC
>CAXTNA010000025.1:7768-10945 GCA_964245535.1 uncultured Acidobacteriaceae bacterium | reverse complement strand
GAATGTTGATGTAAAAGATCCAGCGCCAGGAGTAGTTGTCGGTAATCCAGCCACCCAGCGTGGGTCCAATGGAGGGCGCCAGCACCGCGACTAAACCATAAAGCGCAAAGGCTTGGCCACGGCGCTTTTCATCAAAGCTGTCGGCCATGATGGCCTGTGCCATCGGCTGTAGGCCGCCCCCACCCGCGCCTTGCACTACGCGAAAAATCAACAGCAATGGCAGCGATGGCGCAATGCCGCAGAAAAAACTGGCCACCGTGAAGAGCGAAATACAAGCGAGAAAAAAGTTACGCCGCCCGATGACGCTGGAGGCCCAAGCGCCGGCGGGTAACACGATAGCGTTGGACACCAGATAGCTTGTCAGGACCCAGGTGCTTTGGTCCTGGCTGGCGCCCAGATTGCCCGCAATGTGCGGCAAAGCTACATTCGCAATGGACGTGTCGAGCACCTCCATAAAGGCGGCCAGCGCAACCGTCGCGGCAATCAGCCAGGGGTTGACCTTGGGTTTCCATTGGTCTCCAGTGTTCGACGGCATGGTACTCCTGGCTCCGACCACGGTAGAGGTGGCATGCTAAAAAGATGCTTTGACATAAAGAAGGATGCTCAACGACCAAATGAACCACTCAGTCTTCACCCGAAGGTGCTATTTGACGAATCTAGAACTAGAGCTAAGGTGAATCTCGCAACTCACCTCATCTGGCCGGAGAACTATGAAGAATATCCTTTGGGTTCTGATCGGAGTGCTTATGCTTTCCTCAGTAGCAGAAGCCTCAAAGAAACAGACAGCTACAGTGCATATAGCGACGCAAACAGAAGACCGTGCTTTTAAGTTCAGCGGTAGCGGATTAATAGGAGCGATTCAAGGCTCAAAGACAGAGGATCTCGTGTTCATGGTCAACGCTGTGATAAATGGCGATCATGCACGCCTAAAATGCTACGAAAATCATCGCGGATGTACAGCACTCGGCCCTGGGGACTATGAGGCTCAGATTGATAAAGATAATGTCTGGATCATTACCACCATGCCAGTAAGTCATAAGGAAGTACGGGACCATTGGAAGGTCTCCGGCTCTTGGTAGAGGTCGTGGTAACGTATGCTGGTTAACAACAAAAAGGGCCGCCCTAAGGCGGCCCTTTTTGTCTTGTGAATAGAGCAAAGGGCTAGTCGCCGGCAACCGGTTCCTCGATCTCATTGACGACCTCGACTTTGGCTACCGGCGCCGCGGGCTTGATGCCACCCAGGGAACCAAAACCACCGATCTCGCCCAGAGCCACGAAGCCGCCCGGCATCTCAGGCTCCTTCAGAATCTCCTTGCGATACAGCTTGGCCATGCGCGCATTTTCCGCATCCTGCTTCAACTTCGCGTCACGGGCACGGATTTTTTCCTCGCGCGCGTTCTTGGCGATGCCGGACTTCTCGAACGTGTCGTTCGCCGCGGAGTTTACATGGACATCATTCAGTACGAGATCGTATTTGTCCTGCTTATCGATGCCCACCTTCTTGCCGCCCGCGAAGATCTCATGCCGTCCATGCTCGTCGTACCACTTGGTAAGCGTAGACGTCATGTGCATCTTCTCGATGATGTTGCGCCAGCCTACACCCGTGTTGTACGCGCAAAAGCTGATCTCGCCTTCCTGTGTCGCGTACGGGATAATGCACTGCTCCGTGCGGCGGAAGTCATAGTTGAACAGATCCTGAAACCACATCCCCGCGATAAACAGGAAGTTCCAACGATCCTTGCGACGTTTCTCAATGTCAGCCTGCGTGCGGTCTGCCGTGACCTTGCCATAGTTCCGGCCGGTGGCGCCGAAGCATTTATCGAACTTTTCCAGCAGCGAGAAGATGCTGAAGTGCGTCGGTGCCTTCTTGGGATCGTAGTTGCGAATGAGCGCAAGCGCTGCGCCGACCACCGTCATGAACCTGCCGCGCGCGGCATCATTCACTTTTGCGATGTCTTTGGCCAACTGCGTTGCATTCAGGAAGGCCGTTACCGGCACCGCTTCCTTGGTTTCCTTGTCGATCATCAGCGCCATGCCGATGCCGCAGTTCGGGTGGCAACCGCAGGAAAGCTGGCCCCAATCATGCTCCGGCCCGTGCACCAGATCGGCCCAATCAGAGAACGTCGACATAAACGAGATTGGGAACCAATCGCGCGTTGACTCGCCAAGCCCCGTTTGATCGCGAATGTCATGAGCGAGGTGCGATAGCGTATACCGCTGCGCCGCACGACGATCCTCAGAGACAGCTTCATCGCGGCCCGTAAAGCTGACCGGCTGGAAGGAAAGAAAGTTAATTTTCTTTGGATTATCCAGCGCAAACTGGATGATGCGGCCGACCTGCTCATTATTGATGCCGTTGATGATTGTCGTTACCGGCACGATATCCACGCCGGCTTCATGCAAGTTGTGAATCGCCTGCAGCTTCACGTCAAAGGCGTTACCCACCTTGCGATGCGAGTTGGCCGCATTACCGATGCCATCAAATTGCAGATAAGCATAACGTAGACCCGCTTCCGCCGCGGCCTTCGAGAATTCCTTCGACTTCGCGAACTCAATGCCGTTCGTTGCCGCCTGCACCGAGTTGTAGCCCACCTTGCGCGCATACGCAACGGCATCCAGGAAGTAAGGCGAAAGCGTCGGCTCGCCGCCCGAAAACTGCACACTCATCTGACGACGGGGCTTAATCGTGATCGCGTTATCGAGCATCGTCTTGATCTCGTCCCATGTCAGCTCATGCACAAAGCCGACCTGGTTGGCGTCCATAAAGCACGGATCGCACATCATGTTGCAGCGATTGGTAAGGTCGATCGTCAACACGGAGCCGCGGCCGTGCGTCACCGTCGACGTACCATGGTTGTGTAGCCCTTCATCGTTGTGCGCGCGGATGTCGCGACCGGGAAAGACGTCTTCGAGATGCTGCATCATGGGCGCATCGATCGACATCACGTCTTCGAAGTGGCCATGGATCGGGCAATCCTTGACCATAAGGATCTTGCCGTCGCGCTCGATGATCTGCGCCTTGATCTCGCCGACCTTTTCGTTCAGTAGGATCTCATGCGGCAGCTTGCCGTCCACGATCTGCTGACGAATCTCTGGAATGCACTTGGGGCAGAGCGAGTCGGTTGTGAGCGGCCAGCCAAGGGGCGGCTTTTCCTTTTGGTAGCTCTTCAACAGTGG
>CAXTNA010000025.1:4982-7758 GCA_964245535.1 uncultured Acidobacteriaceae bacterium | reverse complement strand
GGTTTATCGCTCCACTTGGGCGTAAAACTTTTGTTCGGACTGATCGCGTTCAGCTTGCTGAACACAGTCCAGCCCGCCCGCGCCGCGTAGACCACGCCTTTTTCAAGAACTTTGACTGCTTTTCCCATTGGTACCTTCTCCTGAGATAGGTGTTGCTAGAGGTTTGTCGCCGCGTATTCTTCTATCCGATGCGGCCTCGGCTTGCCCAGCCTAACTGCTTTGTGCTCCGCTGAAGAGTTCCCACCAAGGTTCATAGGGCTCCAGGCAGGTGCTCCTGACGCGGTACGCAGTCTAGTTTTCCTGAGCTTGCCATGCGAGATGTAGGTTATGAGCAATCAGGATCTGCGTCATCGGTTCTGCAGCGAACGGGTGTATTCCGTCGTCAAATGGGGAGTGGGCGGGATGAATGGCGCGCTCGGGGATGCGCAGGGCCAGCCAGTTCTGCTCCCGGATGGCGGAACCATTCGGCTTGCAACGTACCCCTGGCAGGCCGCTACACTATCCGCATGGATTCGCATTCCACGCTTCCGCATCGTGTGGTTCCGCGGTGCGTGCGAATGTTTCTTTGGCCGTCAGCCCTGCTGCTGGGTGGTCACCCTGTAACGGCCCAGAATGCCTCGCTCCAGAACACTCCGGCGCCTAATGCCCAACCGACCATCACCGTCCAGTCGCAACTCGTGCTGGTACCGACCGAAGTGCGCACCAAAAAGGGCGAAACGATCTACGGTTTGCGTGCGAGCGACTTCACCGTGGAAGCCGATGGCGTGTTGCAGCGTGTGCAACTCGATGAGTCCGGTGAGCCCATTCCGCTTTCGCTCGTCGTTCTGGTGCAATGTTCGCGCACGGCTTTTCGCGAAGGCCCAAAGATCCGCGGCCTGGCCACCATGGTCGCCGCCCTCGTGGGTGGCGCACCCGCACAGGTGGCCGTCGCCGATTTCGGCACAGAACCGGAGCTGCTTACCGGCCTTACCGCCAATGCCGAGCAGCGCGACCGCGCCTTTTCCCTCATTGAGCCCTGCCCGGACGACGGCGGCAACGGCATCCTCGACGCGATCGCCTTTGCCAACCGCCTTCTTGAACGGCGGCACGCCCCCGGACGCCGGATGATTCTGCTCGTCTCCGAGACCCGCGATCACGGCAGCCTGGCCAAAGCGGCACCCGTCATCGAAGCCCTCCATCGCACCAATACCGTGCTGGATGCGTTTACCTTTTCGCCCGGCCGCGAGGAGATCATTGAGGATTTAAAGACCAGCGATGGTGCCGAGATGGGCGCGGTCGGCCTCATTCTGATGGCTCTCCAGGCATTGCACAAAAATGCGCCCAAAGAGTTCGCGCGGGAAACCGGCGGTGAATACATCAACTTTTCCTCCGAGAACGGCTTCGACCGCAGCCTCAACACCCTAGCCAATCGCGTACACAACGGCTACGCCCTTAGCTTCCAACCGCACTTCCCGCCTGGTGCCCCGGGTGCCTCCGCCGGGCTGCATCGGCTGACGGTGCGCGTTCCCAAATATCCGGATGCCGTGGTGGAACACCGCGAAGCCTATTGGATCGCCGCCCCTTCATCCTAGGGCCTAGGGCGAACAGATACTGGGCAAACAGATCCTAACCAAATCTGCGCCGTACACTGCAAAGGCATGCCTTCATCTAGTCCTTCCCGTCGATCGCAACCCGTCCTCCTTCTCCACGGAGGCGCCTGGGCGATGCCCGACAACGCCGTCGATGCTCACCAAAGTGGCATCCGGAACGCCCTGCGCACCGGCTGGCAGGTGCTTGCTCGCGGCGGCTCGGCGCTTGATGCCGTAGAAACCGCCCTCACCGTCCTTGAGGAGGACGATACCTTCGATGCCGGCCGCGGCGCCTTCCTTACCCGCGATGGCCGCGTGCAACTCGATGCCATCCTGATGTCCGGAGCCGACCTGCGTGCTGGGGGTGTGGCCTGTGTCGAGCGCCTGCGCCATCCCATTCAGGCGGCCCGCCTTGTGCTCGAGCGCTCGCCGCATGTTTACTTTGTCGGCCCTGGCGCGGAGGCCTTCGCTGCCGCGCAGGGCATGCCGCTCATCGATAACGCCGAGCTTGTCATCGAGCGTGAACGCGCGCGCCTCGGGCACTTCCAAGCAGCCGAAGCGGCCGGTCTTCCTGACACCACCTTTGCCGGCTCCCCCACGGCCATTGATGTTCACCAAGCTTCGGGCGCACCGACATCGGGTGCCCCGGTTTTATCGCAAAGCCGGGGTCCCCAGCAGTTCACTGTTGGGGTGGAAAGGGCGGGGTCTGCCCGCAGCGCCGGCAAATACCATAAGGATCCGCTCCGCGAAAAACCCACCCCCGATCAAATTCAAGACCCAGTCCTCACCCAAACCGCCGTCGACGACGCCATCCAGCACGGCTTGCCCACCGAACTGCAGTTCGACGACCCTACGCTCCACTCACACGACACCGTCGGCGCCGTCGCCCTTGATGCTGCCGGCAACCTCGCCGCCGGTACCTCCACAGGCGGCACCCTGTCCAAAGCTCCCGGCCGTGTCGGCGACTCTTCCCTTATTGGCTGCGGCTGCTATGCCGACAACCAAACCGCCGCCGCCTCGCTTACTGGCTGGGGTGAGCCCATCATGAAACTTGTGCTCGGCAAATGGGCTGTCGACCGCGTCGCCGCCGGCAGTTCACCACAACAGGCCGCTATAGAAGCAATCGCCTACCTTTATCATCGGCTCGGCGGTCATGGCGGCATCATCCTTCTAGGCCCCGACGGCCGCCTCGGCCTGGCCCACAACAC
>CAXTNA010000025.1:0-4972 GCA_964245535.1 uncultured Acidobacteriaceae bacterium | reverse complement strand
ACCCCGCGCATGGCTTGGGGCTGGGCGAGTGCCGAAGGTGAGCGGGTCGGCATCACACAGCCTTGAGCGCCGCAAAGTACCGCAACATCGAGGGCGGTGTTTCCGACAAGCTTGCTTGCTACGGGGTGGGGGCTGGTGCCTGGTAGGCCACCTTCCGCGGCAGCAGGTTTGGCGGCACGGGCAAGGTGGCCTCGCCGGTTCCTGTCGCTGCGGTCTGCGAAGGCAGTGCACCCGGCCACTCATACGGTGCTTGGGAAACGGTGCCAAAGCCCAGCATGGGGGCACGGCTCAGCCGCCACGAACTCCGATCCAGCCGCACATAAACACGACCGGGCTGCTTGCCCTTGTCGTCCACCAAGCTTTCCACCCCGGTCAGGTTGAGCGTGTGCTCCCCCGCACGCATCGTCAACTCGCCATCATGGTAAGCGCCCGGCTCCGGCACACCCTCGCCCGAAGGCTCCAGAGACACCACGGCCGTGCCCAGGCCGGGCACAAAGAAATAAAGATAGCTCGCCCCGCGCACATCGTAGTTGAGCTTCACTTTGCCCACCATGCCATCCACGCTGTAGATACCTTCGCGAACGCGGGCGTACAGCAAAGGTGCGTCCGTTTTCTTGTGGTGAGACGGCAGGGCCGAAGGCACACGGACAGGAACATCGCCGCCCAGTTCCGGCCGGGCGCTTGTCCCCGCGGCAAAGGTTTGGGCAGCTAGCGGCGCACTCAAGACGCCCAAAAGGCCGAGCAGGGAAGAAAAAACTGAAATCATCGAGACGCGCACTAGGATCTCCTGGCAGGGCATAGGGTGCTGCATACGTAGATTGAAAGCTGGCCCAGGCCGCGCAGGCGGTCGACAATCCTTACATGCCCCAAACAAACCGCTGTTGACTGGTAAGGTTCAACGTACCACTTTTGTCCCTCATGTCTACAACTTTGTGGTAACGCTGAGATCGGTCACTCCGCACATTACCTGCGTGTTTCAATGGAAAGTTGGAGTGCACACGCTGTATGGCTTTAAATTGCGGAATCGTCGGGCTGCCGAATGTCGGCAAATCCACCATTTTCAACGCGCTCACCGCTTCCAAAGCGCAAGCCGCGAACTACCCTTTCTGCACCATCGACCCAAATGTCGGCATCGTGAGCGTGCCGGATGAGCGCCTGCAAAAAATAGCCGCACTCATTCAGCCCAAGTCGCTGGTGCCGACCACGATGGAATTTATCGACATCGCCGGCCTGGTTGCCGGTGCGTCCAAGGGCGAAGGGCTCGGCAATCAGTTCCTCGGCCACATTCGTTCCACCGATGCCATCGCCCACGTCGTCCGCTGCTTCGACGATCCCGAGGTCGTCCATGTGGCCGGTGCGGTCGATCCCCTGTCCGACATCGACACCATCAACACCGAACTTCTGCTTGCCGATCTCGACACCGTCGAAAAGCGCTCCCAACGCCTCGAAAAGCTGCTCAAAAACACCACGGACGCGAAAATCAAATCCGAAGGCTCGGCCGTCGCCAAGCTGAAGGAAGCGCTTGAAGCCGGCCGCCCCGCGCGCACGGTCGACCTCACCGAAGACGAGCGGCTCGCCGCCCGCGACCTCCATCTCATCACCGCCAAACCCATGCTCTATGTGGCCAATGTCGATGAAGGCGCACTCGCCACCGGCAACGCGCATACGGCGGCGGTTGAAGCGCGGGCAGCCGCCGAAAACTCCGAGGTGGTCCGCATCTGCGGCGCGCTCGAATCTGAAATCGCCCTTCTCGAACCCGAAGAACGCGGGGAATTTCTCGCCGATCTCGGCCTCACCGAACCCGGCCTCGATCGCCTCATCCATGCCGGCTACCGTCTGCTGGAGCTCATCACCTACTTCACCGCCGGCGTGCAGGAGGTCCGCGCCTGGACCATTCGGCGCGGCACCAAAGCTCCCGGCGCGGCCGGCGTTATCCACACCGACTTCGAACGGGGCTTCATCAAGGCCGATTGCTACAGCTCTACCGATCTTTTCGCCCTCGGCAGCGAGCAGGCGGTCAAAGAAAAAGGCCTCCTGCGCTCGGAAGGCAAGGAGTACGTCGTGAAGGACGGCGATATCCTATTTTTCAAGTTCAATGTCTAGATATGTTTTCGCATGGATAGCTCTGTCCTCTCGACCGGAGCAGGACAGCCGCACCACCCCAAAAAGTGTCATTTCGACCGGAGCAGGACAGCTTCACCGTCCTGCGTAGTGGAGCCACGGAGAACCGCTCCAGGGGAAGCCAAGTCTATGCGCGAACGGAAAGGGCGCGGCTTCAGCCGTGCCGCAAGATGGCGTAAAACGCTTCTCGGCTTTAGCCGCAGAGATACGCGTTGTTTCGTAGGAAAAGAGATCAGACCCCTCGCCTGGTTCTCCAGCCATCTAATTGATCGAACAGTCGGGTCTACGCCTCCGGATCGTAATCTGCAAAGGCGGCACCGCTTTTCCTGCTTTGAAGTCATCGCCGATCTTCCCGTACTATCGTCGCAAGTCACCATCCAGGCCTGGAGGCGTTTTGCGCGTTCAATTCCTTGCTGCCTTTGCTACTGCTTTTGGGCTATGCTGCCTACCAGCGATCTCGCTCCGTGCTCAAACAGCCCCCAATGAGCCCTCGGCACTGCTCAAAGCCGAAGCCGCCGTCAGCCCGGATCGTATCCGCGAAACAGACCGCTTTATCTCCTCAGACCTCTTCGAAGGTCGGTACCCCGGGCTCCGCGGGGGTGAACTTGCCGCTGAATATATCGCCGACCAATTCACGCAGGCAGGGCTCTACCCGGCGGGCGACCACGGCACCTATTTGCAGGAGGTGGACTTCGTCGGCATGAAGGCCAACCCGGCTGAGACCAGCTTTACTTTTACCGCCTCGGCCTCTTCCTCAAAATCGGCAGCCGCCAAAGTATCGCGGCCCGGTCCGCTTAGCCTTCAGTTTGGCCAGGACTTCGTCGTTTCCAACCAGACCCTCACGCCCCCGGCAGTCTTCAATGCTCCAGTTGTCTTCGTCGGCTACGGCATCACCGCCCCGGAGTTTGGCTGGAACGACTACGCCGGCGTCGACGTAAAAGGCAAGGTTATCGTCTGCATCGTTGGAGATCCGCCCTCAACCGATCCAAAGTTCTTCGGCGGGCGCGCGCTGACCTACTACGGCCGTTGGACCTACAAGTTCGAACAGGCCGCGCGTATGGGAGCCATCGGCGCGCTCATCATTCACCGCACGGATCTCGCCAGCTACGGTTGGGATGTGGTGCGCAACTCCAACTCCGGCGAAAAAACCTTTCTGCGCGACGATGCCAACCCCCGCCTGCAAGCCGCTAGTTGGATCCACCTGGAAGCCGCCCGCAAGCTCTTTGCTATGGCCGGCATGGACCTTGATACCGCCTTCACCGCCGCCGGCCAGCGCGGCTTCCAGGCTGTGCCCTTGCCGGTGCAGCTGCAGGCGGTGGTCACCAGCACAGTGCGACCGTTCCAAAGTCCCAACGTCATCGCCATGCTGCCCGGCGAGAGCGCCGTTACGCACAAGCCTGATCAGGCGGTCATGTACACCGCACACTACGATCATCTCGGCATCGTGCCCGGCAAAACTGGCGACAACATCTACAACGGCGCCGCAGACAACGGCACCGGTGTAGCCGTGCTGCTGGAGATGGCTCGCAGCTGGAAGGCTGCCGTCGAGAACGGCCTCACCCTGCCGCATTCAGTCCTGTTTGCCTCGGTCACCGCGGAAGAGCAGGGGCTGCTCGGGTCGGAGTATCTTGGGCAACATCCGCCTATCCCCGCCGCGCAGATCGCGCTCGACATCAACTACGATATGCTGCTGCCCTTGGGCATTCAGCGCGAAGTCAACGTAAACGGAGCGCAACGCACGAGCTTTTATCCCACCGTAGAAGCCACCGCGAAACGCTTCGACCTGGCCATCGTTCCCGACCCGCGGCCCGAAGCCGGGTCCTACTACCGGTCCGACCACTTTTCGCTCTCGCGTGTTGGCATCCCGGCGTTTTCCATCGATGCCGGCACGCTCTACGAAGGACACGACCAGGCTTGGGGCGCCGCGCAGGAAAAATCCTTCAACGACAACAACTACCACAATTTTTCCGACGAGTTCGATGTGAAATGGGACTTCCGCGGCGACGCTAAACTCGTCCGCTTCGGCATGGATCTGGGTTGGCAGGCCCTGTCACAACCGGAAACCATTCACTGGCGCCCAGGAGACGAATTCGAAGCCGCCCGTAAAATCTCCAGCGGCCAATGAGGTTCCAGCGGCTCCGCGCGGAGATCATGGCGCATCACAATGGTTCATCCCGTAGCACAGAAACTTGTTCCTCTCGAGACACAGAGTTTGTCATGCCGTAGCACCGAAGTTTGTCATCCCGTACCCTGAGCGAAGCCGAACGGGGAAGGGATCTGCTTTCCTCGCTGTTGCAGCAACACGCAAGAGAGCCAAATCTCTCCGCTCCGTCAGGTAACGATCTCCGCCTCCAGCACTCAGCGCAAAGGCTCCACCTCCGCCGTCGCACTTTCATTGCCTTTCGGATCGATTGCCGAAACGCCATACCGGTACCGCTGCTTCGCCAAAGCCGTTCCGTCATGAAAGCCCGGCGTGGCGATCGGCTGTGGCGTGAGCCGTACCCTCGCCCCAGGAACACCCTGAATATTGAGCCCCTGACGATACACAAGGTACCCTGCCAAACGCGTGTCTTCCACCGGTTGCCATATTAAATCGACGGCATACCCCTCTTTCGCCTGCGAACCTTTGCCGTCCCCGTGTGTCTCCGGAACCGTATACCCCAGCGCAGAAAGCCCTTGCGGCGCAGCGGGAGGGTACACGTCGCGCCACGTCGCGGCCGCCTCCAGCGATGGCGTGCTGCGCAGCTCCAGCGTGTGGCCGCCCACTTGCACGATCCTTCGGCGAACGGCGCGATACCGATACAGCACGGCTTCCGTCACGGTGCCGTCCACCGTAGCGGCTGCACTCGCA
>CAXTNA010000024.1:4310-20883 GCA_964245535.1 uncultured Acidobacteriaceae bacterium | reverse complement strand
GTGCAGCGCCGTGGCATGCCGGCCATTCAGCGCGTAGGTGCGCACCGCCACGGCCAGCGCCCGCAGCGAGGCCGCAGGCTCCTCCGGTGCGGCCTCCGCGGCCAGAACGGCGGCCACATACCGCTCGCTCGGCAGTGTGAGCACGGCATCAATCTCACCGCCCGCCGCGCTCGGCGCATTCGCTCGCAGATGCCACAGGCCGGTCGCCGTGCGCTCGGACGACGTCCCCGCAGCACCCTCGTCGTCCGTCAATCGCAGGGTTCCGCCTGCAAAAAGCTCGACCGGCGCCCGGGGCGCCCGGAATGCATGGAGCGCATGGAAGTGCAGCGCTGCCGCAAGCACCTGGTGCGGGCAAGACGCGCAACGGGCCGTCCAGGCATCACTTGCCAGCGGCGTCACCGTAACCGCACGCAGCGCCCGCGTCGAAAACAACGCCACCGTGACATCGCGGCCGCCACCGTCCTGTTGGCTGCCGCCGTCCTGCTGGATTGCCGTGCCCGGTCGCGGTGCAAAGCATAGCAGCAAGATCCCGAGCCGCCTCCGGATCCCGAGCCGCCTCCCGACCAGGACGCTCATGGTATCCCCACCGCCCCGAAGCTGCGAAAGAATGTCTGAGCAAGCCGGGCAGCGGTGCCGCCATCGCCATGCGGCACGAACATCACAACAACGACCCGCCCGGGCAGCGCGCCCGCGAACCACCCGTGCGTCCAGGCCTCGCCGGGGTTGCTGGCCGTGCCGGTTTTGCCCAGGATCTCCAGCCCCCGAACGGCCGCCGGGTGCGCCATCCCATCCGCGACCGAGCCCTCCAGCCCACGTGCACCAGGACTCGCTGACGACAAATCATGCAGCAATACCCGATACGCGCGGGCAAGCTCCAGCGGCGACGCCGTCACACCCCGCAGCCCAAGCACCGCCATCTGCCGGTCCTCCACCGAAGCCGTCGCCAACGCCACATGAGCCAAATGATTTTGCTCCAAAGCCGCATCGAGACTGAGCCCCGGAAAACGCCGCCCCAGCTCCGCAAACCACGTGTTGCACGAAGCCGCCAGCGCCGTTTCGGCGGTAAACACCGTGCGGTCCGCCGGATGCGTACACGGCAGCATGCGATCGCCGATGGTGAGCGTGCGGTGGCAGTACACCGCCGTGTCCGGCCGGATGAGCCCGTGATCGAGCGCATAGGCCAGCAGCAGCGGCTTGATCGCCGATCCAGGCGTTCCGCGTCGCCTGGGCCCGGCTGTCGCCAGAACAGCTCCGCTCCCCATGGCCAGCACCACGCCCGAAGCCCGCGTGCCGCGCAAACTCGCCTGCAGGGCAGAGGCGACCCGCAGGGACTGGGCAATCGAGGGAAGCGGGCCGAAAAGCGCGGAAAGGGCCACCAGGGCAACTGCCCCGATGACCCTTCGTTTCCATGGCCAACCGCCCCGAGCCGGCAAAGCCCGGCGCGCTTGGCGCACAACCCCGACTCGCACGGCTCCTTAGAAGTCCAGCCGCGCCGACACCTGAAGCTGCCGCGCGCTCGCGAGCCGTGTGTTGGTGATCTTGCCGTAGGTAGAACTGTTTGTCGCACTACCCGGGTTCGTAAACTCCGGCGTGTTGAAGATGTTCGAAGCATCCCCACGCAGATCGAGAGAATACCGCTCGGTCAAGTGGATATCTTTCTTCAAACCGAAGTTGGTGACATGGTACCCGGGCCCGAAGACCTGGTTGCGGCGCGCCGTTCCCAAACGTGTGTAAACCGGTTGTCCGTTTACCTGCGTCAAGAAGGACTGGTTCAGGTTGTCGGAAGAAAACGCACTCGTGTTGAACCAGGTGCCGCGGATGCTCTTCGGGTAGCTGATCGCGCCCACCTGGTCGGGTTCGTTCGCGTTGTGTTGGCCGGTGGACAGATCGAACGGCTGCCCGCTTTGCAGCAGCGTCACCACATCGGTCTGCCAGCCTCCAATGGCCCACTCGATCGGCCGCGCCACGTGCGAACCGAACGCTTGTCCGCGGCCGAACGGCAGTGTGTACACCGTCGAAAAGCTGAAAACATTGCGCTGATCCTGCCCTGAGTTGCCATAGCTGGCGCGCGGGGCATAGTACAGGCACAGCGTTCCGCAAATGTCGTCCATCGTGTGCGACCACGTATACGCGCCAGTCACGAGAAAGTTTTGCGTGCGATGGTTATATTGCAATTGCATCGCGTTGTAATTGCTGGTGCCGTTGTAGTTTTCATACGTGATGCTGCCCAGCGACGGGTAGTTTTGCAGGCCCGTACCCACCGGCGCGCTGCTGCCAATCTGCAGCCCGTTATAGGGGTAGTAGTTCGGCAGGTGGTCCACCTTGTTGCCCACATAGGCGATATCGACCACGTCGCGCTTGGACAGCTGTTGTTGCAGCTGCAGATTCCACTCCTGGATATCGCTTTCCTTGTTGTTCTGGTTCACTGCGATCGTGCTCAAACCGCTCGGCGGCGCGGCGGGGTTGAAGTTCGGAAAGCCCGGCGCAGGCAGCGCTGTCGTTTGCCCTACGGACGGCTGCCGGCAGCTGGCGTAGCTGGCCGTTCCCGGGGCAGGCGTTTGGCCGGTAAACGTGATGCAATAGCCGAGCCTTGCCTGGTAGTCCACCGATCCGCCAAACGGGGGCTGTTGTCCCAGCTGGTTGTCGATGCCGCCATAGGTCGGGAAGTAGTAGATACCGTAGCCGCCGCGCAGCGAAGCGGAGCCGTCAGCCCGAAGCGTATACGCAAACCCAATCCGTGGGCTGAAGTACCGGTAGTCCTGGTTCACAATACTGCGCGAAACCCCGTTCTGCCCCGCAAGCAGCACCTTCCCGCTATTGATGTCGAACGAGGCCTGCTGATTGTGCGACTCATACGGCCACGTGATCAGATCCCAGCGAATGCCGAGGTTCAGGGTCAAGCGCGGCTTGATGCGCCAGTCGTCCTGAGCGAAAAACGCGTCTTCCTGGCTGATATTCGAAAAGAAGCCGCTCTGGTTGCCGATGCTGTAGTTATCGACAAAGGCCGCCAGCAGGTCCGACACCTCATACCCGGTGAAGTCCGCACCGTTGCCCGAGATGTTGAAAAACCCCTTGCCGGCGATGGGTCGGAAGTACTCCAGTTGCCGGCGCAGCCATGTGCCGCCCAAGACAAATGAGTGATTGCCGCGTTGCAGGTTGACGTTGTCGGTCACCTCGATATTGTTTTGCGGCACCGCATACAGACCGTAGTCGCCGGTGTAGTGGAGCTCATAGTCGTTGCCGCCGATCAGCGCGCCGCCGCTTGTGGTGATGCCTCGGTTTGCATTGACGATGCCGAGATTCGCGGAAACAGGATCACCGTAAAACGGTGGCTGATAGCCGTAGTTGTCGCGGTTATAGGCCAGATGCAGCTCATTGACCACCTTGGGCGTAAACACGTGCGTTTCGCCGAGCGCGTAGCCGCGCGCATGGCTGTAGCTCGATCCCGTGCCGAAGCCCGCCGGCAGATTGGCAAACTGCGACGTTTTCACCTGAACCGAGTTGTCGTAGCTGAAGCGGAAAAACGCTGAATCCGCATTGGACGCATGCCAATCCAGGCGAACATCGAAATCGTTGTAGTGGATGGCCTGCTGCTCAAAGGCCTCGTAGTTGTCGTAAACGGTGCCGTTGTTGGTCGGCAGCGGAAAAGCGTTCAGATAATTCTGAGCCGCCTGGTTGAGCCTTGCTTTCGGAATGACATTACCGGCAAACGGCAGGCAGGTGATCGGATCGAAGATTTGGCCGGTGCCGGGCGCATTGCTGGCTTGGCAAAGGTTGGAGTGGTTGAACGGGTTCGGGTTCAAGGTGGGGTTCAGCAACTCGGAAAAATCACCGCCGCGCATCAGCGCCGTAGGCACGGTAACCAGGGCGGGGCTTACCGGAGAACTTTCACGCCAGCCCTGGTAGTCGCCAAAGAGGAAAAGCTTGTTTTTGATGATCGGCAAACCGGCATCCGCGCCGAACTGGTTCCGATTGTCCGGAGGCGATGGTGTGAACGACTCGCCGGGGAAGATATAGTTCGGGTTGGCAGCCCACTTGCCGCTCCGGTAGTACTCAAACAGATTGCCATGAATCCCATTCGTGCCCGACTTAATCGAGCTAATCACGATGGCGCCGCCGGCGCGGCCGAACTGCGCAGGCGCAACGCTCGTGTTGAGCTGAAACTCCTGCGTCGCGTAGGCCGGCGGGAAGAAGATGACGGTGTTCGTTAGATCGTCATTATTATCCACGCCGTCCAGAATGTAGTTGTTCGCTGTCGGGGGCAAACCGTTCACGGAGATGGAAGCACTGCCGCTGGCGTTGTAGCGGAAGCTCTCCGCATTGCCACTCACACCACTATTATTGTTACCGTAAGAACCCTGCGTGACGCCCGGTACCAGCAGCGCGAGGTTCGTGAAGTTCAGCCCATTCAGGGGCAGGTCGGTGAGCTGTTTGCCTTCGATCGTCTCGCCCATGGTTGGGTTGGTGGTATTGACCAGTGGCGCCGCGCTGGTGACCTCCACGGTCGTTGCGACCTCGCCCGCGGAAAGTTTGAAAAGCAGCGTCTGCACCTGGGTAACATCGAGGGTAAAGGTCTGCTTTTGCGATTGGAATCCAGGTGCCGTGACCGCCGCCGCATAGTTGCCCCGTGGAACGGCGAGTACATTGAATTCACCGGAATCGTTCGCGGTGGCCCTTAGCACTGTGCCGTTGTCGACATTCGTCACCGTGACGACGGCTCCCGGGATGACCCCGCCCGTTGCATCCGTCACGTTGCCCACCACGCGGCCCGTGTCGCTCTGCGCTCCGGCATGCAGCACCAGCCCGCAGGCAAGCAACAGCAGCGCCACCGCCTTCTGCAACGCCTTCCATTGCAACCACATCTTTTCCAAGCCGTTCACCCTAAACATTCGTTTCTCTCCGCTCTGCTTTTGCTTCTTGGGAACCGGGAACTTCCAACAGAACCAAGCGACTTCGCTGCGTACACGCGCGGTGCGTCTCAAAAGAGGTCCGGACAGGCCAGGACACCCCTTGCGCGTTGGCTCCGGCTGATGCACGTTCGCCTGCTCGCGTCCAACTCGTTCTCGATTCCTATGGGAAGCGGTTCATGAAAGTAAACTCATATTCTTATCCAGTTCTGCCACTTTTGTCACTTCGCACGAAACCGGTTGATCAAACGCCCCTCATCATCAACCCCTTACCTCCACCGCCGTCCTGCACGAGGCCGCCATCCCGCTGCAACGTCACCTCATTTGTTCTCCGTCATGCCTCGAAAGCCCGAAGCCTCGAAAGCTCGAAAGCCGGAAGCTTGAAAGCTTGAAGCCGGGTGCCTCGTACCTCGTAGCTCGCGCTTTCCGGGCTGAAGGCCCGGCCCATCATAGCCTGGGGCGAAGCCCCAGGAAAAAGGCAAGAAAGCCGACAAAGGGCTGAAAGCCCGACACAAAATCAGGGCTATACCGATCGGAAACACCAAGAAACGACGGAAATCTGAACTTGCGTAGCATTTCCCCGCATCCGCTACTCTGATCAGGAAGCCGAACCAACAACCCCAGCGCAAATCACCGATCCGCAGAAATGGCGATACACTCTGGAAGTCCGGACCTAACTCCAATCTTTCAAGGACTTTACCTGCGAAAGTATGGGGAAGGGTACACCGCACATCCGGCCAAGATCGTCACCCTGCAGCACGAAGCCAAACCAACCCACAGGACCCGCGCCCATGCGACGTCGCACCTTTCTTGCCACACTGCCCGCCGCCGCCACCGGTGGCTTTGCGTTCGCACAAAACCAGACAGGCAGCCCAGGCACCACGGCAGGCCCAGGGCAGGGTGGCGCTCCTGTCACCGGGCCCCAGCAGCCGAAGTTTCAGGCTCCCGGTCAGGAACGGTTTGAGCGCCCGGATGTCCACGCCGGCGACCGGCCCTCGGGCGCGAGCTTCGCCTCGCGTTCCCCCGCACTCGGCTGCAACGGTGCGGCCGGCACCGCGCATCCGTTGGCAACGCAGGTGGCCATCGACACTCTCAAGCGCGGCGGCTCGGCGGCCGACGCGGCCGTGGCGGCCAACGCGGTGCTCGGCTTTGTCGAGCCGACCAGTTCCGGCCTGGGCGGCGACTGCTACGCCTTCGTTTGGGACCCAAAAACCGCCAGGCTCGAAGGCATGGCCAGTTCCGGCCGTTCGCCCATGGGTTTGAGTCTGGCCACGGCAAGGGCACGCGCACAAACCGTCGACGGCAAACACGTATTGCCCCGCCTGGGCGCAATCACGGTCTCCGTTCCCGGCGCCCTGGGCGGCTGGTGGGCCCTGCACCAGCGCTACGGCAAGCTCCCCTGGGCCACGCTCTTTGAGCCCGCCATCCACTACTGCCAGGAGGGCTCGCCCACACCGCAGATCATCGGCTGGTATATCAAGCGCAATCTCGCCGCCTTCACCAAAGCCGGTTCCGGTGTGGAAGAGACCGCTAACGCCCTGCACACCTACGCCCCCGGCGGCCGCGCGCCGAACGAAAACGACGTACGCCGCAATCCAGATCTGGCCCGCACCTACAGCCTGATTGCCCAGGGTGGCCGCGATGCCTTTTACGACGGCCCGATTGCCGACACCATCGAAGCCTACTTCAAGCGCATCGGCGGCTGGGTGACCCGTGCCGATCTGCGCGCGCACCAGGCCGAATGGCCCACGCCGCTCCAAACCGACTACCGCGGCACCACCGTCTACGCCATGGGCGCCAACACGCAAGGCCTGGCCACCCTGCAGATGCTTTCGATGATTGAGCATTTCGATATGCGCGGCTATGGCTTCCAGTCGCCCGAAAGCCTGCAGATACAGATTGAAGCCAAACGCCTGGCCTATGAGGACCGCGCTCGCTTCTACGCAGACCCGCACTTCAGCAAAATCCCTACCGAGTGGCTCAACTCCAAAACCTATGCGGCGGAGCGCGCGAAGCTGATCGATCCACGCAAAATCCTCACTCCGGTCTATCCCGGAGACGCGCCGTCGCATGGCGATACGACCTACTTCAGCATCGCCGACAAGAACGGCATGATGGTCTCGGTTATCCAATCAAATTTCCGCGGCATGGGTTCGGGGCTGGTCGCCGATGGGCTCGGCTTCATGTTTCAGGATCGCGGCGAACTGTTCTCGCTCCAAGACGGCCACCCCAACCTCTATGCCCCCGGCAAGCGACCATTCCAAACTATCATCCCCGGCTTTGCCGCAAAAGACGGCAAGCCCTGGCTGAGCTTCGGCGTGATGGGCGGCGACATGCAGCCGCAGGGCCAAACGCAGATCATCGTCAATCGCGTCGATTATGGGCTCGATGTACAGGCTGCCGGCGACAGCCCACGCTGGCATCACGAGGGATCGTCGCAAAGTATGGGCGAAGACCAGGCTGGGCTTGGGCCCAAAGGCATCTTGCGCCTCGAAGCCGGCGTCCCGCAAAGCACGCAAAACGCCCTGAAATCCCTAGGCTGGCCCATGGCCGTTAGCGACGGCGGCTTTGGCCGCTATGAGTGCATCGAGGTCATGACCTCCCACTTCGACAACCACACAGAGCGCGTTTACGCCGCCGCCAGCGAAATGCGCGCCGATGGGGTCGCGTTGGCGTATTAGCATGCGCATCCAAACCCTTATGGCTAAACTCACCGTCGTTCGTGGAGACATCACCAAACAGCAAGTGGATGCGATCGTCAATGCTGCCAACAGCTCGCTGCTGGGCGGCGGTGGCGTGGATGGGGCGATCCACCGTGCCGCCGGCCCGGAGTTGCTGGACGCCTGCCGCGCCCTGGGCAGCTGCGCTACCGGCGATGCAAAGGCCACCCCCGGCTTCCGCTTGCCCGCAAAGTGGATCTTCCATGCGGTCGGCCCGGTGTGGCATGGTGGCGACCGCGGGGAACCCGAAAAGCTGGCGGGCTGCTATCGGCGCTCGCTGGAGTTGGCGCGCGAGCATGGTGTTAAGAGCCTCGCGTTTCCGGCGATTTCAACCGGCATCTACCACTATCCGAAAGGCCCCGCCGCGCAGATCGCCCTTCGCATCTGCCGCGAATTGGCCGACAGCTGCGGCGTGGAAACCATCCACTTTGTCTGCTTTGACGAGGCGACCGCCATGACCTATGAACGGGAACTCGGCGAAGCCTGACCTTGGCTGCAACTGGGCGTTGCGCTTGCCTGAACCGGGTGCCCGATCATCGCAGCTTGATCGCGGCGGGTGGGTTCTCGAGGAAGAACACAGAACCCATCCATCGCAAGACCGAACTGCGCGATGCCTGTGGCACCCGCACTGTCGTTAGCAGAATGAACAACACACCGCAAAGGACACCCACTGTATCGGCTACTACATCCAGCCGCTCCACCGGATAGCGATACACAAGGCTTTGTGCGAACTCCGTGCCGCACCCCATCAACACCGCCCCTGCGGTGCATAGCAGCCGTGCGCGTACTGTCTTCGCGTTGCGCAGGAAGATGAAGGTAAGTGCCGCAAAGGCGAAGAGGTGATACCAGGGGTGGAGCACCCCTCGCGTATGCAGGACATGTTTGATTCCAGGTGGCAGAAACGACAATGTCGGTACAGCGGCTCCGGTGAGGAGAAGAAGACCGGTAGGCGTCTTTCTCATCGATTGGTAATGCGAAAAGAAAATATCGAACATGTATCCAGAGTGCGCGGGATCGCCGGCCTCTACCATGGCGCGAAGGTCTCAAAATGCGCGCTTTTCTGTCCCAAGTCGAGACATGGTGCAGATTGATACAGAAAATGCCAGCCTCTTCAATCCCAATCGTCCCGAACCTGCGCTCCGTTACTGAGCACCTGTTCGAAATGATCCGTCTTCTTCAGCAGAATGTCGCCCATCTGTTCGCGCTGATGCAACACGATTGCTTGGAGCCGTACCAGTTCTAACATGGCCAAAAAGGTGCAGATCAAAGCTCGTTCCGAATGCAAATTGCGCAATAAGCGACGTAGACTGACGGGTTGGTCGTCCTTCAGCAACCGGCGCTGCACGAACTCAATCATTTGGCCGACGGTAACGGCGTCCTCATCAATGCGGTGCACCGGTCGCTCGCGTAGACGCTCCATCATCTCGCAAAAAACCCGCGCCAAATCCGAGGAGTCAGCCGCAATTTCACGTTCGCCCTCAAGATCGAGGACACCCTCGTCGCTCAGAAAGCGATGCAGTCCTGGCCTGGTCCAGGTTGCCGCTTCGATCTGCTGTTTCTGCTGCAGCATTTGGGCAGCAGCCTTGAAGCGCTCATGTTCGAGCAGCCGTTCGACCAGCTCGCGCCGCGGGTCTTCCGCTTCGAGCAGACCTTGACCTTCAGCCGGCTCGCGCGGCAGCAAGGTGCGGCTCTTGATGTGGATCAATAACGAGGCGGTGTAGACAAACTCGCCTGCAGCGTCAATGTCGATTGCTTGCAGATGACGCGTGTACTCCAGAAACTGCGCCGTAATTCGCGCCATTGGGATGTCGTAGATATCGAGGTTCTGCTTGCGGATAAGATCCAGGAGAAGGTCGAATGGACCGTCATAGACCTTCCCGATGGCTACAGAAAAAGGGGACTGCGAAGCCTCCGCGGCTTCACTGCCCTTCGGACTTTTCCGTGCGGATTCCAACGGTGCCGGTTCCGGTTGTTGAGCACTCACCTGCAGCGCCACCGTTTTCCGATCTTCTACCATGTTCTGCTAGCGCCCCAGCTTGCGAAGACCCATGGCGTGCTGAACTTCGTCGAGTGTTTGCTGGGCGCGCTTGGTGGCGCGTTCGCGGCCGTTCGCGAGCACATCGTCGATCACCTCGGGACGTTGTTCCAGATCGCGCCGGTGCGCCTGAATGGGCGCGATGGTGTGAAGAATCGCATCGGCACACCAACTTTTGCACTCGATACAGCCGATCCCGGCAGTGGTGCAGCCGTCGTAAACCTTCGCCAAAGTTTCTGGACTGGAAAAGACCTTGTGCAGATCACCCACCGGGCAAACATCGGGGTTGCCCGGATCGTCACGGCGAACCCGAGCCGGGTCGGTGACCATAGTCTTGAGTTTGGCGCGCAAGTCCGGTTCCGGCTCGGAAAGCATAAGGAAGTTCCCATAGCTTTTGGACATTTTGCGTCCATCCAGGCCGGGTAATTTGGGACTGGGTGTGAGCAACGCTTCGGGCTCAGGGAGGATTTCGTTCCGGCCGTAGCCTGTGAGCTTTTTCGTGTTCTGGGCTGCCTCAAAGAGTTGGTGGGGGGTGAACTGCACGCGCGCGGAATCTTTCGGCTCACCTGCATTTTTGCGTGCCTTTTCAAAGACGGCAGCCATCTCCCAGGGTTTCGCCTCGGGCGCTAGAAAGAAGGCGCCGGGGTAAAGCTGATTGAAGCGCCGAGCGACCTCACGGGTTAACTCAACGTGCGCCACCTGGTCTGCGCCGACAGGAACAAAATGCGGTTTGTACAGCAGAATATCCGCCGATTGCAGCAGGGGGTACCCTAGAAACCCGTAGGTGTTGAGCTCTTTTCCGGCGAGTTGTTCCTGCTGGTCCTTGTAGGTCGGTACGCGTTCCAGCCAAGGCACAGGGGTGATCATGCCGAATAGCGTGTTGAGTCGGTCGTGGAGCATGATATCGCTCTGGCGAAAGATGACGCAGCGACCTGGGTCGAGCCCGGCCGCAAGGAAATCCAGTGCGATTTGCCGGGTATTCTCGTTCAGCATCTCCGGATCGGCGTAATCCGTTGTGAGCGCATGGAGATCGGCGATAAAGAAAAAACAATCGTATTGATTTTGCAGTTGCACCCAATTGTGGAGCGCGCCCATGTAGTTGCCAAGGTGCAACCGTCCGGTAGGCCGCATCCCGCTAAGAACGCGTGGTCGTGGGGTGGTGCGTGTCGTCAAAGGGCTCATTGCGGTGGACCTTCAGCATACATCGGCTCGGTCCGGTCTCGTGTTTACACCCATTTCTGCCATTGGTCCTCCATCTGAGAGACCGCAGCAAGTCGCTCCCTCTGAGAGACCGCGGCAGGCCGCTCCATCTGAGGGACCGCGGCAGGCTGCTCCTAAGATGTCTTTTGTTGCCTGGCAAACCTTATGCCTGTTCCTAGACTCTGATATGGATGGGACCCAACATCATCAGGAGGCATTAGCCATGGCGCATGGTTTCATCGCTTGGATCATTATTGGACTGATTGCCGGCTTCATCACCGGCAAGATCATGAAGGGCTCAGGTTTTGGAGCACTCATGGACATTATCGTGGGCATTGTAGGCGCTGTTATCGGCGGATTTTTGATGTCACACGTTTTCGGGTTGGCCGCATCGGGTGGTTTGATCTATTCCATCATCGTTGCTGTCATTGGTGCGGTGCTGCTTACCTTTCTTTTGCGGCTTGTTACGGGAAATCGCGCAAGCAATTTGTAGTCGACCTGAAGCGAACAATATGCACCATGCAAAGAATCACAGCGCCGCTGTGATTCTGCATGGTGCATATTGTCTTTGCATCCAACAAGTTTGCATCAACAAGCGGCGGTGGCAGTGGTCTTTCGGCGAACAATCAGGGTCGCGGCGCCCAACAGACCCGTTCCAAAAAGCAGCAGTCCCGAGGGCTCCGGCGTGACAGCGGCGGATTCTCCGATAAATCTTTGCGGCGTTCCCTCTGTCCAGCCGGCAGTGTTGCTGGTCGGCGCATAGATCGTAAAGTTATTGAAAAAACCAGAGGCGTACAGCAAATTATTGTTAGCGGCAGCCAAAGCCTGGCTCACCAGGTAGGTCGAGGTACTGTCAAAACCCGACGCATAAGCCGCATTGGCGCTGATTCCGCTCGCATCGAGCACATCCCAGGCGGCAAATTGGATTTCGGCGTTGGTGTACGCGGCATGGGTTTGCGGATCGATGTTGCCGAACTGTGAAAACAGCCAGGCATCCTCACGGAAGGCCGTGTCGGAAGCAGAGTTGCTGATTCCCTGCGTTGTAACATTCCAGCCTTCCCCAATGGTGACTTCGCGATTTAGATCGATACTCATGAGCGCCGGCGATGTAGTGGACCCGTTCACACTGAAGTTGTAGGGATATACGTACACACCACCGGCGTTTTGCCCACCGACACTGAGCAAAGTTAATGTTTCTGCGGTACTCTGGCGGGCAACAAAGGATGCAAGGACAGAAGCTGCAAGAAAGGCAAGGTGTTTCAGGCGCATAGAGCGCTCCTCGGCGATAAAAGATTTCGCAGAGGCGAGAAGGTGCACGAACAGGGCCCAGAAATGTGCGAGTCTCGCTTCCGGTATTTTCTTACTGTAGAGGCTGGAAGAAGACGCGGCACAATAAGTTAGTAATCTATCGGAATCTCTGGTAAGTGACGACTGTACCGGTACTGAAGTGCGCGAAGCAACGCAGGATACGTGAGCACACAAATCGGCCTGCGGGTGCCGGGGCTGCTAGCGCCCAACCCACGTGCGAAAACACTAGAATGAGGCGATGTCGCTTGCGTTTGAGGTGAAAGCAGAAAGCGTGCCGGGTGGGCGGCGCGGGGCCTTGCATCTGCCGCATGGCGCCGTAGAAACGCCGGTGTTTATGCCGGTGGGGACCGCGGCCACCGTGAAGACCGTGGAGCAGGGTGTGCTGGAACGGCTGGGTCCTGAAGACCGCGGTGCCGAGATCATCCTGGCAAATACGTACCACCTATACCTGCGGCCGGGGCACGAGCTGATCCGGCGCATGGGCGGCGTGCATCGCTTTATGAGCTGGACGCGACCGATGCTGACTGATTCAGGCGGTTTTCAGGTATTCTCTCTCGCCAAGCTGCGCAAGGTCACCGGGGATGGCGTGGAGTTTCGCTCGCATCTCGATGGATCGAAGCACTTCTTTTCGCCGGAACACGCGATGGCGGTGCAGATCGCGCTTGGGGCGGACGTGATGATGGCCTTTGATGAGTGTGTGGAAACGCCCGCAAGTTGGGAGCGCACGCGTGCTTCAATGGGGCTGACCCATGCCTGGGCGACGCGGTCGTTGACGTATTGGAAGGCGCATCGGCATGAAGTGCCTTGGAAGACGGGGCACGGGGAACAGGGCACGGAGCACGGAGAGGATGAGTTACGGTCTGCGCGGGTAGGTCCTGTACCCTGCACCCTGCGCCCTGCGCCCTCGTCCTACCAGGCGCTGTTTGGCATTGTGCAGGGTGGGATGTACAAGGATCTGCGGACGGAATCGGCGGACCGGCTTGTGGCAATGGATTTCCCGGGGTACGCGATCGGCGGGCTCGCCGTGGGGGAGCCGCGGGAGGTGACACGCGAGATTATCGCCCACACACTTGCCCTGCTGCCAAAGGACAAACCGCGGTATGTGATGGGCGTTGGGTATCCCGATGAGATTGAGGAGTATGCGCGCATGGGCGTGGACATGATGGATTGCGTGCTGCCGACGCGGGCCGGACGGCATGGACTGCTGTTTGTGCGCGAAGATCCGAAAGATCGTGCGAGTGCGGTCATGCGGCTCAACATAAAACGGGGGGACAACGCCGAAGACCAGCGGCCGCCGGATGAGGGTTGCGAGTGCCCGGTGTGCCGGCGCTACACCCGGGCGTATCTGCGTCATCTCTACGCCAGCGGCGAACCTTTGGGAGCGATGCTGAATTCGATACACAATCTGGCGTTCTATTTGGAGACGATGGAGCGGGTGCGGCAGGAGTTGGCGCGGGAAAGGTGATCGGAGATGCCGAAAGAATCCCATGTCCCGCACGATAGTGATGATCTGAGCATATCCTTTGTGCATATCTAGGTTAATTCGCTGGGATTAATTCGCTGGGCCTTCGGACGGTAGTACGAAGGAGGCGGTATGAGAGGTAGGGGAGGCATTGTGAAGCGCGACTTGGTGTTCAGTGTCGGACCGGGGCAGCCCAATCGGCAGGATGACGTGGCGTTTGTGCAGAAGTTGCTCAATGAGCACGCCCATGGTGCGTTCCGCCGATTGCAGGTGGACGGCCTTTTCGGCTATGAAACGGCTACTGCGATTGAGCAATACCAGAGGCACACGTTGAAGATGTCGTTTCCGGATGGTGTGGTGAGCGTGATGGGACCGACCTTGCGCAAGCTGTTGGAGCCGGTTGCACCGCGGTTTCCGCCTGTGCCCTTTAAACCGGCACCGGACCCGCCGCCAGAGCCGGGTTCTGGCGGATCACCCGTCGATCCTGGTGGGCAAAAAGTTGGCGATCTGACCGATGCGGAGTACAGGTCTGCGGCGGCGCAGCTTGGCTGTGAGGCTGCCGTAATCAAGGCTCTAACGGCCGTCGAGTGTAACGGGCCTGCGTTTGATTCGCTGGGAAGACCTGTGATCCTGTTTGAGAGAGTTTGGTTTAGTAAGCTGACCCATCATGTCTGGGACAAAACGAATCCAAATGCTTCGCTTCCGAAGCATTTGCGTGACCCCAACGGACATGCACTGCTAAACAAGGAGTATGGGCCTCCAGCTTTGCAATATCCACGTCTGGGGGAGGCGTATCATTTGGACGCCGACGCTGCTTTACGAGCGGCATCCTGGGGAAAATTTCAGATTATGGGATTCAATCACAAGGCGGCGGGTTTTACCTCTCCACAAAACATGGTGGCGGCTATGCGCCAATCTGTCGCTGCGCAGCTAGGGGCATTCGTAAGCTTCGTACAATCCGACAAACGCCTTCTTAGGGCTTTTCAGACAAAGGACTGGGCAGCATTGGCGCAACACTATAACGGAACTGATTACAAGACGATGCGCTACGATCAAAAATTGGAACAGCACTACAAACTTTGTACTGAGATGTGAGAAGACCATTGTGAAACCCGGAAAAGCAGTACCACTTGCAATCGCGTTTTGTTGCTCGGTGTTTTCGGCCATCGCGCAGGCACCTTCCCGACTCTTGACTCCGACGGAGTTGACTGTAGCAAAGGGCAAGTTGATGCCGAGCGCCATTCCCGCATACGCAGGAGATCTAGAAATCGAACAGAAGCAGTCGTTTGCCTTACCTGTAGGGGCGATGACGATGTGGATATTACCAGTAACATATCAAGGGAAGTCTCAAGAAGGAACTCGCCAGCGCTGCGGCATTTTTACCCTTGCTTCCGACGGTAAAACGAGTTTTGTTGAGACGTTTGGTCCTGACCTTTGGCCTTGGGAGTGTGACGGGGTCCGGTCGCTAGGGTTTATGCAATCAGGGGCCGCAAGGCCGCCTCGAATACTTGTGCAGTATGAAGCAGCAGCTTTGATTTCCGTGGGCGATACGCAAATAGCAAAGAGCATTTTTGTTTTCGATTGGGATGGGGCGGCTGGCCGGTACGCGGTAAATAAGGCTATGGAGGATAAGCTGGGAAAGGAAAAGCGTTCTATCAAAACAATTCCAGAGGCAAAGCGCGTCATTCAGTCGTATGACACGGGTACGAAAGCGCCATGACCGGCGCACATTCGTAAAAGCTTCATACCTTCTATCGCCGCTCTGAGGATTATTTGAGATGAGATTGCACTTGGTCCGGAAAGCAGTAATTGCTTTCTGTCTTTGTGGAGCACGGTTGTCGGCCCAGGGTCTGCCAAAGCCTTTGACCCCGAACGAACAAATGATCGCCCAGAGGGAGATCACGCCTGGCACGATCCCGGAGTATGCGGGAGATTTGCGGCTGGAAACGAAGCAGGAGTTTGCTGTTGCCGGCCCGGGCGGTGGGCCTTTGTGGGTTGTGCCGGTGAAGTACTTGGGCAAGAACGCGGAGGGGCACTCGCAGCGCTGCGGGCTGGTGACACTTCGTGCGGCGGGTGCGCCAGGGTTTCTGGAAACGTATGGAAGTAATCTGTTTCCAGAGATGCAATGCGGTGGGGTTACGGCGTTGGGGTTTATGGCAACGACTCAGGGGATGCCGCCGCGACTGTTGCTGGTATTGCTGGCTTCCGGGCCGCCGCGGTTGGGTTTGCCTCCGGACACCTTTCATGATGTGCGCGTGTTGGATTGGGATGGAGGGAGTGGGCGCTATGCACCCAACAGGGCCCTCGAAGGCAGGCTTGGGCACGAAAAGCGACCTACAGAAACCATCGCGGAGATCAAGCAACGGATTCGTGGGTATGAGGGCGGCTCGGCTAAAGCGCAGTAGGGCGTCCGGCAGCATTCGATGATTTGGTGGCGTCCAATGAGCATGGGGTATGTGCGAATTTTGTCGACGGAGCACGAGGGCAAGGTGAGGACGGTGCCTGTGCGGGATGCAAAAGACCACCAGCTGCTTGGTCAAACGGAAGGCGGTCCTACGAAGCGTGGACGCCTCAGTCTGGCCGTAGGCTTGGTCCTTCTTGCGGGGGGCGCTGGTGCGGCTTGGGGTCAGGGGCAAACGGGATTGGTTGCGCCGCCTGTAGCTTTGGCGACTCCTGCCGGTGGTTCGCTGGTGACAGGACGTGTGGTGTGCGCGGACACGCAGCGGGCAGCGCGGTTTGCGCAGGTCGTGTTGGTGCCGACCTCGACGGATGCCAACGGAGGCGAGGGTGGCCGTGGGTTTGGGCGATATGCCGGGCGCACGGATTTGGATGGAAATTTCAGCATTGCCGGTGTACCGGCGGGCGATTACTACCTCACCGGCCAACTTACCGGGTATGTGAACAAGACGATCGATGTGCAAGCGGCGGCGAACTCCCCGCA
>CAXTNA010000024.1:0-4300 GCA_964245535.1 uncultured Acidobacteriaceae bacterium | reverse complement strand
GCCCTGACCGGCGTGCCTGTGGTGCACGGGAGCGCCGGGGGTGCTTCGGCACAGTTGAGCCTGCAGCGTGGCAGCGTGATTGCGGGCAGGATCCAATGGGATGATGGGAGCGCGGCTGCAGGGGTGCAGGTAGCTGCACAGCCTGCAACCGATGGCACAACGAGTGGCCAGGTAAATGGCCAGGGACGGCCCGGTGGCGGATTTTTTGGGTTCGGCACGCAGACGGACGACCGTGGTGTCTTTCGGCTTCCCGGCTTGGCGCCGGGCAGCTACGTGATACGCGCCAATGTGCTGGCGCCGGCACCGCAGCACGGCGACGATCGGTCTTTTGCCCGCAATCTGAATATCTACGTTTACGCGCCCGATAAGATGCGCCGTGCCGATGCAGTCGCTATCACGCTGGCCGCCGGGGAAGAGCATGACGATGTGGCCGTAACCCTCGGCTTGGCGGCGCTGCACACGGTGTCGGGCACCATCAGCGCCACGGGAGCGGCGGTGCGTTCCGGCTCGGTGAGCTTAACCGATCAGACCGACGCGACTCTGAACCGAACGGGAATCATCAATGCAGACGGCAGCTTTGTTGTGCCGTATCTGCCGGCCGGCAACTACGCTCTGCGGGTCAACGCCAGTGCGCAAGCGCAGAGTTCAGGTGGCCGCGGCGGCCCAAGCGCGCCGGCGCCGGCGGATGCGGTCCGGTTCCAACCCTTGCAGGCGGCGGTGACCGTGGCAGATGGCGATGTGACCGGCGTGGCATTAACCGTGGCCGTCGCAAACGGGACACCATAGCTGCACAGTACCTGTATTCACTCACGCCCGCTCGCATATTGGGGTGCATTCCCCGTCACCCTCGGGGCCATGTCGCTTGACATGCGACGCCCGGCAAAGGATGCTGGAGGCTTGGGTGCGCGTTGCCCGCCTGGCATGTATTTTGCAGCGCAAGGAATTTGCGGCGTCTGCTTCCTTGCTGTCAGCCGTAAAGGTAGCCAGATACCGAACGTGTCCGCAGAAGATGCACTGGAAGCAGCATGCTTTTCCGTGCCGGAGTGATACAGCAGTGACCGTGAGTTTGAGTGCGTTGAGTTGGATAGTGGCAGCGGCCGGGGGCGGCGGTTTGGCCTCATTTACCGGTTTGCCGCTGATCTTATTGATGTTTGCGGCGATGTATTTCTTGCTGATTGCGCCCAACCAAAAGAAGCAAAGGCAATGGCAAACGCAGCTGTCGGCCCTGAAGACGGGTGATCGCGTGACCACCACCGGCGGCCTGCGTGGCACGGTAGTCAGCATTAAAGACGATGTGTTCATTGTGCGCACCCAGCCGGACGGCGTGAAGTTTGAGATTGTGAAGAGTGCCATTGCGGCCGTCACAACCGAAGAAACAGTTAAGACTTAGGGCCGTACTGCAAGGTAAGTGCGGAAAGCGCAAAGGGTTGGAACGAGAGAGATGGGCAAGAATTTAGCCGGAAAAGCGGGCTTCATCGTCGCGGTGCTGGTGATCTTCATTTACGGGATCTTTGGGGTACCGCACGGGGGGCTGAAGCAGTCCCTCACGGATCGTATTCACCTGGGGCTTGACCTGCGCGGCGGCACGCATTTGGTCCTGCAGGTCCATGTCGCAGAGGCGGTAAACGCTGCCACCGATGCCGATGTGCAGCGGCTGAACACCGAGCTCGCGGCCACGGGCGCGACCGCGGCCAAGCTGGACCCGGCGCACCAGGGTACGATCACCATCGCGAACGTGCAGCCCACACAGGCAACCGCCGTGCGTGCGGTGCTGAACGGCACAACCTATGCGGGTTACGACCTCGCGACGGCGCCCCCCAACGCGCTTACGCTCACGATGAAGCAGGCCGCGGTGCGCGATCTTGAAGCGCGCACGCTGCAGCAATCGATCGAGACGATTCGCAGCCGGGTCGACACGCTCGGTGTTTCCGAGCCCGAGATTGCGCAGTATGGCCTGGGCGATAACCAGATTCTGGTACAGCTGCCGGGCGTCAGCGACCCCGGCCGCGTCGAAGACATCATCCAGTCGACCGCAAAGCTGGAAATTCACGAGGCTGTCAGCAGCTATCCGGACGAGGCGCAGGCGCTGACGGCGCTGGGCGGCACGGTGCCACCGGATCAGGAACTGATGAAGGGCTCAGGCGCGCCCGGCGCGGGCGATCGCGTCTGGGTGCTGAAGCGCGCGGCGATTGTGGCCGGTCAGGATTTTCGCGATGCGCAGCCTTCAACCGACCAGAACGGCCGGCCGGACCTCACCTTTAATTTGACCACCGAAGCGGGTGACCGCTTTTATAAATACACCGATGCCAACAAGGGCACCGGGCAGATGGCCATTGTGCTGCAAAACCAGGTGCGCGAGGTGGCCACGATCCAATCGGCGATTCGCGACACAGGCGAAATTACCGGCGGCTTCACCCAGCAGCAGGCGCAGGACCTGAGCATGATGCTGCGCACGGGCTCGTTGCCGGCGTCGATCTCGTATCTCGAAACGCGCACGGTTGGCCCCTCGTTGGGCGCAACCAGCATCCATCAGGGCATCGTGGCGGCGGTCGCGGGCATGCTGGCCGTCATGGCATTCATGCTCATCTACTACCGCGGTGCCGGGATCAATGCCGATCTTGCGCTGCTGTTAAATCTGGTCATTCTGCTGGGGTTCATGGGCTTCAGCCATGCCACGCTGACGTTGCCGGGCATTGCGGGCGTGATTCTGACCATCGGTATGGGCGTGGATTCAAATGTGCTGATTTTTGAGCGCATCCGCGAAGAATTGCGGCTCGGCAAGAGTTCCTCGGTCGCCGTGCAGGACGGCTTCGCCCACGCCTGGATCACCATCATTGACACGCACATCACCACCATCGTTTCGGCAGGCATCTTGTTCATCTTCGGCACAGGGCCGGTGCAGGGGTTTGCGGTCACGCTGGTCTTCGGTTTGCTGGCGAACCTGTTTACGGCGGTTTTTGTGTCGCGGGTCATCTTCGATTGGCTGCTAACGAGGCGGGAACGCGGGGCGGCGCTTTCGATTTGAGGGGCGCTTCCAGCTAGGAGTTTTTAGCTGCTAGCGAGAGGCGCGCCGGCTAACCGCTTATGCTGTAAGCGACAAAGACGCCTCGGTGCGAGTCGTGAGGAACAAAAAGAACAGGGCAGCTCCAGAGCTGGAAGCTAAGAGCGAACAACTGGAAGCTGTTCTTCAAGGAAGAGCAAAACGTGGAATTGTTTCGCGAAGTAAAGGTCGACTGGCTGGGACGCAAGTGGTACTTTCTGGCATTTTCCCTGCTGTTTTCAGTTGCCGGTGTGTGCAGCATGCTGTTTTGGCACGGCATTCCCTTGGGTGTAGATTTTCGCGGCGGCACACAGGTCACGGTGCATTTCGACGCACCGCCCAACGAGGATCACATTCGTGCGGCGATGGCCGAGGCCGGCGTGCGGGATGCGAGCATCCAGCGCATCGGTGCAGCGAAAGGAGCCTCCACCAGTCTCGCGGCGAATGACGTGATTGTGCGTCTGCCCCAGAACACTGCGCAGGATACAGCACATGACCAGGGCCGCTCGGCGGTGGAGAACGCGCTGCGCGCGCGCTACCACGACTCCGGTTTTTCGGTGCAGCAGGTGGACATCGTGGGCCCCACCGCCGGTAAGCAGCTGCAGCACCAGGCGTGGCTGGCGACGATCTACTCGCTCATCGGCATGTTGATTTATCTGTGGTTCCGCTTTGAGCTGATTTACGGCGTTGCTGCAGTGGTGGCCGTCTTCCATGACACCCTGATCACGGTGGGCTTCTTTTCGCTCGTAAATAAAGAGATCACGCTGACGGTCATTGCGGCCATCCTGACGCTCATCGGCTATTCGATGAACGACACGATCGTGGTTTTTGACCGCATCCGCGAAAACCTGGCGCTGAGCCGGCGGGAAACGCTGTCGCAGGTGGTGAATCGCTCCATCAACCAGACCCTGAGCCGGACGGTGCTGACCTCGGGGCTGACGTTTCTTACGGTGCTGAGTCTGTATCTTTTCGGCGGCGAGGTGCTGAATGGCTTTTCCTTCGCGCTGGTGGTGGGCATCCTGATCGGGACGTACTCGTCGATCGCGGTAGCCGCGCCCATGCTGGTCGCCTACCAGGATTGGCGTGCGAGCCAGGGCCGGCGGGTGGCGTTGCCGGCAGCACGTGTGGTGCGACGATAGGCAGCAGCAAGTCCTGGGGTGTACTCGCGTGGTTGTCCTTCCCGAAGCCGGGTCCCCAGCGAGCGCTGTTGCTCGATGGGGTGGGAAGGGAATCTCCGTTTGGCCGCCCATGTGCTTGCGC
>CAXTNA010000023.1:17767-21087 GCA_964245535.1 uncultured Acidobacteriaceae bacterium | reverse complement strand
CGCCCAGCACCACCGCGCACACAGAACCGGCCGCCGTACCCACCGGTCCTGTCGTCCTCTTCGATACCAGCATGGGGCGGCTCACCTGTCAGCTGTATGACAAGGAAGCACCGGAAACCACAGCCAATTTTGTCGGTCTCGCCACCGGCACCAAAGCCTGGACCGATCCCGGCACGCAACAAAAGATCACTGGCAAGCCGTTCTACGACGGCACGCAGTTTCATCGTGTCATCCCCGGCTTCATGATCCAGGGCGGCGACCGGCTCGCCACCGGTACCGGCGATGCAGGCTATTACATCGCTGACGAGATCTCCCCCGCCCTGCGCTTCGATGTACCCGGACGTCTCGCCATGGCGAACTCCGGCCCCAACACTAACAGCTCGCAGTTTTTCATCACCGAAGCCGCGAATCCTTCGCTGAACGGCCACTACACCATCTTCGGCCAGTGCGACCCGCACACGGTCGTGATGGTCGGCTCGGTCGCGCGTGTGGAACGCGATGGTCAGGACAAACCCCTGACGCCGGTTGTGTTGAACAGGGTGCTGATCGTGCCTGCAGGTCAGCCTGTGCCGCCCATACCGGGGTCGACTGCCAACCCTACCTCGCCGAATACTCCAAAGCCGTAAAGTTCACACGGGCTATGACTTGCCTGCATCCTAACCCGATAGCGTTGAAACGCACGGCCGTTCCATCGCAAGACATGTACGTGAAAGCAATTACCGCAAGGAGAAGCAATGCCAACCACCGCTGTATTTCAAACATCCGAAGGAACCTTCAAAGCCAAGCTGTTCGACGCCGAAGCACCGGAAACAGTCAAGAATTTCATTGGTCTGGCCGAGGGCACCAAGGAATGGAACTCGCGCTCGAAAAAGGGTCCCAAGCTGTATGACGGCACCATCTTTCATCGCGTCATCCCGAATTTCATGATCCAGGCAGGCGATCCCGAAGGCACCGGCATGGGCGGCCCCGGCTACAAGTTCGCCGATGAAACCAAGGGCAGCACGCAGACCTTCAAGCAGCCCGGCAAGCTCGCCATGGCCAACGCCGGCCCCAACACCAACGGCTCGCAGTTCTTTGTCACGGTCACCGACACCAGCTGGCTGACCGGCAAGCACACCATCTTCGGCGAGATCACCGAAGGCTACGATGTGGTCGAGAAGATCAGCAAGCTGCCCACCGGAGCCATGGACAAGCCGCGCAAGGACGTGGTGCTCGAAAGCGTCACCATCGAACGCAGCTAAGCGGTTGCTTCCATGTTGATTCTATAAACGACCTTGTCATCCCGTAGCGCAGCGACGGGATCTGCTTTCCTTACAGCGTGCCAAACGCCAAAGGGTAAAGCAGATCCCTCCCGCTTCGCTCAGGGTACGGCATGCCAACCCGGATGCGGTGTTCGCGGCCGGAGTACTCACCACTGGAGTACTCGCGAACCCGGAAAACTTTAGCGTTAGCGGTCCATTACCCTACAATCGGCACCGCGGTCCGCCGCCGTCTTTTGAACCAGCGCGTCATCGGCATCTCCACCAACCAATACGCCAGCAGACCCGCTACCGTGGACAAGAGCGCCGCGGTTACGTGGGCGAAAAAGAACCCGTACGAAAAGCGAAACGGACCTTCCCACCCGTGCCACGCCCACGTCAGCAGCAACCCGACGGCGGGCAACGCAAAAGTATGCACAAGGTAAACGGAATAGGAAGCATCGCCCAGCTCCAGCAGCCAGCGCGGACTGCGCCTACCCCAGCGAGCCTCCATACTGAGGCCGCCGGCTACCACCGCAAGCGCAGGCAGACCCCAAAGCAACCCGCGCCACGGCGAGCTATTCGGCTGCAGCCAGAACAGAAGCGGCAAAAACCCCACGCTCGCAAGCAGCAGCCCCCACAAAGCCGGTAAACGCTGCACGAAAGGCGAAGCCAGCCCCAACAGAACGCCGAATAAGAACTCGAGCAACATGGTGCTTTCAAAAAATTGAAGCCAAACCGGCTGCGGCAAGCCCGGTATGTGTTGGCCAAAAGCACCCAAAAGCAGAACCGGGAAGAGCGCAAAAGCCGGCTTCAAGCGCAGCGAGAGCACCAGGGCGAATAACGCATAAAAAGCCATCTCAAAGTTCAACGTCCAACCGACGAACACAACGGGCTCCAGCGTCGATCGCGGACTCAATGTCGGGAAGAACAGGTACGACGCCACCACATGCCGCACACTGCCCAGCGCGTTCACGGCCAGCGCGGGCAGCAGCAGCAGCACGGCGACCTTGACTGTGGTGACAAGCCAATACATCGGCACCACGCGCTCCAACCGGCGCGCCAGAAAAGTGCGGCCGGGGTGCGGCGCCGTGCGTAACGGAGCCGAGGAGATGGTCATCACAAATCCGCTAATCACGAAGAACAAATCGACGCCGCTGCCGCCATTCACCCAATTGGGATAGCCGATGTGCAAGCGCTCCCAGATCATGATGGTCGTATGGTGGGCCACCACCAACAGCGCCGCGATGGCGCGCAGCACCTGGATCGACCGAAAGGCCGGCCGAACCACCGTGGGTCCTGCTTGCCCGTGTTCTGCGCTTTCCGATGCATGGGAGTCGGTGTACGCCGAAAGTGCGCTCAATTCACCGCGCATGCCGTTTACGACGCAATGCCGAGCACGGCAGCGGCCCGTGCCCGCGCTGAGGCAACCGCCCCCGCATCGCTCCCGAGCCGCTGACCGTATACCGGAACCAGCGCACGCAGCTTCTCCGCAAACTCCGCGATGCCCTTGGCGAAGCTCGCTTCCAGCAGCCCAATCATCACCGCCACCGCCACCGAAGCACCCGGCGAAGCGCCCAGCAACGCCGCCAGCGTGCCATCCGCGGAACGGATGACCTCGGTGCCGAACTCCAGCTTGCCGCCGCGCCGCGGATCGCGTTTGATGATCTGCACGCGCTGGCCGGCGATCTCCAACCGCCAGTCCTCCCCGCGCGCCTCCGGCATGAACGCCCGCAGAGCCTGCACGCGCATTGCGGGCGACTGCGTCACCTGCCCGATCAAGTAGCGCGTCAAGCCCACATTGTCCAGTCCCGCGCGGATCATCGGGTACAGGTTGCCGGGCTTCACAGAGGTGGGCAGATCGAGAAAGGAGCCCCGCTTGAGGAACTTGGTTGAAAATCCCGCAAACGGGCCAAACAGCAGTTCTCGTTGGCCTGCAATCACCCGCGTATCGAGGTGCGGCACAGACATCGGTGGCGCCCCCACAGCGGCCTTGCCGTAGACCTTGGCGCTGTGCCGCTCGATCAGCGCACGATTGGTGCAGCGTAGCCACTGCCCACTGACGGGAAAGCCGCCGTACCC
>CAXTNA010000023.1:0-17757 GCA_964245535.1 uncultured Acidobacteriaceae bacterium | reverse complement strand
CCCTTTACCCTCTGCCACACCCGAGCCTTGCAGCAGCGGCAACGCCCCTCCGCCGGCCCCCAAAAAGACAAAGCGCGCCAGCACCTGCTGTCGGCCCTGTGCGCTCGTCAGCCGCACACACCAACGGCCGTCCTTATGGCGTCGAATGCCGACCGCGCGGCATCCCGTTTGCAACGTAAATCCAGGTTGCTTTTGCAGCAACGCCACCAGCTTGCCCGTGAGCCTGCCGAAGTCGACATCGGTGCCATATGCCGCACGCGTCATGGCAACCGGCGCGGCAGGGGGGCGGCCGGCCATCATCAACGGCGCCCAATCTGTTAGCTGCGCACGATCCTCGCTGTAAACCATGCCGCGAAATAACGGCTGTTCGCGCAACGCTTCGAAGCGGCTACGCAGGAAGGCTACGTCTGCCGTACCCGCAACAAAGCTCATGTGCGGCACGGCATTGAGGAACTCGCGCGGTTGGTTGAGCAAACCACGCTCCACCAACGTACTCCAGAACGACAGCGACGCTTGAAATTGCTCATTGATTGCCACCGCTTTTTCGATCGCAACGGAGCCGTCCGCGCGCTGCGGCGTGTAGTTGAGTTCGCACAGCGCGGCGTGCCCGGTACCCGCGTTATTCCAGGCCTGCGAGCTTTCCCCGGCAAGCTCGTCGAGCGCCTCAACCATGAGGAGCGTGCGCTCCGGCGCAAGCTGCCCCAGCAACGCTCCCAGGGTCGCGCTCATGATGCCGCCGCCCACCAGCAGCGCATCCACTTCTATCCATTCCGAAGCCATCGTCCCTTCTATTCTGCGCCTAAAATGTCCCGCTCACCAATCCCCAAGAGGTGCCGGCAATCAGGGCGAAGAAGGCCCGGATAAGTCAGCGGCAGCTGCAAGCAGCCGAAGCTCGCTTCAGCAAATCGGTAGAGACTCGTGCCGTGACACCGTTGAGCTTCAAGGACGAAACATGTCAAAAAGTGCCGTGGGAAAAATCGGGGAGCGAAACTGTCGGCGCTCGATCTCGGTGTAGTAGCTTTCCCGCATACTTGGGTTTACGGAAAGAAGGTGCAATCGCATCCGTGCATGGGGCGAAAGCGAAACGGCTGAAGTCTGGTAAGCACTTCCGGCAAACTGATAAACATTGACGCTCAAAATGACGCATAAAGCAGCGATCAGCGGCACTGACCAGCGGCTGGCGCGCAAGCCGAAAAGGGGTAGCCCCAAACAGAAGGCAAGATGCAAAAAGCGGCCGTCGATGCCGGTTACGCCCAGTGCGTCAACAGGACTGAAGAGAAAAAGGAGGAAAAGCGCCACAGCGCCCACGGCGACAAAGAATCCTTCGTTTCTGTGTTCCAAGCGCCATTTCCAGTCGCCCCATAACCGCCACAGGATTGCCGCAGCGAGCCCCAATCCCATCCATGCCGTAAAAGCAAACAGAAAGGGCATGACGAGTTGCTGAGTACCGTTTCCGAGCACTTGAATAGGTCCAAACTCCCCGACCAGGGTGACGAGCTTGGCATTGGCGATACTTTGAAAATGTGGAAACGCTAGGCCCCCGGCGGAAAGCAGGAGCAGCGCTAAAAACACCAGCACTCCGTATTGCGACCCACGGACGATCCATGCGCCGCTGTATTTGCTACAGGCACAAAGAAGAAAGGCGGAGGCTATGGCGATCGCCGGCAGCATATGAAGGGGCGACAACGGCATCATGGCTACTTCGCTTTTACGATTGGCCAGCCCGTACCAGACCGTCAGGATACCTGCTGGAAAAAGCGGTGCAAGCCATCTGCCGTTGCGCTGCTCCAGGGCAAGCGCGGCTACAAGCAGGACCGCTGCAAAGCACACGAGAAAATGACAGAAAAAGAGAAGGCAAAGCAGCAAGGCCAGGACTGCCGAGGGACGCCGCGCTTGGATCAAGTCTCCTGCGATCCACAACAACACTCCCAGCCCGAGTTGAAAATTGATATTGCCTGTCCAGAAGTCAATGCCCACGAGAGCGGCCGGTAAGAGCAGCAGCAGATTGCGCGGGGGCGCACGCAAAGCGAAAACAAAACGCAATGCGCCGCATGCCATGATCGCCAGCACAAGATCGATCCACACCTTTGCGGCCGCCGCCCACGGCATCATAAGCGTGAGCAGCGCCACGCCTACTGTGGTCAATGCATTCGGTACCGGGTAGTTCCTCAGGACATAACCCGAAACCGCATGACCGGTCAGGGCCTTTTTCAGTAAAAGTCCCTGGTACACCCAATCGGGGTAGTCTTGCAGCATCGGAGCATGCGGTGCGACGGAAACGGCCGTCCCATAAAGTGCCAAGATGCCGACAAAAAGCAGAACCGCGGGATGAGCCTTGGCGGGGTGAGCCTTGAAAGCTGAAGTGTTCATTTGTTCTCGATCAAGCACACTGCCGTTCAGATTCCACCTATCAATCCGAGTCTGAACGGCAAAGGCCCGCTAGAACATCCCCCAAAGGAGCTGGTTATACACATCATGGTGGAACTGGATCTCCGGTGTCTTGATCATGGTTCCCAGCAGCCGCGCGCATCGGTCCGCCGAGGCCTGCTTCAGATCCGCGTAGCGGCCCTTCACATCTGCCCCCAGCAACTCCGTCGTCCACTCCGCTTTACGAAAATCTTCCAACGCCGTATAGATGTTGTCCGGCAGGTAGCGTTCGGCCTGGCGCAGGTTACTCATCTCGGCCTTTTTGCCTGCCAACCCGGTTTTGAAAATCGAGTACAGCACCATATAGGGATTGGCGTCCGGTCCCACGGAACGTACCTCTACGCGAGCTGATTTTTCATTGCCGATCGGGATGCGCACCATAGACCCGCGATCTGTAGCCGAGGCTTTGATTTGGTTTGGTGCTTCAAAGTGCGGATCAAGCCGGCGGTACGCGTTCACACTTGCATTCAACAACAGGCAAAGGTCGTTGCCGGCCGTCAGAATCTTATCGACAAACTCCCAGCCGAAAGACGAGATCTTCTCCTCACCGTTCGGGTCCCACATCAGGTTTTTGCCGTCTTTGGTGATTGACACATTGGTGTGCATGCCCGAGCCGTTGACCCCGGTCACAGGCTTCGGCAGAAAACTCGCCGTCATGCCCATCTGCGTCGCTATCTGCCGGCAGATTAGTTTGTAAAGCTGAATCTGGTCAGCCGCTGCCACCGCATCGCCGTACGTGTAGTTGATCTCGAATTGCGAAGGCGCTACTTCGGGATGATCCTTCTCGTTTTCAAAGCCCATCGCCCGTTGTACTTCAGCGGCAACGTCGATGAAGTCACGCAACGGATCGCCCGGCAGGGAGTGGTAATACCCGCCACGGTTGGTGTACTCGAAGCGGCCCGTTTCCAGGTACTTCTGCTCCGCGTCGGTGCCTTCGAAAAGAAAGCCCTCGATCTCGTTCGCCGCATTCAGTGTGTAGCCGTTTTGCTTGAACTGATCCCCGGCAAAGGTTTTCAACAGGCCGCGGACGTCGCCCGCGTAGGGGCTGCCGTTTTTGTCGATCACCTCGCCGAAGACGATGCATTTGCCGGAACCAAACACATCGGCCGGGGTCCAATAGAACGCGCTCCAATCCAGGCCGAGCCGCAGATCACTCTCGCGCTGCGCAGTAAAGCCGCGGATCGACGAGCCGTCGAAGGTCAGGTTGTCGAAACTTTTGACCAGAAACTTCTTGTCGTAGTCCAGCATGTGCAGCCGGCCTTCGAGGTCGGAAAACAGCACCGTCACGGCCTTTACACCTTTGGTGTCGGCGAGGTACTTCAGCCGCTCTTCCTGGAGCGTGCCGGGGTCGACACGCTTTTTCCGCTGCTCTTTGGCTGCGAGGTTCAGGTCCTCGAGCTCCTCGTACGACAACTCCAGAAAATCGCGGTATTCGCTCGGCATAGCGCTCCTTGGCTTGGCTTTGAATCTGCGTATGGCTGGTGAATGGTGCGATGCCGGCTGCTCTTCTAACCTAGTCGGCATGAACCTACGGTAAAAGTAGCAGAAGATTGACCGGAAATCGGGGCCGATCCCCGACACTTTTACCCTTTCCTTACATCTCCGTCGACGAGGGATGGTGGATCAACGGTGTTGCCGACGCGAAGCGCCGATGCACCCTGCAACTCGTAGCCGGTGAGCTTTGTGAAAAGCACGATAGCGGCAGGGGTGAAAGCGGGTCTGCATGTGATAATTCCAGATGGGGCGAGCGTCCTGTTCGCCACGCGCCGAGCGGCCATTGAAGGCAAGCGGACACACTCTGGAAGCACACGTTGAGGAGTTCTGAATTGGGCAAGAAAATGGTCCCCACGCGCCTGTTTTTTACCAAAGGCGTCGGCAAACACAAGGAGCGGCTAACCTCCTTCGAAATGGCATTGCGCGATGCCGGCATTGCCGCGCAAAATTTGGTGCGCGTGTCGTCGATCTTTCCGCCAAACTGCAAGATGGTTCCCCGCAAGGAAGGCGCGAAATATCTCAATCCCGGTGAGGTTGTTTTCGCCGTGGTCGCTGAAAATTCCACACGCGAACCGCATCGGTTGGTTGTTAGTTCCATTGGCGTCGCTATCCCGACCGACAAAAACACCTACGGCTATCTGAGCGAGCATCACAGCTTCGGCGAAACCGAAGAGCAGGCCGGCGACTACGCCGAAGAACTCGCCGCCGAGATGCTCGCCACCACGCTCGACGTAGATTTCGATCCCGACACGAGCTGGGACGAGAAAAAAGAGATCTATCGCATCTCCAACAAAATCGTGCGCACAGCGAACGTGACGCAATCGGCTGTCGGCGATAAGAACGGCCGCTGGACGACAACCATTGCCGCTGCGATTTTGCTGTTCGACGAGGATTAAGGCGGAAAATCAATGAAAGCGGCTGCCCTTTGCAGGCGTTTGCCGGCAATGATATATTGGTCATCTTGAGGTGACTAGAATCATGGCATTACGGGCGTTGCGTTCCGCAGAGCACTTTCAAAACACCGTTTCGGAGCCGGGGATTTCCTTGGCGGATGCGAAGGCGCATCTTTCCGAGGTCGTCACCGGCGTTGAACAACGTAGGCAAGCGGTCACCATTCTGCGACGCGGGCATCCTGTGGCCCGGATCGTGCCGTTCGAAATGGCAGCTCCAGCTTTGTATGGCTCGATGAAGGGTACCGTTGTGGAAGTGGGGGACATTATTGGGCCGACCGGCGAGGAGTGGACTCTTAGCGATGACTAAAACCGCCGGTCTGCTGCTCGACACGCATATCTGGTTGCGTTATCAGGGTATTTCCGGTGATTTACGTCGTTCCGCCCTTCCAACTCTCCACAAAGCAGCTGAAAACGGAACTTTGTACATTTCTGTCATTTCTATTTGGGAAACGGCGATGCTGGTCAAAAGTGGCAGACTATCGCTCAATGCCAATATGAGCCATTGGACAAAAGAGGCGCTTTCGAAGCCCGGGCTGAACCTGCTTGGTTTCAGCCCGGAGATCGCTATCGAATCGGTAAACCTTCCCGAACCTGTTCACAAAGATCCGGCGGACCGTATTCTTATGGCATCGGCACGCGTGCAGCGACTCACGCTGGTTACACGCGATGAAAAGGTGCTCGAGTTTGCTGTACGCAATCACTTGGCCCACCTCGTTGCGTGAGGGAAATATGCGCTCAACTAAAGTCGCCCTCATCCAGATGTCCTGCGAGCCTTCCACCACGGCCAACCTTGCTAAAGCCGTCGCACGCGTGCGGGAAGCTGCCGAGAATGGCGCGAAGCTCGTGTGCCTGCCGGAGTTATTTCGCGCACAATACTTTTGCCAGCGCGAAGATCATGCCCTGTTCGACCTGGCCGAATCCATTCCCGGCCCATCGACGGCAGCGCTCAGCGAGGTCGTGCGCGAATTTGGCTTGGTGCTGATCGCCAGCCTGTTTGAGCGGCGCGCGCCCGGGCTTTATCACAACACCGCCGCAACCCTGGACTTCGCAAGCGACAAACCCGACCACGTGGCGAGCGTGTATCGCAAGATGCACATCCCCGACGATCCGCTTTATTACGAGAAGTTCTACTTCACGCCGGGTGACCTCGGCTTTCAATCGCAACGCACCTCGGCCGGGCACATCGGTACGTTGGTCTGTTGGGACCAGTGGTATCCCGAGGGCGCGCGTGTGACTGCGCTCAAAGGTGCGGAAACCCTGTTTTATCCGACGGCCATCGGCTGGCATCCCAGCGAAAAAGCAGAGTTCGGCGAGCGGCAGTACGACGCTTGGCAAACCATCCAGCGCGGCCATGCCATTGCGAACGGCGTGTATGTGTGTGCGGTCAATCGTGTCGGTTTTGAGCATGGCGATGTGGAACATCATGGAGCCTTGCTGAAGGGCCCGGAAGGGGCAGGGCTGGAGTTCTGGGGCGGTAGCTTTATCGCCGATCCGTTCGGCCGCGTGATCGCCCAAGGCTCGCATGACCGCGAGGAAATCCTCTATGCCGAGCTCGATCCCCAGGAGATCGAAACGACGCGGCAGCACTGGCCGTTTCTTCGCGACCGTCGCATCGATGCATACGGCGGCATTACGAGCCGCTTTCTCGACTAGCTTTTCCGGCGCACCCAGTGCAAGACGCTTCTCATCGCCACCGAGTTCGGCTTAGATTTTGCGGCATGAGACATCCCTTGCAAGGGGAAATGCAGCATACTTCCAGAGGCTAACCTTGCTGCTTTCCCGACTGGTTCTGTTGCCCACGCTCGCCTTGTTGCCCACCCTTGCACCGCAGGCGCAGGACCCTACCCTTACGCCTACTGCGGGTGCGGTGATCGTGGCGACGGCGGAAGGTCGCGGTGTCCAGGTCTACAGCTGTGCAGCCCAGAACAGCAGCTATGCCTGGACCCTACAGGGCCCGGAGGCGGTGCTGTATGCAACATCGGGGGAAAAGCGCCTAGGAACGCATCGTCAAGGACCGACGTGGACCTGGAACGACGGCAGTGCCCTCACCGGTAAGGTTGTTGCACAGACTCCCTCGCCCAACGCGGGTAGCGTGCCGTGGCTACTCTTGCAAACACAACCGGCGGGCACCGGCAAAGGCGTGTTGACACCGGTAACCCTGGTGCGACGCTCCGATACTCAGGGCGGTGCGGCTCCTGCGCTGGGCTGCGACGCGCAACATGCCGGCACGGTGCTGCGCGTCCCCTATAAAGCCACCTACTCCTTCTATACCGTTACGGAAAGCCCTGCAGCACCGTAGATCGTAGTCTTTCCGTTTATGCGCGATGCATCGACGATGCTGGACGATGCTCGCTGTAGGGCGCTCCGTTTTACAAGCTGCGCTGCACGCGATGTAGCATGGCCGTGTGCCCCCGCTTGCTTCCCCGCCGATCACCTACCGCATGCCTGCCGAGTGGGCACCACACGCGGCGACCTGGATTGCGTGGCCGCACAATCCGGAAGATTGGCCGAAAAAGTTCCAACCGATTCCTTGGGTTTATTGCGAGATCGTCCGCTGGCTTTCGCGCGCGGAGGATGTGCATCTCCTCGTCAATGATCGCGCCGCCGAGATGCGCGCGACGCAGATGCTGCGACGCAGTGGCGCCAACCTGGCGCGGCTGCACTTTCATCATTGGCGAACCGATCGCGTTTGGCTGCGGGACTCGGGGCCGATCTTCGTGAAGCGTACGAACAATGCCAACCAACCAGGCGACCTCGCCATCACGGACTGGCGCTTCAATGCATGGGCCAAGTACGACAACTGGCACAACGACGACCGCATTCCGCAACAGGTGAGTGAGCTCTACGCGGTACCCGCTCTGGAACCGAAGCTCACCTTGCCGGATGGCACCGCACACCGGCTCGTTCTCGAAGGGGGCAGCATCGATACCAACGGCGCGGGCGTACTGCTGACCACTGAAGAATGCCTGCTGAGCGAAGTGCAACAACGCAATCCCGGTGTTTCGAAAGAGCAGCTCGAACAAGCGTTTCGTGAGTATCTCGGCATCGAGCATGTGCTTTGGCTTAACCGGGGCTGCGCCGGTGATGACACGCACGGGCATGTGGACGACATCACGCGCTTTGTCGGTGAAAATGTCATCCTGACCACAGTAGAACCCAATACCGCTGACGAAAATCATTTGCCGCTGGCGGAGAATCTGGAACGGCTGCAAACGGCACGCAATCTTGCCGGCAAGCCCTTCGAAATTCGCACCTTACCCATGCCGGCACCCGTCTTATTTGAAGGGCAACGCCTGCCGGCCAGCTACGCAAATTTCTACATCTGCAACGGCCTTGTGCTTGTCCCGACCTTCAACGATCCGAACGATCGTGTCGCGCTGAACACGCTTGCCGCGTGCTTTCCGGATCGCACCGTCACCGGCATTCACTGCACGGATTTTATCTGGGGCCTCGGCGCGCTACATTGCATGACGCAACAGGAGCCCGCATAATGAGGGTGACAAGCCATGATTGACGCGACAGAAGCCATCAAAATCGCCGAAACGAAACTACCGGACGTTGTCCCGGTCTTTGCGGCGCTTCACCCCTTTGTAGACGAGGTGGAGCAATCCCATGATGGGCAGACCTGGCTTATTACCTTCCGAGCGAAGAACGAAGAGCCGAAAATGAATGACTCGTATGGCTCCTTCCTTCCCTTTATCGAGAAGGTCGTTCGCGTGGCGGCAACGACCGGCGATCTACTTTCAGTTCTCAATCCCTCGTACCGCTAGGCGACCCGATGGCGGCTTTGCCCCAAGAAATCGTGTTGGACTCCAACCTGCTGTTACTTTTACTCGTCGGTTCCTTCGAACCCAGGTCCCTACGATTCTTCAAACGGCTAAGCGCATTTGATGCGAACGATCTGCGACTCCTGCAGGAAGTTACACAAGTCCGTCGATTGCTGGTTACACCACATTTGCTTACAGAAGTTTCAAATCTCGCAAATGGTCTGCCGGAAAATCTTAGACAGGGCTTTCATCGCTACCTTGCAGCCTATGTCGTTCTGTTAAAGGAAATATTTGTCGAGGTCTTACAGCTCCGCCATGACAAGACCTTCTCCTTGTTCGGCTTAGCAGATGCCGCTGTGTCCTTCCTTTCGGCAGATGCCCTAGTCGTCACGGAGGATGGTCGTTTACGTGACTTCTTAATTCGTCAAAATCGTTACGTCATCGGTCTTGCGGAATTGCGCCGCGTTTCCGCAGGCTTACCTTCTCATTGATTGGACCCATATGCCCACAAGCAAACCCTGGCCGCCCCCACCTGACCTCGACTCCATCGAGGAGCTTGTCGCTACGGCAGACATAGAAGGCTTCATCGCCGAGGGTGCACCCGCCGATGAGTACGAGACAGAAGCGGCGACCCTTTTTGCAACGCTCAAGCACTGGCCCACGGCCGACCTCACCACGGAGCGCTTGCTGCCGGTGCTCGAAGAAACCTGGGCGGCGGCCTTTGCGCTTGGCGATGCCGGTCTTGACGATCGCCGCGTGAAGCTGCGCGAGCTCGCCGGACAGATTGAACGCTTCTTCGGACCGGGAGCGGCGCCGCAGGTCCGTGGCACGTGATCCCATCGCCGGCCCTTCCGGAGCACGACGAGCGCTGGATGCAGCTTGCCTTGCAGGAAGCACGGCGGGCCGAAGCCGCCGGTGAGGTTCCCGTGGGCGCGCTGATTGTGTCCCCTAGCGGAGAGCTGCTTGGTTGCGGAAACAATCAAGTGTTGCGCACGCATGATCCCACCGCGCATGCGGAGGTCATCGCGTTGCGTGCAGCGGGACGAGCTTTGGGTAATTATCGTTTCACCGGCTGCACGCTTTTCTGCACACTTGAGCCCTGCGCAATGTGTGCCGGCGCCATCCTGCATGCGCGTATTCGCCGCCTGGTGTTCGCCACACGCGATCCGAAGGCGGGCGCCTGTGGCTCCGTGCTGTCGGTGCTCAATCATCCGGCGCTCAACCATCACGCCGAGGTGACGGAAGGCGTGCTGGGCGAGGCATGCAGCACGGTGCTGCGAGATTTTTTTCGTCGCCGCCGCACTGTACCGGAAACGAAATAGCCTGCACACGACCTGCAGCCGTGCCCACGCATCTGAAAACGTAGCAACACGCGAGCGAAAGCATGGAGGCAAGCGGCATGGCAGGTCGGTTTGAAAGCAAAGTGGCGGTGGTGACGGGTTCCTCCTCAGGCATAGGGCAAGCGATCGCGGTGCGGCTCGCCGGCGAAGGCGCTTCGATCGTCATCGATTACCATAGCCATCCGGAGGGCGCCGAGGACACACAAAAGCAGATTGCTTCGCAGATCGCGTCAAAGAACGGCGGTAAATACATCACCGTGCACGCCGATGTATCGAGCGTTGCCGGTGGGGCCGCGCTGATCCAGGCAGCTTACGAGCAGCTTGGCGGCTGCGACATCCTTGTGAACAATGCGGGCATTGAAAAAGGCTCGGATTTCTGGGAAACCAGCGAAGCCGATTACGATGCGGTGCTTGGCCTGAACTTGAAAGGTGCTTTCTTCATCACGCAGGCCTTTGTCCGCAAGTTGCGCGATGCGAAGAAGCCGGGCCGGGTCATCAACATTTCTTCCGTGCACGAAGACATGGTTTTCCCGCACTTTGCCACTTACTGCGCAGCGAAAGGCGGCATTCGCATGCTGATGCGCGATCTCGCCGTCGAACTCGGTCCGTTGGGCATCACCGTCAACAATGTTGCTCCGGGGGCGATCATCACGCCGATCAACAAATCACTGCTGGACGATCACGCCAAGCTGGATCCGTTGCTGCGCAACATTCCACTGGGCCGCATGGGCACTTCAGACGAGGTGGCGGGATTGGTGGCGTTTCTCGCTTCCGATGAGGCCGCCTACATCACAGGCTCAACCTATGTGATTGACGGCGGGCTGATGCGCAACTACCACGAGCAATAGGCTACAAACCCCAGGCGCGCACGACAGCCTGGCTCCCCACCCCGCTTCCGAACAAGCCTTTTGTGAGAGAGAATAGTCACATGGAACTTCTGGTGTACACCGCCGACTGGTGCCGCGATTGCCGTGAGGCAAAGCGTTTCCTGAATCAACATGCCATTGCATTTAAGGAAGTCGATATCGAACGGACGCCGGGCGCAGCCGATGAGGTGATTGCGCACACAGGCAAACGCGCGATTCCGCAGTTCGTGCTGGACGGCAAATGGGTGCAGCCCTACAAGCCCGGTCGTGGTTTTCTCTACGACGAAATGAGCGTTCTGCTCGGCATCGAACAAAGCTGACCAAAGCGAATTCCAGCCCGTTCGCGACATACCTTCCTGGGAGAGCGCATGATCGCGCGTTATAGCCGGCCGGCGATGGCCGCGCTGTGGTCCGACCAAAGCAAGTTCGAACGCTGGTTGCGTGTGGAGTTGGCCGCCACCGATGCCCTTGCGCGTGCAGGCATTGTGCCTGCATCTGCCGCGGCAGAGCTCCGCACCCATGCGCAGTTCACAGTGGAGCGGATCGAGGCTTTGGAACGTGAGTTGCGTCACGATGTGCTCGCTTTCACCACCGCCATTTCGGAATCCGTAAAGGCAGCCGGCAGCGATGCCGCGCGCTGGCTGCACTTCGGCCTTACCTCGACCGATGTGGTCGATACGGCGCAGGCCCTGGCGCTTACGGAAGCTTCGCGCTTGATCCGGGAGGGCATCCTGCGCCTGCGCGCGGTGCTGCGCCGTCGCGCCGTGGAGTTCCAGCACACGCCCGCAATCGGCCGCACGCACGGCATCCACGCGGAGCCGACCACCTTTGGCATGAAGCTGCTGCTTTGGTATGCGGAGATGGGCCGGAACCTGCGCCGCTTCGACGCCGCCGCAGAAGATTTGCGCGTCGGCAAAATCTCCGGGGCAGTCGGCAGCTTCGGTCATCTTAAGCCCGAGCACGAAGCCGCCATCCTCGCGGAACTTGGCCTGGCACCGGCATCGGTTTCCACGCAGATTCTGCAGCGCGACCGGCATGCGGCCTATGTGACGACGCTGGCCGTGTTGTGTTCGACGCTGGATAAAATCGCCACAGAGATTCGCCATTTGCAGCGTACAGAGGTGCGGGAAGCGGAGGAGTTTTTCTCCCCTGGGCAGAAGGGCTCAAGCGCCATGCCGCACAAGCGCAACCCCATCACCAGCGAGCAGATCTGCGGGTTAGCGCGCGTGGTGCGCGGCAATGCGCAAGTGGCGCTTGAAGATGTGGCGCTGTGGCATGAGCGCGACATCTCGCACTCTTCCGCAGAGCGCGTCATCCTACCCGACACGACATCGCTTGCGGACTATCTGCTGGATAAAACGGCGACGCTGATCGATCGCCTGCTTGTGTATCCAGCACGCATGCTGCGCAATCTGGAGCTCACGGGTGGTCTGGTATTTTCGGGGCAGCTCTTGCTCGAGCTCGCAGAAGCAGGCATGAGTCGCGAAGATGCGTACCGGCTCGTGCAGGGGCATGCCATGGATGCGTGGACGAATGATCGCCACTTCAAACAGCTCATTATCGAAGATCCGGAGATCACAGCGAAGCTTTCGCCGGAGCAACTGACCCAGGCCTTCGATTTCACTCGGCAGCTGGGCAATATCGACGCGGTCTTCGATCGGGTGCTGGTCGAAGGTTAAGCTACGGCGAAAGGACTGCCTGGCCATTCAGACCGATGGTCGTTTCATCGTGAACCACGTCGCCGTACACCAGCATGGCGAATCCGGCGACCTCGACATACAGACACTTTTCGTCGAGGGTCCGCGCGGTATCGCCCAGGAAAAATTTCAGCTCGCTCAAGCCGTCTTCCCCAGTGAGGGCGACGGTGAACTCGCGGTGTTCGCCATAGGTAAACACACCGTCCTCTTCCTTCCAGTAACCGAAGAGATTTGCGGCCGTAGCGGTGTAGCCACCAAAGTGAGCCATCAGAAACTCGTGCACCGATTGCTCCACCGTGATCCCGTCCTCGCACGGTTGCTTCAGCTTGAGCGAAGGCAGAAGGAACCGCACGTTCTTGCCCAAAGGCTTTTCGAAATAGGCCATTTCTGGATTGTAGCGTCGGCGCAATGCGAGTGGCAGACCCACGACCACTTCGCGGGTTCTTCAGCAGTTTGGTGGACTACACAAAGCGACGCCGAACCACGCCGGCGACCCCGAGCAGCCCCGTGCCGAGTCGCACAAATGAGGAAGGTTCCGGAGAAACGGCCGTGACGGAACCGGTATCCAGGTTGTATGTCAGGAAGTTTGTCGAGAGAGCACTCCAGGAGGCTTTCCTTCGCGGCGGACACTTGCCGTCGCCCTGGGAATGCAGAGACTCTTTGACATGGCGAAGCCTCACTCGAGGCGGCAGCGATAATGGAGGAGCATGCCGAATGAGATGTCCTCTCGCCCGTTTACCGTAGCGCTGGCGATCACCGGGGCCAGCGGCTCTATCTTCGCCGCGGAGATGCTGCGCGCCCTCGACGCCGATGCCCGCGTCGATCGCATCCACCTGGTCGCCTCGCCCAGTGCGCTACGCGTACTGGCAGAGGAGACCGGCACGAGCGGACGCACAGGACTGGCGGAAAAGCTGATCGGGCGCCCCTCCGCCAAGGTCATCGCAGACGCGCATGAAAACGTCGGCGCGGCCATCGCCAGCGGCTCCTACCCTGTGTCCGCCATGCTGGTCGTGCCGTGTTCCATGGGCACCCTGGCCGCCATCAGCCATGGGCTTGCAGCCAACCTGATCGAGCGCGCGGCGGACGTGTGCCTCAAAGAGCGGCGACCGCTCATTCTGTGCGTGCGTGAAACCCCGCTCAATCTCATCCATCTGCGCAACATGACCGCCGTTACTGAAGCCGGGGCCACGGTGTTTCCGGTCGTGCCCACCTTCTACAACCGTCCACAGGATGTCGAAGAGATCGTACGCAACTATGTGCATCGCGTGCTGCAATTTATCGGCTTGCCACAGCCCGGCGCATATCAATGGGAGGGCTGAGCAAGAAAGCTGCAGATCACAAGGGTGCTAGCGGCTCATGTTGGCCAGCGTCCGGGTGCTTCCGGCAGGCGCCGGCTCGGATTTAAGAAAATCGGCCACCGCCGGTGCCACGCGAGCCGCACAAAGCGCAGGCGCCAGATGCCCACAACCCTCCACGATATCCAGCTCAGAACGTGGGTCCAGCGCGTGCATCTGCCGACCGGACTCGAGCGGAATCAACTGATCGGTGCTGCCCCAAACGATGAGCAGCGGCTCAGGCAGAGTCGGCAGCACCGCTTCCATGGTCTGGCCTTTCACCATGGCCTGGAGATTCTTGTCTACGGTGTCCTGCACGGTGCGCAAGCGTCGTACAGCCGCGCGCCGTACATTTTGCGGCAGCGGCTTCGCTTCCGGTTCCAGCAGGGACCACAACCCCTGCATCGCCTCCGGTGTTTGCGGCTCAAAGATCGTCAGCGGATAGGTAGGATGGTAGTTCAGCCCGGCACTATCGAAAACCACCACGCGGTCCAGCACCTCGGGGTGATCGTGCGCCAGCGTCAGCGCCACCCAACCGCCCATCGACCAGCCGCCGAGGTTTGTCTTCTGCAACCCGAGCGCCTGAATGAAATCGAAGACGAACTTGGATTCACCGGCCATGCTGTAATCGCCGTCCGCCGGCTTGGGGCTGCGGCCGTAGCCGAGCAGATCAGGTGCATACACGTGAAAACCGGCCCGCTTCAGCCGTTTCAGCATGGGCGCCCAGCTTTCATCGCGGTCCCCGAGCCCATGCAGCAGCACCAGCGGCACGCCGCCCCCAGGAATGCGCGGCTCCGCGTCGTAATAATGCACCCGGCCTTCAGGCGTGAGGACGTAGTTGCTTTGCACCCGCGAAAGAAACAGGCTGAAGCGCGTTCCCTGCTGCGCAACCCACAGCGGATCCCACCAGAACGCCAGAGCAGCCAACACACTAAGCACAATGGCAACGGACACCAGACGACCCAGGGTTCTCATCCGCTTGTGTGCTCCACTTTCAACCTCACCAGCCATCTCCAGACCGACATCGACAGGGTCTCGGAGCAGCTGATCCTCGATCTCTTTGCCGCTCCTCTACTCTACCGCGTGACGATCTCCGTTGCGCTCTTTGCTTGTGCCTTAACGCAGAGGTTTCCCGTACTCCTCGGCAAAAACCGTGTGGCTGAGATCGAAACGTCCGCCGTCGTACTTGTCCGGTCCATGCAAGTGCCCGATCGCCAACAGCGCCACCACCCAATAGCTCAACGGTAGCTTCAGCGTTTCACAAACCTTCTGCTGCTCGAAGCCCTCCAAGGGCGCCGTGTCATACCCCAGCACCTCGGCCATCAGCATCATGGAGGTAAATGCAAAGGTCACCTGCTTATTCAACCAGCCGGTCATCTGCGCTTCGCTGAAGGAGGACAGATACGCCGGTACGCTTTGCGCCGCCTGCGCGGCATAGCTTTCGGGCATGCCGCCCGCACGCCCAAGACGCAGCATCTCGTCCAGGTCGCGACGCCAGCCGTCGCGATCGCCGCAGGCCACAATCACCGCGGACGCTTCCTCCACCTTGGCCTGGTTGTAGCTCGCCGCGCGCAGCCGTTTGCGCTGCTCCGGATGCTGCACCACGACAAATCGCCACGGCTGCAGGTTATAGCCGCTCGGCGCGGAAAGGCCTGCGTCCAGGATCTGCCGCAGATCGCTCGACGGTATCGCCTCTCCATTGAAGCTGGGGGTCGAGCGCCGCTCGCGAATGGCTTGCGCCAAAGATTTCGTTACCGTTGCCATCGATCTCCTCGCCCGCCACTTTCTGGGAATGATCTTTCGAGCACTGTCAGCTTTCGCGGTCTTCCTTCAGGGACACGGCAGAACTTGCTCATGCTCACTTTCGTCATTTTGCTGCGGCCACCTCAGCCATGGGCCGCTCTGTCACGACCGGGTTCGCGCCCGGCGTTTCGGCAATCACCCATAAATTGTCAAACCCGCTGCGCAACTCAGGGTGCGCGGCCATCAGCGCATTGCCGGCTGCCTGATTTCGAGCCGTGGCCGTGTTTGCCGAGGCCGTCACGGCATTTGCCTCCGCCCGCAGGTGTACCAGCAAGTTGAGCTGCTTACCGTCCTCCGATGCCTGGCTGCTCAGCCCGGTGATCGCGTAATCGGCCCCATTGGCCCCCCGTAAGACCAGCGGGGTCGTCGCGCTGATGCCGTCCGAGAGCGTCGGCGGCGCGCTGCTCCGCAACTCGGAACGCAGCCGGTCCAGGTTGGTGCTGGACACAAAATTTGCGGGACGCAGCAGTTGATCGGCTTCCCCATACAGCACCCAGGCGAGCCACGGTTTGCCCGCTTTGGCATCGGTCCGCGCGGCGCTCCAATACCACAGGCCGTTATGCCCGGCGGCCTCGCGCGCATGCGGGTAAAAGCCGGCCATCTTCCAGCCTCCGGCCTCGGCCTGCAGCAGAAACGATAGCAGCCATGGCCGCGATCCCGTCGCTTCGACCGTCACAAAGGCATAGCGGCCGCCCGGCAGCCCACTGATGGAAAAATCCGTCTCCGCCGAGGTGCCCACCAGCGGGCAGCTGAAGTTCGCGTCTGAGCCATCGGTTGCCGTTCGGTTTGTGGCATCGAGCAGGTATGCCTGCCCCACCGCAAGCGTATCTCCGGCGAGCCCCGTGGCCGTGTTGCGGATCAGATAAGCCGTCGGCTCAAAATTCGTCGCATACTGCGCAATCGTGCCGGCCTGCACCGCCGCGGTGTCGCCCTTCTGCACCGCCGTTGCGAGCCAGTAGGCGGCCGCACCGATTTCAGTGCGCTGCCCCGCGGTCATCTTGGCTTGCGTGAGACAGGTTTCCGCCCCGCCCGGCACCGCTGCCAAGGCGGCCAGCAAACCCAGGACTCCAAAAACACGGATGGCAGCCGCAGGACGGTGCCTTCGCCCTGTTCTCAAACGATCTGTCCTCAAAAAACGCGGAGAGCCCATACCGCTCAGCATACGAAGCGGCTGCCCCGGCGTCCAGAGGGAGCACGCATTGCACTTTACTCCCGTCACCATCACCCTAAACCGAAGTACCCCGGCGATGCTGCCAGCGTGCTTTCGGAGCCCGGTACGGAGCTATCCTTTCCGGCAGTTCCCACGTCCGAAGAGAGCATGGCTTCCCTGTCCCACACCGTTCGCCGATGGTTTCCCGTGTCATCGATTACCGCGTTGGTGCTTGTCTCTGCGGCAGGAGCTTTCGTCGTCGCAGGGTCGGCTTCGGCGCAAAGTTTGGGCGGCTCCAGCCTGCCCGCGACGGCACCGACGAGCGCCATGCAGCCCCTCTCGGGGACGGCGACCCGCGCGGACCGCCCCGGCGAACATCCCCACCGCGCGCAGGTCAGCTGTGCCGACGGGCGGCTCACCATCCATGCGGATAACTCCAGCCTGAATGGCATTCTGCGTTCTATCTCCCGCTGCACCGGCATGCGCATCACGGGTGGCGTCACCGACCAGCGCGTCTTCGGCAACTACGGTCCGGCGGACCCCGCGACGGTGCTCGCCACCTTGCTGGACGGTACAGGCAGCAATATGGTGCTGCGCGAAACAGCCACCGCACAGCCGGCGGAACTGGAACTTACTCCACGTACCATGGGCGTAACGCCCCCGAGCCCCAACATGGTGCCCGACGACGAAATCGACGCCGATACCCCCGCAAACGTATCCGGCAACAGCGGCATCCCCAGCACTCCGCCATCCGGCAATGTGCCACACGGCAATGCGCCACAGGGCATTTACCCAAATGCCCCCGCCCAGGGTGCTATCGCTCAAAGGCCGAATCAAACGCCAGATCCTGGTACCGATCAGACGGGCGCTGCCGGCTCTGTGCCGGGTTCAGCCCCCGGCTCCACGCTCACCGGTCCGGTCAGCAT
>CAXTNA010000022.1:11412-21295 GCA_964245535.1 uncultured Acidobacteriaceae bacterium | reverse complement strand
GGTAGAGCGCGGGCGCAGGACTGAATGGTGCTCCAGCGAGGGAAAGCGTGCGGCCTCGACAAGGGCAACCGTGTCAGTAACGGAACCCGCGTCGCCACCCCCGCCCGCTGCGCGAGGTCGCCGGCGACAAGATTGCCGGAACGGAGGTACTGGCGCACGTCAGCCTCCGTGTAGGGTCCGAAGGTCTGTCCGTTGCGCGTGATGCGATAGGTCATTGGTTTCGCCTGCCCATTACGCATTTCACTACGCAGCCGAAGGTGCGTCGGTTCCTTCCACTGCCGCGTCGAGCGCGATCAGCAGGCCTTCACCGGCTTCGACTGTTGTTTCCCCGGCGACCACCGCGCCTTCGCCGTCGAGCAGTGTCGTCAGGACAACCTGCCCCGAAAGGCAGTGGGTTCGTGCGGGTTCATCGCCGAGATTGAGCAAAATCAGCCATTGTTCGTGCCCATCACTGCGTTGAAATCGCAGCAAGTCGCCTTCCGCAAGAATATCCGTGATGCCCCCGCTGTGCAGCGCGGGGTGCGCACGGCGTAGGCGGAGTAGCTTTCGGTATAGATTGAGCATGGACTGCGGACGAGCACTCTGTGCCGCTGCGTTCTCGTCCGGCCAGTCGGCTTCGAGCGGCAACCATGGCATCGCTCCCGGTGGGGCGAAGCCGGCATTGGGTGCGTTGACCCAAAGCATGGGCGAGCGCTCCGGATCGCGGCCGCGGCCTTTCCCAGGTTCATTTTTTTCAGCAGGATCCTGTACCTGGTCAGGCGCAATGGGCACATCGCGCATGCCAAGCTCATCGCCGTAGTAGAGCGTCGGCGTCCCGCGCAAGGCCAGTAACAGCATGGCGGCAGCACGGGCCTGCAGGGGGCCAATACGCGTGGCCAAACGCGACTGATCATGATTTCCGAGCACATAATTCGGCCACGCTCCCCTGGGAAGCAAAGCCTCATAGGTGCGGATAATGTTCGCAATGGCGCGCGCGTTCCACTCCGTCTGGATCAGGTGGAAGTTGAAGGGCAGGTTGGCCCCCTGCAGAGCGGGAATCTCCGGCGCGCTGCCCTCGATGCCACCCTCCTGCGGCGCGACGCCCAGGTAGTAGCGCACCAGGTCCGGCAAGGGCAGATAGATTTCGCCGATCAGCACACGATGCGAGATCGGACCGGTACCCTGCTCGCCCACCTCGGGCAATGTGGAGCCGTAGCTGTCCATGAGTGCGCGCATTTCGGCCACAATGGCATGGGTTTCCGGTTGATCCGCGTTGTAAAGCGGCAGTGTTTTTGCGTGATCGTGCATGCCGTCGTTGTACTCGGGATTCGGCGGATTGTCGCGGAACTCTTCATCTTTGACCAGCAACCAAAGCACGTCCATGCGAAATCCATCAACGCCGCGATCGAGCCAGAAACGCATGGCGGTGAACATGGCAGCGCACACCTCAGGGTTACGCCAGTTCAGATCGGGCTGTTGCTGCAGGAACGAGTGCAGATAAAACTGCTGCGTCGCCTCGTCCCACGCCCAGCTTGGACCGCCGAAATGCGAAGTCCAGTTAGTGGGATAACGCTCGCTGGCAGGCCTGTGAGCGTCGGGTCCGAGCGGCGACGCAGGGTCGCGCCACAGATACCAGTCGCGCTTGGGGTTTCTGCGAGACGCGCGCGACTCGAGAAACCAGGGATGCCGGTCGGAGCTGTGATTGGGCACGAAATCAAGGATGACCCGCATGCCTTTTCCGTGCGCCGCCGTGACAAGAGCGTCAAAGTCGGCGAGCGTGCCGAAGAGCGGGTCGATGCCGGTGTAATCGGCCACATCATAGCCGAAATCGGCCATCGGCGAAGGATAGACCGGTGAAATCCAGATAGCGTCGATGCCAAGCGAAACGAGGTAGTCGAGCCGCGCGGCAATACCTTTGAGGTCGCCGATGCCGTCGCCGTTCGTGTCCTGAAACGAGCGTGGATAAATTTGGTAGATGACGCCGGTCTGCCACCATTGCCGTCCGGCGAACGCGCTATCGGCCATGCCGGTTTGGATGCAGACGCGTAGCATCGGGGTATGGCAACTGCAGCGCAAGTGATATCTCATCCGGAGCAGCAAGGCGCTACGACGGAGCAACCGAGGACGACCTATCTGCAGGAGCCGAGGCCGACGGAGCCAGCGTCCCCAGGCGCGGGTGCAGCTGGGGAGCTGAACGATCTGCTCGCGGAAGCCGAACGGGCGCACGGTCATCTCTGCGCGGGGCAGATCCTGGGCGTGCGCATGGCGATGCTCGCGTTGCGACGGTTGGGCATCCACGAACCCCGCAAAAAGCTGCTCGCCAACGGCGAACCCAACCCCGATCGCAAGCGTCCGGTGGTGTTCGTCGAGATCGATCGCTGTGCAACCGACGCGATCGGCGTCGTGACCGGCGCCCGTGTGGGCAAACGCGCCCTGAAGTTGCGCGATTGGGGCAAAATGGCCGCCACCTTTATCGACCTGAATGCAGCGGTGGGCGAGAACGCCTATCGTGGCCTGCGGGTCGTGGCGCTCGAGGGCTCCAAGGAACGCGCCCGCGAACGCTATCCCGACCTGCCCAAAAATGAACAGCAAATGCGCGCCTACCGCGAGCTGCCCGATGCAGAGCTCTTTAGGGAACAGTGGGTGCGCGTGCCCTTGCCGCCGAGTGAGTTCCCTGGTTACAAAGGCGAACGCGCGGTGTGTGCGCGATGCGGGGAGGGCGTCAACTTCGACCGCTTCGTGGAGCGGGCGGGCGAGCGGCTTTGCTTGGCCTGTGCGACGCCGGAGGCTGTTTATTACGAACCGCTATAAACAACAACCCCACCCTTTCACGATAGATCACGATAAAACCGTGAAAGGATGGGGCACCTTGATATTCGCCAAACCCTTAGTACGGGCGGTAGTACGGACGACCGTAGAACTCGTGCCGGTGCTCCCACTCTTCGTGCTCGCGGAATTCGTGCTCGCGATACTCATGTTCGCGCCATTGCTGTGCACGCCAGGCCTCGGCGCGGCGCGCCTCCCAGGGATCAGGCCGGTAGCCGTAGCCGGGCTCCACGTAGGCAGGAGCATAGTTCTGGTAGACCGGCGCAGGGGCGACGTAGCGCGGACCGCCAAACTGCACTGCCACGCCGAACTGTTGCGCCTGTGCGGCGGGAGCCATGATGGTCAAAGCGGCACCGGCGAGTGCCAAACTGCCCAGCATGTTGAGCCCTGCCACCTTGGTGAATGTAAGCTTCGCGAAGACATTGGATAGCTTCATGGTGTTGCCTCCTGCCGGCCTTCAACCCTTTGCCGTGCATTTGGATAAACGCGGGTCGGGCAAAGGGGTTGCGCGCAACATGTAGCCAGGTGAGGGGTTCAGCGGCAAGCGGATGCAGTTTCATATCAGGTACTCCGCCGAATGTTACTGTCCCAAACGGTACCGGAGCCCCATCTGTACCAGCCTCGGCGCAGCCAGCGTGAGTACGGGTGTTCGCCCAGCCTCAATGGTGCGATTGGCTACATTTTGCACGCCCGCATAGACGGATAAGCCGCGGAAGACACGGCCCGAGATGGCACGATCGGCGGAAACGTCCAATCGTGGGTACGCATGCAGCAGGAACTGATTGGCGGCATCGTCGTAGGCGCGGCCGGTATAGCTGGCGATGATGTGAAAGGCTGCCACGCGCGGTACGGCATAGTTTGCCGTAGCCGTCACCAATTCGCGCGGCACCTCGGGAATCCATTTGCCGGTCAAGTTCGCCTGCGCGAGCGAAGATGTGTTGAAGGCCGTGACCGTCGCAAACGCCAGCTGGTAACCGAATCCGAAATCAAGATTGCGCCAACTTACCGTGCCGGCTTCTAAACTCAGACCGCGGCTGCGGATCTGGCCTAGGTTCTGTCGCTCGAGGGTCTGCGTCGTCGCCGTTTGCGCCAGCACGACTGCGGCGACAGGCCGATTGACCTGTGTCCAGAAATAGCTCGCCCGTAAATGCCCCACATTGCGACCGCCAAGACGTAATGCAGTAAATTCCCCGCCGAGTTCGAAGCCTGTGGCACGTTCGGCGAGCAAGCTTGGGTTGGCCATGGTGGTTTGCTGGCCCACCTGCCCGGTGCGGTAAAGCTCATTCATCGTGGGCCCGCGAAAGGCCCGGAAGCCGCTGGCCGTGAGCGCCAGACCATGCGGCAACTCGCGCACGATACCCGCATGCGGGCTGGCGACGAGTTCATTCACCTCCGGCTCTCGTGTCATCGCGCGGGCACTGGCGGTGCTTTGCCGTCCGTCAAAGGTGCGAAAGCTGTCCACACGGACCGACGCCGCCAAAGACCAATGCCGGGGCTGCCAGATACCCTCGGCATAGCCGCCCAACTCGCGCTGATGCGCGCTGATATCGGTTGTGGACGTAGCAGCACCTTGACTGACCGGGCTTTCCGCATCCGTCGCCCGCACATCCCGCAGATCCAAACCGACCGCCGCGGCAAGAGCATGCGGAAACGCATGCGAGCCGCTGAGCGAAGACCCGAACTCATCCGTCGGCACCCGTTGCAGACGGGTCAGGGTTTCCGCATTTCTGTTTGCGGCGATGGCAGAAAAGCTTTGCCGGTAGACCTCGCGGTCGCCAAAGACACGCAGGGCGCCATGGCCGAAGGCGGTGTTCGCATCGCCCCCGGCCAGGTAGCGCCACAGCCGCGTGCCGTTGGTCTGGAGGGGCGTGCCGTTACCGCGCGCTTCATTGAGCACATTGCCGCGCAGGAAAAAGCCATCCCCATCCGGTCGCGCGGGCGACCGAAGCTCCACCCGTCCGCTTTCTTCCGCAACATCGGCCGGAATGTCGACCGAACCTCGCGCGGACGGGGCCGTAGGAGTGTACCCGCCCGTGTTGACCCCGCTCCCCGCCAAAAGCAGCCCGGCGAGCGGCGTGCCGGCCGTTAGCAGGAAATCGCCGCTGGCGGAGTTTTCCGTTGCGCCAAAGGCATCGGCACTCACCTGCACGCCCTTCCCGACACCGAATGCCGCCACGGGAACCACGGGCTCGATGTCGATTACGCCCCCAATTGCGCTCGAGCCGTACAGGTCCGCCGCGCCGCCGCGCACCACCTGCACATCAGCAATGGCCAGCGTTGGAATCTCGTCCCAATGGATCCAGCCCCCGAAGGGATCGTTCAGCGGCACCTGGTCGGAGACCACCAACGTGCGGCTGGCGGCAGTCGAGCCGAGCCCGCGCAGGCTGACGCCCTCGGTCGTCGGGTTGGCCGTCCAGGAACTCGTGCGGCGATACAGCTGAAATCCGGCAACCTGGTGGAGGCGGTCGTCGAGCGCAAGCGCTGGCGGCGCCGCCAGCTGAGCACGATCGAGCACCGCGATGTCGTTGGCCCGGTCGTCGACGCCCGGCAAACCCCGATCGGCCGTTACCGTGACGCTTTGCTGTACATTTTCCGGATGCAGCACCACCCGCACTGTGGTCCCAGGCATCGGTTGGTCGACGGTCACCTGCGCAAAGCCCTCCCGGACCGCGCTCATGACCCCTCGGGCGTAGCCCCCGCTCGCGACACTGACCGTCGCGCAGCCGTTTTCGCTTGTTTGCACCTCCGTCGGCTCTGTTGTACCGGCCTCGGGGGGCAGCGCGCCACGGGAGATCCGCGCCTTCGGCAATGCCCTGCCCTGTTCGTCGGTCACACAGACGGTCGCCGTTGCCTGCGCGTCGGCCGTCGGTGATAGCAAAACACCCGACACAAACAGCCCTGACCACAACAACCCCGACACCGTCAGCGGCGCTAAGGAGATCGCCTTCACCCCTTCAGGCTCTCACGTCCGAGGAACGGCCGCACGCGGCATACCCGCATGGAGCCGCGGTTTGCATCCCAGTTTGAAACGCTTGTTTCATCTGGCGTACACATAGGAGTTCCCATTGGCACAACCGGCAGTACAGGACAGCGAACCGCTCCCCAATCTGGCCAAGCTGCAACCGTTCGCACGCAAACCGAAAAACAGCTCCAGCGGCACAGCAGCGCCCGGCGACGAACTGCTGCAGGTGGTCATCGAAACCCCGCGCGGCAGCCGTAATAAATACAACTTCGAGGAGGACGACCGTATCTTCCGCCTGAAGGCCGCGTTGCCGGCGGGCATGGTTTTCCCTTATGACTTCGGCTTTGTCCCCGGGACGATCGGTGGAGACGGCGATCCACTCGACGTGCTCGTGCTGATGGACGAACCTGCCTTTCCCGGCTGCGTTCTGCTCGCGCGATTGCTCGGGGTAATGGAAGCCGAGCAGACCGAGCATGGAGAAACCAATCGCAACGACCGCCTGATCGCGGTGGCGGAAACGCCCCACCTGTATGCCAATCTGCGCACGATCGACGACATACCGAAACAGGCATTGACGGAGATCGAGGAATTTTTCGCGAACTATCACAGATTGCAAGGAAAACAATCGCACCGTCTTGCCTGGAAGGGTGCCGAAGCAGCGCAGCAAACGATTAAGTCTAGCCTCAAAAATTAGAAGCAGCGTAGCATGGACCTTGTTTATCTTGCGTTCCCGTCACAGCATACCCGGGTGAAGTTCCACAACGATTTACCTATAGCTGTCCAGGTCCTGTTATTGGCATCCTGAGCGCAGCGAAGGACCTTTGTATTCTGCCCGGATTCCATCGGCGCTTGAAGGAATGCTGAGGTCCTTAGCATCGCTCAGGATGACAGCAAGTAGCTACATCTCAAGTAATTTGCTTAGCTTGTCTGTCCAGCCTCGATGGCCGCTCCGACCCGTAACACCGTTGCTTCCTCAAAGTGCTTGCCCAGCACCTGCACGCCGATCGGCAAGCCGGCCGCGGTGATGCCACCGGGTACGCTCATGCCGCAAATCCCCGCCAGCGACGCCGCCACCGAGTAGATGTCTTCGAGATACATTTGCAGCGGATCATCGGTCTTTTCCCCGAGCTTGAAGGCGGGTGTCGGGGTTACCGGGCACACCAGAACGTCTACCTCGGCAAAGGCCTGAAGAAAATCACGCGTCAACAGTGTGCGAACCTGCTGCGCCTTGCGGTAATAGGCATCGTAATACCCCGCCGAAAGCACATACGTGCCCAGCAGGATGCGCCGCTTCACCTCCGGGCCGAAGCCCTCGTCGCGGGTGCGGCGGTACATCGCCGAAAGCGTGTTGGCATCTTTTGCGCGTAGCCCGAACCGCACGCCATCGAAGCGCGACAGGTTGGAACTGGCCTCCGCCGTGGCGAGCACGTAGTAGGCCGGCACAGCGTACTTCGTGTGCTCGAGCGATACCGGATGCACGGTAGAGCCGGCCGCGCGCAGGCCGTCCAGCGCCCGTTCCACCGCGGCGCGGATCTCCGGATCCAATCCTTCACTCAGATATTCCGCCGGCACCCCAACGCGCAACCCGGCGACCGGCTTTGTGAGCTCATCGGCATACGACGGCACAGGCGCGTCCGAGGCCGTCGCATCCAGGGGATCAGGGCCGGCGAGTACCTCCAGCACCGGCCACGCACAGCCCCGCGGCCACCGCCGCTGCCGAGCCGCCCGAAGATCCGCCAGGGACGCGGTCCGGCGCGCGCGGATTCCGTACCGGCTTGTATGCCGAGTTCTCATTCGAGGAACCCATCGCAAACTCATCGCAGTTCAATTTACCCAGCACCACCGCGCCCGCGGCCTCCAGCCTTGTCACGGCAGTAGCATCGTAAGGCGGGTGCCAACCGCGCAAAATCTGCGATCCCGCAGTGGTTTCCACGCCTTTGGTGGCAAGCACATCCTTGATGGCGACCGGCACACCGGCCAGCGGGCCCAATGGCCTGCCCGCACGCGCATCGGCGTCGATCCGCTCGGCTTGGGCCAGGGCGCGCTCGCGGCTGAGCGCCAGAAAGCTGCCGATGCCCTCGCCTTCAGGGCTGCCTGCGTCATCGAGCGCCGCGATGCGCTCAAAGTGCTCCGCGGCAAGCGCCACGGCCGAGGTACGGCCCTCCACCACGGCGGAGCGGGCGTCGGCTAGGGTCAGGGCTTCGAGGCTGGCGTGCGGAACGGCGGTCATGCCTTTCATTGTAGGGGGCTTGATGGGTGCTTTGCACCGCTGCTGTACCTCGTCGCCGGCGAGACGTGCGAAAGCTTGCCGACGTTCGGCAGTAGCATGGGAGCATGGCAAGAGTTTTCATCACAGGGTCGTCGGACGGCCTGGGCCGTATGGCCGGCGAGCGCTTGCTCGGACAGGGACACCGGGTCGTGTTGCACGCTCGCAATGAAGCGCGGGCCACCGAAACGCGCCGCCATGTGCCCGGGGCCGAGGCCGTCGTCATCGGCGACCTCGCCAGCATGGCGCAAACCCGCGGCGTTGCCGACCAGGTCAATGCCCTGGGCGACTTCGATGCGGTCATCCACAATGCGGCGGTCGGGTATCGCGAAAAGCACCGCATCGTCACCGAAGACGGGCTCGCGCATGTTTTTGCCGTGAACACCCTGGCGCCGTATGTGCTCACTGCCCTCATCCGCAAGCCGAAACGGCTTGTGTACGTCAGCTCCGAGCTGCATCAACGCGGCGACGGCACCTTGAAGGATCTGAATTGGGAGCAGCGGCCCTGGCGCGGCAACCAGGCCTATTCCGACACAAAACTGCACGATGCCGTCCTCGCCTTTGCCGTGGCACGACGGTGGCCCGATGTCCTATCCAATGCACTCGAACCAGGCTGGGTGCCGACCAAAATGGGCGGGGCCAACGCAAAGGACGACCTGCAGGCCGGCTGCGAAACGCAGGCTTGGCTCGCGGTGAGCGACGACGCTTCCGCACAGGTCACCGGCAAATACTTCTTCCACCAGCGGCTCCGCCCGCCGCTGGCCTTGACGCACGATGCAGCGCGACAGGACCAGCTACTCGCAGCATGCGCTGGCTTTTCCGGCATTTCGCTGCCACTGTCGTCAGCAAGCTGATGTGTTAGCAGTTTCTTGATCTATAGATTGTCATCTCGACCGGAGGCCGAAGGCCGCAGTGGAAAGACCTGCAGCATTGCATGCCTTATCGCTCAATGACTTTCGGCACCTTGAAAAAACGTCCATCCGTCTCAGGCGCTTCGGCCATCACCAGTGCGCGATCAGTAGATGACTGCACCGCATCCAGCCGTAGCGGTTCCCCTGCGTCGGCAGGCGCATGCCCTGACACTTCCCCCACCTGCGCCATGGGTGGAAGGTCGGCTGTATCCAACTCATTCAGTTGCGCGATGTAGCCTAACACGGCCCCGAGATCGTGCGCCATACGGGGCAACTCCTCCCCGGTTAGTTCCAGGTTGGCCAACGTGGCTACATGTCGAACCTCGTCCAGCGATACACCGGCCGCAGTCCCCGTCTTTTGCTTCAACACCTCACTCATATGGGTTTTGCCCTTCCTTTTGACTTCTGCATTTTGCGATCGGCCGGCAGCCGTGGACTCACAGGCCCCATGGAACGCACCGTGTCATCCGAAGCACTCCCGTCCTGCTGAACTTTCTTCGGATACGCCCTTCCGGCACGTGCCGCCGTAAACACGATCCCATGAAGCGGAACCCCGGCGATGCGCGCCAAATCGCGCTGCAGCACGTCGCGCATGGCCAGCAAAGCAGGCAGCCACTCGCCTTTATCGACGCGCAGTTCGAGCGTGCGTTGCTCATTCGGGTCTTTCACCAGGCTTTCCACTGTGCAGTGCGTCGCCAGCGCCGATCCGCACACTACGGGCAGCGCCGCCGCCAACCGGTCCTCTTCAGCGAGCGTACGCAGGCTGCGCGCCAAGGAGGACCGCAAAAGATCGCGCATGCCTTGCATTTCTTACCTCCTTACCTCCTTGCTTCTTGCCTGTTGCTCTTGCCTCTTGCCTCTTGCCTCCGGTTATTATCGCGTGTTTACCCCGCGACCTGTGCCGCAGCCTCCGCCGCAGAGATGACAGCGTTTCGCGCT
>CAXTNA010000022.1:5262-11402 GCA_964245535.1 uncultured Acidobacteriaceae bacterium | reverse complement strand
AGCGCACGGTAGCGCTCCAAGAAGAGCGGTGTCGCGAACTGCGCCGCCCACTCTCGCGCGTCCTCAGGCTGGAAGCGAAGCTCCCCGGAACGCTCCCACTGCTCGATAGCCCCTGCCGCTGCGGCCGCAATCTGCTCGGTGAAGTAAACACCCGTCGCACCCGGGCCTTTCGCCTTCACCGTCTCCAGCGAACCGCCGGCCCCGAAGGCAATCACGGGCCGCCCACACGCCTGTGCCTCCAGCGGCACCATGCCAAAATCCTCGTCGGCGGCAAAAAGAAGCGCCCGGCAGCGGGCATACTCCATCCAAAGCGCGTCATCGGTCAGTTCGCCCAAAAAGCTGACCTCGCCTCCGCTCGCCGCCGCGAGGCGCCGCAAGCGCGCCGCCACGGGGCCGGTTACCGCCAACCGCAGCGGCCGCCGCAGCTGGGCACAGGCTTCGATCAGCAGATCGGTTCGCTTGTACGCCACCAGTCGGCCTGCGCACAGGTAATGGTCCTCAGGCCCTGATCCAGCGACCGCTGCCGCCCGGTGCAGATCGATTGGTGGAGGCAGCACGGTCGCTTCCCGGCCATACGCGCGCCGAATTCGGTCGGCGACATAGTGCGAGTTTGCTATGAGTTGCGTCACGCCGGCCGCGGCCCGGGCGTCCCAGCGCCGTACCCGGCCAGCGGTTGCCGTAAACACCGCGCGAGTGACCCCACCCATCGCTGCCCGGTACGCTTGGAAGCCGTCCCAAAGATAGCGCATGGGCGAATGGCAGTAGCAAACGTGCACGGCCCCGGGCGAAAGCCGCACGCCTTTCACCGGGCCGCTGTCAGAGGAGAGCACAAGATCGAAGCCGCGCAAATCCAACGACGCGACCGCTTCCGGATATAACGGCAAAAGGTGGCGGTGGTACCCGCTCGCCCCCGGCAGCTGTTGCAGAAATGACGTGTGCAGCGTCCGGTTTCGCAGCGTCCGGGGTACGCCCTCCGGCCGGGCAAGCAGGGTGAAAATTTCAGCTTGGGGGAACAGCGCCGCAATGCACTCGGCCACGCGTTCGCCGCCGCCGCGCGTCACAAACCAATGGTGCACCACCGCTACGCGCATCGGTATGGGCGTGCCCTGGCGCGCTTTCGGACGCTAATACGCGCCGTCCTGATTGACAACAGAGCTCAGGGTACGGCACAGAATGCGTACATCGGTGGAAAGGCTCCACTCGTGCGCGTACCGTCGATCCAGCTGCACCCGTTCCGGGTAGCTGACGCGGCTGCGGCCGGAAACCTGCCACAGCCCGGTCACTCCGGGCTTCACCAGGCAATAATCCGCAAAGTACGGCCCATATTTTTCGACCTCCGCGGCCACGATGGGCCTTGGGCCGACGAGGCTCATATTCCCAAGGGCCACATTCCAGATTTGCGGCAGCTCATCCAGACTGGTGCGCCGCAGAAATTCGCCGACGCGCGTCACCCGCGGGTCCTGCTTCAGCTTATGGTCCTTGCGCCACTCCGCGCGCGCCTCCGGGTTGGCTGCCAGGTAATCCTCGAGCACCTCTGCCGAGTTCACACACATCGTCCGGAACTTCCACATGGAAAAGAAGCGGCCATGACCCCGAATGCGGCGGTGCGAAAAGAAGATGGGACCCGGCGACGTGGCACGAATGGCAAGAGCGATCATCGCGATCAGCATCAGCACCAGCGGCGCGCACAAGGCAATCAGCAGCAGATCCAGACCGCGCTTCACCACGCGATACCGAAACAGCTGCCCGGGGCCTGGGGAGTGCGCAGCCTGCGGAATGGGCCGATAGCTGGCAGCCTGGGAGCTATCCGGAAGGAAGAAATGTTGTGGAACCGCACCAATCTCTTCGGAGTTCCCTGATTCAAACATGCCGGCGCATCATCTCCCCATCGCCGGCCGGCACTTTCCTATCGGCCGCGACTTTTGGTTGAGGCAGAGTCCAGATGCGCGAAAAAGGCCCTTTGCGCTCTGCCGGTACGGTGAGGTAGCCATCCTGCATCCGTACGCTGGATTATGGAAGGCACCCTTCGTTCAGGCTCGCTCGAAAGTCGATAACAAAGAAATCAGTAACAACATAGACGTCGTGTTCTTCGCTCTAGTGTACCCCCGGGTGTCAATTAGCGTGATGCCCGGCCGACTACCAGCCACAGGCGCCCCCACAAGGCTGATGTCCGCACCGGCCACGTCTTCTATATCGGCAAAGGAAGCGCATACATGAGTTCTTTTTTTCGATGCAGGTTGTCCCTCCGGTCACTTCGTTCGGTTTGCGCAGTAATGACGCGCTTGTCATGCTGGCTTCCGTTTTTCAGCTTCCCCCGGCAGGATGCGTTGCACAAAAGTTCTCCACCTCTCGAAGGGACTGGATCTCCTGCGCCTGCGCCGCGCAGGGCGCTATTTCGGTGCCGCGCAACAGAAACGCCCGGCGCAGTCCTGCTGCATTGGCTGCGGCGATGTCCGAGCATCGATCCCCCACCAGAAGCGACCGGCGGAGATCCAGCCCATGTTCGCGGGCTGCCCGCAACAGCATGCCCGGCGCAGGCTTGCGATCCTCATGTTCGCGCCGCCACGCCCCCAATCCATGCACGGGGTGGTACGGGCAGTGATACACCGCATCGAGCGGCGCACCTTCGGCTCGAAACTCAGCCGCGATCCAACTCATCAGCGCTTCAAATTCGGCCGTGGTGTAGAGTCCACGCGCGATCCCGGACTGATTGGTAACGATTACCAGCCGATAGCCGCTACGCCGGGCGGTGCGCGCCAGCGAAAAAATGCCCTCCACCCAGCGCACATCCTCAGGCCGGTGCAGATAGCCGATCTCCTGATTGACCACACCATCCCGGTCCAGAAAAAGGGCAGGCGAGCCTGAAATCTCCTCTGAGGTACTCACTTCGATTCTGTCCTTCCGGCAGGTGTGTCGATCGCACGTGCTTCAATCGCAAGCAGCGCTGCATGGTTCGGCGTCAACACCCGTGGTGGCAGCAGGCGTCCCGCGGCCCGTGCCGCTAACAGACTTCGCACCTGTGCAAGAACAAGCGCCGGCGTCACCTGCGCCATGCAGCCGTTGTGCGTACAGGGCGCATAGTCGCGACCGTCATAACAGGGCCGGCATGCGAAGCCCTCACCGCCCCACAAGGCAACACAGTTGGCCCGCTGCGGTAAGCGGCCATGCGGATCGGTCGGGCCGAAGATCGTCACGATCGCCGTTGACGTGATGCCGGCCAGGTGCAAAGGGCCGGTATCGTGCGTGACGGTGACGGCAGCCGATTGCAGCAGAGCCAAAGTGTCCACGAGAGACAGCTCGCCGATCAGGTCGGCAAAGCTGTCCGGTGGTGCTGCCTCCTTGAGCGCTGCAAAAGCCTCCGAAGCCCAGCGGTCATCGGCACCGCCGGCGAGCACGACCTCGCAGCCCACCGCAAGCAGCGCTTCGGCCGTTGTGACATAGTGCGCCAGCGGCCATCGACGCAGCGCATCCTCACGCAGCAGATTGCGCGCGCCCGCCGGTGCCAGCACCACCCGCGGACGCTCCACAGAAACGGGTCTCGTCAAGCGAGGCAGCGCCGCAACGGGCACGGGAACCGGGGGGAGCTGGTTCGGCGTCTCGCCATCCGGCTTGCCCGTAAGAAGGCGGGCATACTCGTCCGTATGGTGTCGTCCAGGGAGCAGGCGGGTCGCCCGGTCCCCCCACGAAAGCCTGATATGCCGGTGGGCGCGCACGAGGAGCGTCAAGAGCTGGTAGCGGCGGTCGTAATACAGCGTGGCACAAAGTGCGTAGGGCGCGCGGCCAGCCGAAATTTCCCGCAAGGTCCGCCATAGGGCGGTCATATGCCGCAAGCGCTCCGGTACGCTGCCGCGCAGCAGCTTCGCCTCCCCCACTTCAATCACGTTGATCCACGAATACAACCGCAGCACCGGCGCAACTGCCTCGCTGGCGACCCAGTCTACGGTGTACCCTGCCGCGTGCAGCAGGGCGGCCGCCGGTATCGCCATGATGACGTCGCCGATGGCCCCGAGTTTGACCACCAGCAGCCGTTTTCGTACGGCTTCGGTCCGGACCGGGGCGTTTGGCAGAGGCTGGACGCGCGCCCTGCTTCCAGCCTTTTCTGCTTCAAACGCTCCGGTGGACGATGATGAGTTCGTACTCACTTCCCTGCCTTGTCGCCTGCCTCTGCAGGCCATCGAGGATCGCGTAAAAACACACCCTGGTGCCGTAAAACGGTGATGTGTGCCAAATAACGCATCAGCAACTCATAGCGATGGGGACCCAGCGCCCGCAACGCCCAGCGCAGCATCCGGTGCACCGCGCGCACTCGCCGATCATCGGGGTCGAACTGCTTCCAGGTCGACTTCTGCGGGCCGGCCTTCCCGCGCACCAAGCCCTGCGCGCGCGCAAATTGCGCAAACGGACCTGCCGCATCGAAAGGATTGAGGGCATCGAAGGGATCGAGGGCTCCGAAGGGATCGGGGCTGCCGCCCTCCGCCCGGGTAAAGTGTGCCGCATGCGCCGCAAACAACCGCCGCGCAAGCCGATTTACCGCCGTTCCATCCGAAAAGCGATCCCACCCATACGGCAGGGCTTGTGCGGCAGGTGCTCGGTTCGCGCGCACCGCGGCTCGGTACGCCATGAAGAGCGGCTGGAGATCCGGTCGGGTTTCCAGCGTGAAGCGGTCGGTATTCCGCGACAGCGTCGCCCCCCTCTCGGCATCTTCCTCCAGGAGCTCGATCCCGGAAAAGTGAAAAAAACGCAGCGGCACGCGTCCACTCACCGGACTTTCCACGGCGTACCCCTCCTCCGCCGCATGCAACACGCGCTCATGGAGATTCCAATAGGCCATATTGAGCCCTGCATCCCGGCAAATCGCCACACCCTCAAATAGCCCAGGCATCAGATTGGCCCATTTCTGATCGACAAACAGCCCTGTGCGGCCTTCGCTGAAACCGAGCGCAAGGCACCGCGCCTCCCACCAATTCAGCAAACGCCGGCCCTCGCCGGAGGCCGCGATCGCGATAAATCCCAAATTGTAGGTGCCGTTAAAGAGCAGGTCCTGCTCCCCTGGGGAGCGGCCATCGAAAACGGGCGTGGTCATGTGCGGGGTCAAAACGGCAGAGGCACCCGATTGGAGGGCATCGAATACCGGATCGAGCGGCGCATACACAAAAATGTCAGGGTCGAGATACACCACGGCGTCGAGCGCATGACGTGTGAGCAAATATTTCAGAAACGTCGGTTTGACGTTCGTATTGAGCTCCAAAATGTCATACTTCATCGCTTCCGCATCGACATCGGATAAACCGATCTCGCGCACCAGCACCGGGATGAAGGTGGCATCGAGCTGGAACGGCGCAGGGTCCGTTACATCCGCAACGATGAGCACGAAGAACTGCTGGTCCGAGTGCTGCGCCACATACGAGGCAGCGACCGTCCGTGCAAAATGGAGGTAATTCGGCGAGACAATAGTACAGGCGGCACGGCTCACGGGTGGACCGCCGGAGTGCAGATCAGCATCCGGGCTAGGATACCAAGCGCTTCCCCGATCTGCATCGGTGCGGTGCCGGATCGTGCTTCGTCTTCAAATCTCAACCAAAAGAAAGCCCCGCTGAAAGCCCAAACGAAGTCTAGCCGTACCTCACCCCTGAAACCTCAGCCCTCAAACCTCACTCAGTGCAACCCGCAGCCCTCAGGCAAGCTCCTCAGCCGCCGTCCGCAGCAGAAAATGGCACCCATGCACGCGCAGTTTCGTCCCATCGCCGGATCGGACGCGCCGGCGTACCTACCGCGACCGTATATGGTGGAATGACGCCGGTGACCACCGCATGCGCTCCAATCACGCAGCCATCCCCAATCTCCGCGCCGGCCAGCACGGCCACCCCATCGCCCAGCCATACGTTATGGCCAATGCTCACCGGAGCCGCTGAGACCAGCGGGCGTTGTGCCGGCGGCACGGCCGGATCGCTGCCGCCAGAACCCTGCCCAGAACCGCGATAGTCGCCATGCGCATGATCACTGATGAGCACATGGCTCCCGCAGAGCAGGTGATTTCCGATCGTGACCTCGCGCAGGCAAGCGATATGGACGCTGTCGGAAAGCCGGGCGGCAGCGCCGACTCTGAGTCGCGGCCGAAAGGGTCCCCCTTCACCCTTCGC
>CAXTNA010000022.1:0-5252 GCA_964245535.1 uncultured Acidobacteriaceae bacterium | reverse complement strand
TAGCGGGTCACGGCCTCAAGCCAAAGGAAATCGCGTGCATGAAAATCCGGTCCGAGTTCCAGAAAACCGGCGCCCAGCAAACGCGGCGCACGCGCGGCACGGAAGCCGGGCGCTCCGAGGCGGCGCGCAATCAGGCGGTCCCGTATCCGCCAGCGGAGGCGGCCGCCAACGTACGGCAGCAGCCCTACCGAACCATGATCCTGCAGAAGTTCCCGGAAGCGATTCAGCATATGCCCCACTCGGGACGAAACTGGACCGATGCCGGAAAGGTCTCGTGCAACACGAGCCAGTGTAGCCCAAAATAGATGCAGGACCAGAGAAGAACCCGTTCAGCCCTCGGCCAGTGTTCGTGCGAAGCCCGGCGTCGATCGCAGGTCTTGGGCTTTGCGTCGGTCGCTGCCCAGCGTCGCGCGACGTCCCGGCCAGCCGGACAAGAAAACCGCGTATACGAACCAGTAGAAGGCCATCACCGGAATAAAGTCGAGAGCGCCATCACCCCCGGCCATCACGATGTAAATCAGCAGCCCCTTGAACGCTGCTCGTTGCAACGGCGAGCGCAGCACCGTCGGATCCCACAGATAAATCACAACGGGGCTCAGCATGATAAGCGTAAACGCGATCAAGCCGCTCCAGCCCCAGTACTGCGCAGCCGAAGCATACAGTACCTCCTGGAAGCCATATAACGCGTGCTCCGGCAGAAAACTGGTTCCTTGCGCTGCGTTGACCTCACCCAGGCGGTTTCCCAGCGTGCGGTCGAGTAGAAACGCCAGCTTGCCCCCTTGCCACGTCGTAAACGTGACCGATGCAAACGCAAAGGCGATCGTCGTCAAAACGACAAAAAACCGCCGTCGAGCTTCACCAAGGTACAGCATCGGAAAGGTGTTTACCTGCCGTAAAAGGTGCGGTAAGAGCGAGAGCACCTCATTCAGAATGAGTCCCACCCACACCGTGCGAGACAGGGTGAGCAGAAGCGCAATGCGAATGGTAAAGCGGCGCGCCCGGTGCGGTTCCAAACGCAAATACAACGGCAACAGCAGCAGCGTTGAAACGCCATACAGGTTTCCGTTGTTATAGGTCGAGATCAACTTAAAAAACAGCCCGCGCGAGATGCTCTTGGTGGACTCAAGCTCTCCAAAATCAGAGGCGTTTACAGTCAGGTATGGGACTTCAATGAAGTGACCCCAGAGCGGGTGTAGAAAGAACAAAAAGATTCCCCACGCTGCCGCAAAAAAGACGCAGTTGCGGAACCAATGTGCCAGGCGCTCGCCATTGAGCAACGGAAAGAAGGGCGAAAACAACAGCAAAAAAATCCACGGCAGCGCAAACAATCCGACAAAGGTGCTAAAGGTAAATTGTGGATTCGAGACTCCGTAATATTTTCCCGCGTAGAGAAAGAGCAATTGCATCGGCAGCAGCATCAGGGTGACTGCCAAAATGCGGCGCGGAAACCGTAACGGCATTGCCAAAAAACGAACCGCAATGGCGATCGGGGTAACAAGCACCAGCAGCAGATAACCCCAGGTAAGCGGCAATCCACCCAACCGAAACCCACCCTTGGGAAACAGCACAAGAAAGACGATCAGCAAACAGCCGGTAAACGTGGCCCAGGGCGCCTCCGGTCCCGCAAAGGACCGGCGATCCCCGTAGCTGGATTTACTGAAAGCAGCCATCGAGCATTCCTTTTAAAAAGCCCGGCGCAGGCGGCGCAAGCTCACACGCCGTATCGGATTCTCGAGAATGCGTCGTATGACCAGCTTAATGACGACCACCAGGAGCGCAGCGAGGCAGGCAAAGCCCACGGCTGCGGCGTTGTAGGAATCGCGCGGCGGCCACGCCCGCGCCTCCGGTGCATACGCCCGATCAATAATTTGGATGGCCGGATGGGAGAAGTCTTCATCCAAACGTGCCGCTTGAAACTGCGAACTCAATGAAGTAACAAGACCCGTGTGCCCGGCGACGTCGCGTTCTGCGCGGTTGAGTTCGAGGTTCACCGCAGGAATACGTGCCGCAGACGGCGAGGCGCCTACCGGCGTTGTCCTGCCATCGGCTTCCTGGGCACGTTCCTGTGCCTTCACCTCCGCAATTTGCGAACGCAGCCGCTGCACCTCAGGATTTTGGTCTGTTTCACTTTGCTTCAAGGTTGCAAGTTGCACCTCAAGTCCTTTGATCTGGTTACGCAGGTTCGCGATATCGCCGATCGCGATAGCGGCCTGCGTTCCCGGCGCAACCTCCCCCGTACGCTCCTGCAGCTGTGCATACGCATCTTCTGCCTTGTTCAACTGCACGCGCTGCTCTTCCAGCTGTTTGTCATAAAATCGGCGCGTTTGTGCTGCCTGGGCCTGCGCCATGCGATCGCTCAGGTCTTGCAACCCTTGAAGGTATGCATTGGCAATCATGGCTGCGTTGGAAGAACTGACGTCACGCACGGTGATGGTAATGATCGAGTCGGGGCCTTCAGAAAAGCCGCTTTTATAGGCAAGCATCCCCCGCGCGGCTTCGTAGCTGGTGGTATGGAACAGCTGCAGAAGGTGCGCGTGATCAATGATGTCATCTTGCACGGTGCGGCTTCGCAGAAGGCCGATGTACAAAGTACCGGGACCGCGAGCGGAAAAAATGGACGCCAGTGAGTCCGCTTCCGTACGCCCCTGTGACGGCAAAAAGGTCGCCGATGCGACATACTGCGGCTTCAAAGAGGACACATACGCCAAACCGCCGAGAGCGACCAGCGCGAAGATAGCTAGGGCAATGCGCCACTCCGACAGCAGCGCTGAAAAAACCGCGACAAGATCGATCCCTTCCTCGGGGATCGGCTCGGTGTCGTAGGGCAGCCGCTCGGTTTGGATCTCTTCGTTGACCATGGCCTTCATCTTTGCCGGGTCACCCCGGTACGGATTGTTGCAAAACCGTTCCGAAAACTATGCGCGCAGGGTAGCAGGCTTGTGGAAAGAATAGCCATCGTGCCCTCGATTCCTTAACGCGTGAAAAGGTAAAGGGTAGCGGCGCTCAGCCCAAAGCCGTTCACAATGCCGGCGACGTCGACCACACGTTGAAAGATCCCACGGCGATCGATCACCGGTGGAATCACCAGCGTGTCACCGGGAAACACGGGCGCACGTTTGATATCGGTGTACTGCTGACTGATCACAGAACCGTCCGCACGCAGGATAAACTCACGCTTCTTGTCCGCCTCGCGATCCGGTCCGCCTGCGCGTCGCAGATACTCCGCCATGCGCTGATGCGGCGCGTAAACGAAGGCGTTGGCGTTATAAACCTGTCCCTGAACGGTAATGTTCGAGGGCACGCGCGGCACCACGAAGCGATCTCCATCTTCAAGCGCCAAATCCGGCAACGTGTCGACACCCAGACTATTGGGCCGCAAATCCAGAACGATGCGCCCGCTCGGGGTCACACGACGCAGCCGCGCCACGGCATTGCGTGCGTCCGCTTCTGAAGCGGTCGCTGCGGTTTGGTCGGAGGAGGAGATCGCCCGTGCCGTGGTGTTTGCCGTTACTGCCGAGATTTGCGCGTCCAATTGATCGGCATACTCCTGCAGTCGTTGGGCCTCGACACGGCGGGTAGACTCCCGTGTGAACTCCGAAGCGTATAGATACGCCTCCGAAGTGAACCCGCCGGCACGCCGCAGCAAGCTGCGCAGGGTTTCGCCCGGCATGACGCTATACACGCCCGCAGCGACAAACTCACCTTCCAGCCGCACATAACGCGTCTGCTGCAGCGTGGGAACGCGAATGTCGGCGGTCGAGAAAATCGTGACCACATCGTTCGGCTGCAGTTCCAGATTTTGGGAAGCATCGCCATCCAGCACCAGCTTGCCGAGATTGAAGGAGATCAGGGTCGTGCGGAGGTTGTCTGCACCGAGGCGCTGGATAACGGCGTAGCTCCAGTCGATGTCCGGAGCACTCAGGATTACATCGTTTTGCGCGGGAAAGTTACTGCTGTTTTCCGTAAGCGCCGTACCGACAGAGTTGCCGCCCGCCTCGGCGCCGCCGTTGTTGCGAGACGTGGTGGCGATCGTTTCGCGTTGCGTGTCCCCGGTTCCCGTGCCGCTGTTGTTGCCGGTTGTTGCCGTGGTGCTTGCCCCAGGTTGTTGGGGAGCGGGCGTGTTTTCCTGGGCCCGTGCCGCGCTGCGCAGCTGCAAAGCTCCTTGCCCAGCCTGCGGTGAGATGTTGCTGTTGGGCAGGTAATCCTGCACAAAGGTACCCAGCTGATTCTGCTTGCTCCAATAATTGCGGGTAATCAACGAGGCCTTGTTTGGAATCAGATCGCTGACCCGCATGCCGGAACGCCAAACATAACGGCCCGGATTGGCCACATTGCCACGCAACGTCACCGCATTGCGGAAACGCTCCACGATGGAAAGAACCGAAACAATGTCACCGTTTTGTACCCTTTGGGTGCCTTCCGTAGCTGGATTCACGTCTTCGACGCTGCGCATGCTGTGCTCATACACACGCTCCAAACGGATGCCGCTCTCACCGGCCACGGCCGTTTCGCCTCCGGCTAGCTGGATGAGATCCTTGATCGACGTTGGGCCTTTCAGTTCGTAGATGCCCGGTGTGTTCACACTGCCGCTGATGGCCGCCTGCGGGCCGACGAAAGGAATGAAAATAACATCGCCGGAAACAAGGCGGACGTCGTTACTTTTATCTCCTCGCAGCAGCAGGTCATACAAATCAAAGTGCACCAGCGTTTTACCATCGCGCTTGACCTGGATGTCACGCAGCGAACCATCCGGCAACGGTCCGCCGGAGGCGAAGATCGCATTCAGCAGGGTGCTCAGCGACGAAATAGAGTAGCTGCCCGGCCGACGCGCCTCCCCGACGACAAAGACCTGAATCGTGCGTAGCGACCCAAGGTTGGCGTTCAGCGTAAAGTTCCGGTAAAGATGCGAGAACTGGTTGTGCAAAAAGCTGTTCAGTTCGCGGGCCGGAACCCCGGCAATGTGCACAGCCCCAAGTCCCGGCACGCTGATGGCGCCTGTGCGGTCCACGGTCAGATCGAACTGCTGGTTCACCTGTCCGGCGAGTTGAATGGCTATCTCATCCCCAGGCCCAATCACATAGTTGGACCCCACCGGGACATCGATAACAGGAGCAAACGTACTTGGGACATTGGCGAAGAGCGAAGCGCCAAAGATGGGCAGGATGCGGCCGGCCGTTGTCGACACAAGCTGCTGAAATTCGGTGACCTGATCCGGCGGGGAGTTATTCATCTGATTGGTGCCGGTGGGGAAG